>DASTRO010000242.1:0-12337 GCA_035761165.1 Gemmatimonadaceae bacterium | reverse complement strand
GCGGGACCGGCTCGCGGGACCGCGCGGACCGGACCTCCCCCCCGCCCGGCGGGTACCTTACGACGTCATGCGTACCGTCACCATCGCGCTGCGCGCGCTCCCCTTCGCGCTCTCCTTCCGCCGCGACGCGCGGCGCTGGCTGGTGGCCGGCGCGCCGCTGCCGCGCACGGCGGCCTTCCACGCGCGGCGCGCCGAGCGGCTGTCGGCGGCGATCGCCGCGCTGGGGCCCACCTTCGTCAAGCTGGCGCAGGTGTTCGCCGCCCGCGCCGACCTCATCCCCGAGCCCTACGTCGGCGCGCTCGGCGCGCTGCTCGACCGCGTGCCGCCGGCGCCGTGGCCGGAAGTGGCCGCCGAGATCGAGACGAGCTACGGCCGGCCGATCGACGCGCTGTTCCAGTCGTTCGAGCGCGAGCCGGTGGCCTCCGGCTCGCTCGGCCAGGTGTACCGCGCGCGCTACGAGGGGCAGGACGTGGCGGTGAAGGTGCTGCGCCCCGGCGTGGAGCGCCTCGTCGCGCGCGACCTGGCCGCGGCGCACCGGATCGTCGAGGCCGTGGCCCGGCGCTGGCCCAACCCGCACGTCGTCGGCTTCCGCACCACGATCGAGGAGTTCCGGCGGCGCGTCGGCGACGAGATGGACTTCCGGCTCGAGGCCGACCATGCGCGCGAGATCCGCGCGCGCTTCGCCGACCACCCGCGGCTCGTCATCCCGCGCGTGCTGCCGGAGCTGACGCGCCAGCGGGTGATGGTGATGGAGTTCGTGGAGGGCACCCGCGCGGACCGCCTCGCGCCGCTGGTGGCGGCGGGGCGCGTGGACGCCGCCGGCTTCGTGCGGGAGGTGCTCGAGGCATACGTGCGCATGATGCTCATGGACGGCCTCTTCCACGCCGATCCGCATCCCGGCAACCTGCTCGTGACCGACGACGGCCGTCTGGTGCTGCTCGATTTCGGGATGTGCGTGCGCGTCTCCGGCGAGACGCGCACGACGCTCGTGCGCACGGTGCTGGCGGCCATCCGCAAGGACGCGGGCGCGGTGGCCGACGGCTTTCACGCGTTGGGCATCGTGGCGCCGGGCGCCGACCCGGCGGAGATCCGCCGTCTCACGCAGCTGCTGCTCGACCTCGCCTTCGCCGGCACCGCGCCGCAGGAGGCGGCGCGCGTGCTGGCGGAGGAGGTGATGAAGACGCTCTACGACTGGCCGATCGTGCTCACCGGCGAGATGGTCTACTTCGCGCGGGCGGCGGCGCTGATCGAGGGGCTGGGGATGCGCTACGTGCCGGGCTTCAGCCCGATCGCCTTCGCCTCGCCGATCGTGCTCCGCATGCGCGGCCAGATCCTGGCGGCGCTGCGCGGTGCGGGGGCCGACGCGCCCGTCGCGTGGGGCGGCGCGCCCGACTGGGCGGCGGCGCTGGGCGACATCGCCGGGCGCGCAGCGCGCATCATCTCCGGCGCCGGGCGGGAGCTGGCGGCGGTGGTGGGCGGCGGGCTGGCGGAGCTGCTGGCGGCGGCGCAGGCGGCCGAGCGCACGGGACCGACGAATGGAAATGGCGCGCGACACGGCCACGGAGCGACGAACGGCGTCGCGCGCACGAACGGCACCGCGCTGACGAACGGGACGGCCGACGGCGACCGGCGGCTGCCGGGCCCGCCCCCGCAACTCCCGGCGGGCCGAGCGCTCGACCCGTCGTGAGGGGACGGATCGGGGCAGGCCGGACGGTGTAGGCGCTATACTACGAGCGCCTGCCGCCGTCCTGGCGCGCGGCGGCGCGCTCGTCTCCCTCTCCGCTCACCCGGCCGCACGTGCACGCCCCCCAGCGGCCGGGCCCGCCTCTGGAAGTCGATTCATGCTGTCCAGCCTTCTCACCGGGGACGGCGCGCGGCGCCGCCTACCCCGGCTCACGCTCCGGCAGCCCCGCTGGAGCCGGGCCGACCTGCCCACCCTGGCCCGCCGGCTCGCCCATTTCTGGATCGTCTGGTCGGCGCTCCTGCTCGTTCACGAGGCCGGCCACGCGGTCACCGCCCGGCACCAGGGGCTCGCCGTGCGACGCGTGACGGTCGGGGTGGGGCCCGTGCTCTGGCGCGGGGAGCGTGGCCACACGGAGGTGGTGCTCCGCCTCGTGCCGCTCGCTGGCCTGACGAAGCTCGGTGCCCCGCCGGCGGCCCCGGCCGACGAGGCCACCGCCGCCACCTCCACCCTGGGCGGCGCGGGCGGGTCGGGCCGCTGGAGCACGCTGAGCGAGCAGGTCACCACCCTCGGCGGCGGGGTCCTCGCGACGCTCGCGCTGGCGCTGGGCGTCGCCGGCGTGGTCGCCCTGCGGGAGCGCGCCACCGGCCGACGGTGGGTGTGGGGGCGCATCCTCGTCGCGGACGCGGTGGTCCTCACCGTCTTCAACTTCCTCCCCGTGCCGCCGCTCGACGGAGGGCGGGCGGTCCTCGGTGCCGTCGCCGCGCTGCGCGGCGCGCCGCTGTCGGGCGACGCGCGCTTCTGGGTGCAGGTGGGCGGGCTGGCGCTCGCCGTGGCACCGATGACGCTCTGGACGCGCTGGACGGCGCGCATCGACGCGCTGGCGATGTGGTGGAAGGCGCCGGCCGCGGCGCGGTGACGTCGCCGCCCGGCATGCCGACGACGTAGACCCGACCGATCCACCCGACGCGGCGAGGCCCCGGGCGTCCCTGTGGACGCCCGGGGCCTCGCCGTGATCCGGCGCCGTCGGCCCGGCTCAGGGCCGGCGGGTCGGGTCGACGTGATGGTCGTGGTCGCGGCGGCGCAGACCGAGCAGTCCGGCGAGGCCGAGCAGCCCGAGCCAGCCCCAGTCCGCACCATCGTCGCCGTCGTCCGTCGTGGTGGCCTGGACACCAGGGTCGCCGGCACCCTGCGCGCGGACGACGCTCGGCGTCGTCGCACCCGCCATCGCGATCGTTCCGACGAGGGCGGCGGCCTGGAAGATCCGGCGGAAATCAGACTCTCGCATACTGCAACTCCGGTCGAAAGGTAGGCCTGCCGACGATGCTCGGCGGGCGCGCCCCAAGGGCAGGGAGTGTGCCGCGCGCTCGGGGGCCCCCGGCACGGGGGTTGGCGCGGCGCCGGCGGCATCCCCGCCCCCGCGACGGGCTCTTGACGGCCGGCGCGTAAATCTACATAGGTAGAGCAACGCCGCGCCGCCCCGTCCCCCACCCCGCACACCCGTGCCCGTTCGCCTGACGCGCCCCACCACGCTCGTCCTCTTCGCCCTCTCGCGTGGCGTGCGCCACGGCTTCGACGTCCTCGACGCCACCGGGCTGCCGAGCGGTACCGTCTACCCCATCCTGCGCCGCTGCGAGGACGCCGGGCTGGTGCGCTCACGCTGGGAGTCGGTGCGCGTGGCGCGGGACGAGGGGCGGCCGCCGCGCCGCTACTACGAGCTCACCGGCGCCGGCGCCGACACGCTGCGCGCCGCGCTCGAACGGTACCCGGACGCGCGCGCCGCCCTCGACGCACCCGTCGGCGTGCCACCTCACCCGCGGCCGGCGTAGCCTCGCTCATGTCGCACCCCGTGGACGCCGCGCCCGACGGGCTCCCGCCGCCGCCCGGCCTCGCCCTCGTGCGACTGGCCGCGCCGCTGGTGCCACGCGACCGCCGCGGCGACTGGCTGGCCGAGTGGGCGGGCGAGCTGGCCTGGGCGCGCGACGACGCCGCCCGCCGCGGCGAGCCCGCCGCCCTCACCCACCTCCGCCTCGCCTGGCGCGCGCTCGGTGCGCTCTCCGACGCGCTCTGGCTGCGCCGCCGCCATGGAGCCTCCGACATGCTCAGCCTCGACGTGAAGTACGCCGCGCGCTCGCTCCGCCGCCGCCCCGGCTTCACCGCCGTCGTCGTGCTGACGCTGGCGCTGGGCATCGGCGCCACCACCGCCATCTTCTCGGTCGTCAACGGCATCCTGCTGCGGCCCCTCGCCTTCCCCCACCCCGAGCAGCTCGTCTTCCTGCGCGGCGTCCCCACCGACGGGGACGTCGAGAAGGTGTCGCCGGGGACCTCGTACCCCGACTACCTCGACTACCGTGCGCAGACGTCGTCGTTCTCGCAGCTCGCGGCCACGCGCGGGCTCGAGGTCACGCTCACCGCGCGCGGGCTGGAGCCGTCGCGCGTCCGCGCCAGCCTCATCACGCCCAACTTCCTCGCCACGCTCGGCATCACCCCGGTGCTCGGCCGCGACCTCGTGGACGGCGACGACGACCCCGGCGCGGCCGCGGTGACCGTCGTCAGCCACCAGTTCTGGCAGCAGCGGCTGGGCGGCACGGCGGCGGCGCTCGGCCGCGTCGTCACCATCGACGGCATCCCCACCACCGTGGTCGGCGTCATGCCGCCCGACGTGCGTCTGCTCGGCGACACGCAGCTCTGGCTGCCGCTCACCGTCGGCGAGCTGGAGCTGATCCGCGGCAAGCACACCCTGAGCGTGGTGGGGCGACTGAAGCCCGGCGTCACACGCGCGGCGGCGGAGGCGGACGCGCGCGCCGTGGCGCGGCGGCTGGAACTGGCCTACCCCAGCGACAACGTGAAGCGCACCGTGACCGTGGAGCCGCTGCGCGAGACGATCGTGGACGACACGCGGCCGGCGCTGCTCGTGCTGCTGGGCGCGGTGACGATGGTGCTCCTCGTCGGCTGCGCGAACCTGGCCAGCCTCTTCCTCGCCCGCGCCTCGGCGCGCGAGCGCGAGACGGCGGTGCGCACCGCGCTCGGCGCCGGCCGCGGCCGGCTCGTGCGGCAGTGGCTGACGGAGAGCCTGCTGCTGACCCTGGGCGGCGGCGCAGCGGGGCTGCTGGTGGCGTGGGGCGGCATGCGCGCGCTGCTGGGCGCCGTGCCGCGCACCATCCCACGCGCCGACGAGGTGGCGCTCGACGGACCGGTGCTCCTCTTCCTGCTCCTCGTCTCCGTGGTCGTGGGGCTGGCCTTCGGCGTGCTCCCCGTGCTGCAGCTGCGCCGCGGCGACCCGTCGCTGACGGCGCTGCGCGACGGCGGGCGCGGCGCCACGGCGGCGGCCGGGGGGCGCCGGCTGCGCCAGGCGCTGGTGGTGCTGGAGATGGCAGTGGCCACGGTGCTCGTGGTGGGCGCGGTGCTGCTGCTCGGCAGCTTCCGGCGGCTGGTGGACGCCGACCCCGGCTTCCGCCCCGACGGCGTGGCCGTGATGCACCTGCAGCTCCCGGCGGCCCGCTACGACTCCACGACGAAGGTGGTGCGCTTCTACGAGCAGCTGCGCGACGCAGTGGCGGCGATACCGGGCGTGCAGGACGTGGCCGTGTCGTACGAGCATCCGCTGAGCGAGGGCTGGACGTCGAGCTACGTCATCGAGGGACAGCCGCAGCCGCGACCGGGCACCGAGCCCGAGGCCCGCGTGCGCCCGGTGATGCCGGGCTACTTCCGCACGATGGGCGTGCCGCTGGTGGCCGGCCGCGACATCGCCGAGGCGGACCGCATGGGCGCACCTGGCGCGGTGGTGGTGAACGAGGCCTTCGTGCGGCGCCACTTCCCCGGCGGCGACGCCGTCGGCCGGCGGCTGCACCGCATGGCCTGGTGGCCCGGGCAGCCGGAGACGTGGACGATCGTCGGCGTCGTGCGCGACGAGCCGTTCGAAGGGCTGGGGAGCGCCGGCCAGCCGGCGACGTACTTCTCCTTCGCGCAGTTCCCGTTCAACGAGATGTGGCTGTCGGTGCGCGCCGAGCCGGCGGTCCTCGCGTCGCTGGTGCCGGCGCTGCGCGAGCGCGTCTGGCGGCTGGACCGGGACCTGCCGGTGGAGCAGGTGGCGACGATGCGCGAGCTGATGGGACAGTCGGTGGCCACCCCGCGCTTCAACGCCGCCCTGCTGGCGCTGTTCGCGCTGGCCGCGCTGCTGCTGGCCGCGGTGGGCGTCTACGGCGTGCTGTCGTACACCGTGGCGCAGCGCACCGGCGAGATCGGCGTGCGGCTCGCCCTCGGCGCGGGCCGGGGACGGGTGGTGCGGCAGGTGGTGGGACAGGGGCTCGCGGTGGCGCTGGCCGGCGTGGCGCTCGGCGTCGGCGGCGCGCTGGCGTTGGGCCGCGTGCTGGCGTCGCTGGTGGTGGGGGTGAGCTGGCGCGACCCGCTGCTGCTGGGTGGCGTGGCAGCCGCGCTCACCGCGGTGGCGCTGGTGGCCGCGTGGCTGCCGGCCTGGCGCGCGAGCCGCATCCAGCCGGCGGTGGCACTGCGGGGCGAGTGAGTTCGCCGGCGACCGGGGCCTGCGACATGCCCCGGCCTGGCCCGCCGCGTGCGTGGTGCGGGGTGAGCGCACACGCGCCACCGCCGGGCGTCGCTGCGTGACTCTCCAGCGTCGGAGGCTCCATGCTCGCCCTCCCACCCGCGCCCCGCCGGCGCGCCGCGGCGCTGGCCGCGGTCGTCGTCGCCGTGTCGCAGCTCGCCGCCTGCTCCCTGCCCTTCACCAAGTCCACCGACGAGCGCAAGGCGCCGTGCGACCGGCTCGCCGCCCGCGCCATCCAGACCGACTCGTTCGAGGAGGCCAAGGACCTCGCCGCGCAGGCGTCGGCCTGCTACGCGCGCGAGGTCGGCTGAGCCTGTCAGTGGCGGCGCGGGCGGCCGCCGTCCGCGCTCGTGCGCACCGGGAATCGGTGCCGCACTGCCGCCGCTCACCGGCGATCGAGACGCGCGTGCTCGCCCCGACGCATCCGGTCGTGGCGGTGACGCGCGACGGGCCGGCCAGCCCGCCGCGCGACGAGGGGCGCGACGCGGGGGCGGAGCCGCGCCGTCGCCGCGCGCTGCTGATCCGCGAGCGCGCCCTCAGCCGCGACCACCCCTCCCGCGGGAGACGCGGCGCGACCGCGCGGCGTGGCTCGCCGCGCCCCCCTCCGCTATCATGCACCCTGCGCCCCCGGCGTGCGTTCCCCGCGCGGCGTGCCCGTCGCGCGCCGTCTCCGCCCCGCCTCGCCCCCTCGCCCAGCCTCGTGACGATCGACGAGCAGACCACCGACAGCTCCGCGCCCACCTGCCCGAAGTGCTCGGGCCCGATGTGGGACAACCGGGAATCCAAGCGCAACCCGCGCGCGCCCGACTTCAAGTGCCGCGACAAGGCGTGCGACGGCGTCATCTGGCCGCCGCGCGACGCTACGCCGCCGGCCGCGCCGGCCGGCACGCCCGACGACCCCGCCTGCCCGGTGTGCGGCGGCAAGATGTGGGACGACCGGCTGTCGAAGCGGAATCCGCGCGCGCCGGACTTCCAGTGCCGCAACAAGCCGAAGGTGATGGGCGGTCCCGGCTGCCCCGGCGTGATCTGGCCGCCGCGCGACGGCGAGCCGCGCGCCGCGGCGCCCGCGCGCCCGGCCGCGTCCAGCGCGCCGCGCGCGCCGCAGCCGGCATCGCGTCAGCAGGACGCCCCGCCGGAGATGGAGTGGCGCGACTTCTCCGGCGACGAGGACGACCTGCCATTCTGAGAGAGGCAGGCTCCAGGCTCCTGGGGCTCGAGCGCCGCGCGGCGTTCCCTGGTGCCTGGCGCCTGCCATCCCCCCATGCCCCTTCCGCAGTCCGTCCGCGCCGAGATGCAGGCACGCTACGCCGCAGCGGCGGCCGAGGCCGACCGCGACCGGCGGCGCGACCTGCTGCGCACCGCGCTGCAGTGCGTCTGCTGGTGCGGGCTCGGGATCTTCCTCCTGCTCTGGAGCTTCCACACCACGAGCGAGGTCTACGGCCGGATCGCCTTCCTCGGCGGGCTGGCCATCGGCAACGGCGGCTGGATCTTCACCGTCCTCGCCGCCTACCGCCGCGGCGAGCGGCGCGGCGACTGGTAGCGCGGTGCGCGTCGCCCGATGACGCCGCGCCGCGCCATGGTGAGCGCGGGGCTGCTCCTCTTCCGCCGCGGCACGAGCGGGCTGGAGCTCTTCCTGGCCCATCCCGGCGGCCCCTTCTGGGCGCAGCGCGACGCCGGCGCGTGGACGATCCCGAAGGGCGTCGTGGACGACGGCGAGGACCCGCTCGACGCGGCGCGGCGCGAGTTCGAGGAGGAGACGGGGATCCGCGCCGTCCCCCCCTTCCTCCCGCTCGGCAGCATCCGGCAGAAGGCGGGCAAGACGGTGCATGCCTGGGCCTGGGAGGGCGACGCCGACCCGGCCGCGGTGACGAGCAACGTCATGCGCGCCGAATGGCCGCGCGGCTCCGGCCGGTGGCTCACCTTCCCCGAGGTGGACCGCTGCGCCTGGTTCGACGCGCGCACCGCGCGCGACCGGATCAACGCGGCGCAGGTCGCGCTGATCGATCGACTGGAGGCACTGCTCGTCGGCGCCGCCTGACACCCGCCGCGCCGACCGGTCGTAGAGGGCGGGTGCGACGGATACGGCGTGGCGCCCGGCGCGCGGCGCCCCCTTCCCACCCCATCGTCCGAGGCCACCGCATGCCCGAGCTCTTCCCTCCCCTGCTGCACGGCACGCTGCGCGAGCACTACCTCCTCCTCTTCGGCGCGGCCGCCGGCATCGCGCTCGTCGTCGGACTCGTGAGCGCGTGGGTGGGAGCGGCCATCGGCGCGCGACGCGCCGTGCGGCGGGCGATGCGCGAGGCGAGCGAGGCGCATCTGGCGCTGGAGCAGGCGCGCCTGGCCGAGCTGGGGCGCGGCATCGAGGCGGTGGCGCTGGAGGTGGAGCGCATCGCCGAGGCGCAGCGCTACACGGCGCGCCTGCTCACCGAGCGCATGCCACGCCTGCCGGGCACGCTGCCTCCCTCGGCCACGGCGCGCACGCCGGACGCGATCACGCCGCACTGAGGGTCCGGCGGGGCGTGACGCCCCGCCTCGCCCGCCCGTCCTCCTTCGGAGGCCGACGCGCCGCGCCGCATCCGGCCGCACGGCGCGTCGGCCTCCGTCACGCACGGGAGGCGACGATGCAGCGGATGCTCGGGATGTTGGGCATGACGATCGGCAGCGCGGCCGGCTGGTGGGCCGGGCAGCACGTGGGCACGATGACCGCCTTCCTGCTCAGCATCGTCGGGAGCGGCGTGGGACTCTACGCCGCGCGCCGGCTGGCCGCGGACTACCTGGCCTGAGCAGCCTCCGGCCGCTCGCCACGCCCGGCCCGGGACGGGCTGAACGGCGGGCCGCGGATCAGGCGGATCGCTCCTCGCGCCGGCCACGGCTCCGTGCGCCGGGGCCGGGATGATCGGGGGTGGGCTCCTCAGCTCGTACAGCTCCGTGCGCCGGACCGGGCGAGCGGAGGGGTGGGTGGAGAGGAGCCCACCCCGTAATCAGTTCCGATCCTGGCGCGAGGCGGCGTGGGATGGGGAGCACCCCATCCCATTCTGTTCCGGTCCTGGCGCGCGGGAACGTGGAGCGGCGAGGAGCGATCCGTCGCCTCCGGATCCTCCGTCGCATCCGCTCCCCCCCTGAGCGTAGATGCCCGCCCCCGGCCCGAGGAGCCGGGGCGGACACCGGAGCGATCCGCGTGATCCGCCGCGCCGTCCCCTGGCGCTGCCGCCCCTCGACACGTCCTACGGTTCGCCGTCAGCGCCCCCCGGTGCCGCTCGCCGCCGTCGGCACGGGCTCGCGGCGGCGGACGAAGCGATCGAGGAAGGCGCCGGCGCGGGTGAAGGTGTCCACCCAGCGGCTGTGGACCAGCGACTCGTGCACGTCGTCCGGGATCACCGTCAGGTCGTAGTAGATGCCGCGCGCGCGCAGGAGCTGCACGAGGCCCACCGTCTGCGCGAAGGCGACGTTGCGATCGTCGTCGCCGTGCACCAGGAAGACCGGCGATTTCCACGTGTCCACGTGCGCCGCGGCCGAGCTCTGGTAGGACAGCGCGGTGCTGTCGAGCGAGTTGCCGTAGAGGTGCACGCCGGCCAGGTCCACGCCGGCCACGAAGATGTCGGAGTTGCGCGCCAGCGCCTGCGACGTCAGCAGCCCGCCGTACGACAGCCCCCAGATGCCGATGCGCGTCGGGTCCACGTCGGCGCGCTGCTGCAGGTACTTCGCGCCCGCCACCACGTCCTGGTACTCCGAGTTGCCGCGCGCGTTGGTGTTGGGCGCCTGGCGGAAGGAGTTGCCGTAGCCGATGCCGCTGCGATAGTTGATCGACATCACCACGTAGCCCTGGTCCGCCAGCCACTGGTTGAAGGCGTAGGCCCAGTGGTAGAACTGGAAGTAGTGGTAGCCGGGCATCATCTGCCGCCGCGGGCCGCCGTGCACGAAGATGATCGCCGGCCGCCGCTCGCCGGGCTTCAGGTCCTTCGGCAGGAAGAGCTGGTTGTGGATCTCCAGCCCGTCGGCCGCCCTGGTCAGCACGATCTGCGGCATGACGTGCCGGGCCTGCGGGAAGTCCGCCGGCTGCGCCGTCGGGTAGATCACCCGCGGCTCGCCGCCGGCCGACGCCACCAGCCCCACCGAGGCCGGCGTGTCGTAGTTGAAATAGAGCACCGCCACCTGGCGGCCGGAGGCGAGCGGCATCGGATACGTCTCGATGCCGGTGCCGGCGGAGATGCGCGTCGGCGTGCCGCCCGACGTGGGCACGGCCCAGATGTGCCGGCGCTCGATGTCCTGCGCGTTCGTGCAGTAGTAGAACGTCTTCCCGTCCCGCGACAGCGCGGCCGAGGTGGCGTCCTCGATCAGGCCGTCCGTCGGCGTCAGGAGCACCGGCGTCGGATCGCCGCCGGAGACGTCGATGGCGTAGTAGCGGTCCCACTCGTCGCCCGGCCGGTCGAGCGGGAAGATGACGCTCCGGTCCGCCCAGCGGATGCTGCGGATGCTGGGGAACTGCCGGTCGTCCGGCTGGTTGTGCCAGACCTCGCGCGCCTGGCCGCAGCCGCCGTCGGCGTGCGCGACGCGCGCCGCCTCGGTGCCGCAGGCGGCGATGTCGGCCACCATCAGCGAGAGCGTGTAGCCGCCGGGGAAGGTGGCGCGATAGAGCCCCGGCCGCTGCTCGCGCCCGTCCGGCGCGTCGTCCTGCCCGCCACGGCCGAAGCCGCCGCGCCCGAAGCCGCGCCCGCCGGGCTGGTTGGGATTGTACGCGGGGCCCGGCGGGTTGCCGATGCCGCCGCGCCCGGCCTGCCGCTGCTGGCCGAAGGGCGTGCCCGGCCGGCGCAGGAAGGCGATGTGCCGCGAGTCGGGCGACCACGTCGGGCTGTCGTCGAAGTCGACGCTCGGCGAGATGAAGTCGAGCGTCTTCGTGCGCACGTCGTAGACGCCGATGAAGCTGTGGTCGTCGCGGTCGCTGACGAAGGCGATCTTGCTGCCGTCGGGGGACCACTGCAGGTCGCGCTGCTGGCCCCAGGCGCGGATGAGCGGCACGTCACCGCGGTCCAGCGGCGAGGCCGCCGGGGTGGGCGAGACGCGCGCGCGGTGGATCTGGCCGTCGCGCACGAAGAGCACCCACTGCCCGTCGGGCGAGAGCGCGGGGGACGTCCCCTCCGCGACGCGCCACGCCTCGCCGCCGCTGGTGCGCGCCGCCCAGATGGCGCGCTCGGCGCCGGCCGGATCGTGTGACGGGTTGGCCACCCACCCCTCGCGGTTGGGGGCCGAGCCGCGGACGAAGACGACGACGGATCCGTCGTCGGACAGCTCGACCTGCCCGAGATCGGTGCCGTCGTCCTCGAGGAAGCGCGTGACGCGCACCGGCGCGAAGTCGGGCGCCGCGGCCGTGTAGACGTTGCGCAGGCCGCGGTCGTACACGGTCCAGGCGATGCGGTCCGCCCGGCGCGCCGAGGTGATCTCGAGCGCCTCGGGGGTGCCGATGTACTGCGCGACGGTCGTCGCCTGCGCGGCGAGCGAGACGGGGAGCGGCAGCGTGCCGCAGAGCACGAGCACCGCAGCCGGAAGGATGCGGCGCGGCCGGCGTGGAGCGGAGAGCATGGGACCTCGGGATGGGGACGAAGAGGATACGGGGCTGGGGGCGGAGATGCTGGAGGCGAGCGATGAGCGACGAGCGACGAGCGACGAGCGACGAGCGGGGGCCTCGGGCTGGCCAGTACTGGCGTCTCGTAGGTTCCGCTGGTCACTCATCGCTCGTCGCTCGTCGCTCATCCTCGCTCGTCGCTCCTCACCCCCCTCTCAGCGCCGTCGCCTCCGCCACCCGCCGCACGCCGAGGATGAACGCGCCGAGGCGGAGCGAGGTGCCGAACTCGCGCGCCGCCGCGCGCACGTCGCCGTAGGCCGTGGTCAGCGTGCGCACCAGCTCCTCGTCCACGCGCTGCGCGCTCCAGCGGAAGCGCTGCGTGTTCTGCACCCATTCGAAGTAGGAGCCGGTGACGCCGCCGGCGTTGGCCAGGATGTCGGGGACCACCGTGATGCCGCGCGCCTCCAGCGCCGCGTCGGCCGAGGGCGTCACCGGCGCGTTGGCGCCCTCCACCACCAGACGGGCGCGGACGTCG
>DASTRO010000241.1:0-9641 GCA_035761165.1 Gemmatimonadaceae bacterium | reverse complement strand
CCGGAGCGCGCCGATCGCCCAGGTGGCGCCGACGACGCCGACGACGCCCGCGCCCGCAGCGAGGATGGTGCTCTCGGCGAGCAGCTGCCTGACGAGACGACCGCGCCCGGCGCCGATCGCCAGGCGGATCGCGATCTCCCGCCGGCGCGTCGCGCCGAGCGCGGCGCGTACGGTGAGCTCGCGCTCGCGCGCCGCGGTGCGCGCCACGAGCAGGCTCGCCACGTTGGCGCAGGCGATGAGCAGCACGAAGCCCACCGCGCCGAGCAGCACGAGCAGCGTGCGCCGCACCGGCGCGGCCGCCTGCTCCTTCAGCGGCACGACGTTCATCCCCATGTCGGGGCTGAAGTAGCGCGGGTACTCGCGGTGCAGCCGCGCCGACAGCACGTCCGCCTCGGCCTGCGCCTCTGCCGGCGTCACCCCCGCGCGCAGCCGCCCCACCGCGGCCAGGTTCTGCGTGCCGCGCGCCGCCAGGTCGCGCTCGTCGAAGACGAGCGGCGTCCACAGCTCCGTGCGCACCGGGAACTGCAGCCCGCTCGGCAGCTCGGCGCCGCGCGGGAAGACGAAGCCCGGCGGCATCACGCCCACCACCGTGTAGCGCTCGCCGCTCAGCGTGACCGCCCGGCCGAGGATGTCGCGCCGGCCGCCGAAGCGGCGCTGCCAGAGGTCGTGACCGAGCACCGCGACGCGCCCGCCGCCCGGCTGCGCCTCCGCCGGCTCGAAGCCGCGGCCGAGGAGCGGGCGCACGCCGAGGGTCGTGAACAGCTCCGGGCGCACGCGCGCCGCGTCCACCTGCTCGGCCCCGCCGTCCGCCACCCCGCCCAGCGTGTACGACCACATGCGGAAGGCGGCGAGCGACGTGAAGGAGCGGTTCCACCGCTGCACGTCCAGGTAGTTGGGCGCCGAGAGCGGCCACTCCGTCTCCGGCCCCTGCAGCCCCTCGCCGGTGGACCAGAGCATGACGAGGCGGTCCGGGTCGCCGTAGGGCATGGGGCGCAGCAGCACGCCGTCCACCACCGTCAGCACCGCGCCGGTGGCGCCGATGCCGAGGGCCAGGGTGAGCACCGCGGCCAGCGTGAAGCCGGCGCTGCGACGCAGCGTGCGGAGCGCGTAGCGCGCGTCCAGCCGCAGGCCGTCGAGCAGGGCGCGGCGGCCGTGCGTCCGCGTGCGCCGCGTGCGCTCGTCGCGGCACTCGGCCTCCACCGCCGCCACGTCGCCGAAGGCGTCGAGCGCGGCGCGGCGCGCCTCACCGGTGGGGAAGCCCTGCTCGCGGTACTCCTGCGTGCGCATGTCCAGGTGGAAGCCGATCTCGTCGTGCACGTCGCGCGGCGCGTCGGGCTTGCTCGCGGAGAGGCGGAAGGTGCGTTTCATGGTGAGGGACCAGGAAAGCAGGAAGCAGGGAGCAGGAAACAGGAGGCAGGGAGCAGGGAGCAGGACGCGGCGTCAGACGGTGCCGAGGGCGGTGCTGACGGCGTGCTGGAAGCGCTGCCAGCGGGCCAGCTCGGCGCGCAAGTGGGCGCGGCCGGCGGGGGTGAGGCGGTAGTACTTGGCCTGGCGACCGGTGTCGGTGAGGCCCCATTCCTCGGCCAGCAGCCCCTTGCGCTCCAGGCGGTGGAGCGCGGGGTAGAGCGCGCCCTCCTGCACGGTGAGCACGTCGGCGGTGGTCTCGCGGATCCAGCGGCCGATGGCGTAGCCGTGGCGCGGGCCCCAGCTGACGGCCTTGAGGATCAGCACGTCGAGCGTGCCGGTGAAGAGGTCGGAGCCGGCCATGAGGTGCGGGCGGAAGGTGAGGCGCTGCCGGGAGGGCGAATACCTCGCTGGCATAGGTATACGGCACGCTGACACCTATGTCAACAAGGGGTTGATGGCGCTCCGCGGCCACGGATCCGTCTTGACAGCGCCGGATGGCGATGCTAATCAACTAGCACTGCTAATACATTAGCAGACCCGCCCTGCCCTCCCCTCCCACTCCCGGACCGCCCCATGTCCGAGTACCCCCCCGACATCGAGCTCGGTCGCCGCGAGCGGCAGATCATGGACGTCGTCTACCGCCTCGGACGCGCCAGCTGCGCCGAGGTGCTGGCGCAGCTCCCCGATCCGCCGAGCTACTCGGCCGTCCGCGGCATGCTCCGGCTCCTCGAGGAGAAGGGCTACCTGCGGCACGAGGAGGAGGGGCCCCGCTACGTCTACCTGCCGATGGTGCCGCGCGAGGACGCCAGCCGGTCGGCGCTGCAGCACCTCGTCCGCACCTTCTTCGGCGGCTCGCGCACGCGCCTCATGGCGGCGCTGCTCGACCTCCCCGACACCGAGCTCTCCGACGAGCAGCTCGAGGAGCTGAAGCGGCTCGCCGACCACGCCCGCCGGCAGGGGCGCTGATGTCCGCGCCCGCCGTCGCCGCCTGGCTCGCGCCCTGGCTGCCGCCGGCCGCGGTGCTCGTCGCCAAGGCCACCCTCCTCCTGCTCCTCGCGGCGCTCGTCGCCGCCGCGCTGCGGCACGCGTCGGCCAGCGCGCGGCACCTCGTCTGGTCGCTCGCGCTCCTCGCGCTCGTCGCGCTGCTGGTGCTGGAGCCGCTGCTGCCGGCCTGGCGCGTGCCGGTGGGCCGCGCGCTCGCTCCCGTCGGGCTGACGCTCGCCCCGCCGGCCGCGCCGCGCGAGCCGGCGGCGACCACGAGGTCGTCACTCCCCACCGCCGTCGCGCCGACACCCGCGGCGCACACGCTCGCCGCGTCGCTGCGGCTCCACTGGCCCGCCTGGCTGCTCGCGGCCTGGCTGGCCGGCGCGGCGGCGATCGCGGCCTGGCTCGTGGCCGGCCAGGTGAGCCTCACCCGGTTGACGCGCCGTGCCCGGCCGGTGCACGACGAGCGCTGGCTGCGCGGCGTGCACGCGCTCGCCGACCGGCTCGGACTCCGGCGGCCGGTGCGCCTGCTGTGCAGCGATGCCGCCGTCATGCCCGCCACCTGCGGGCTGCTGCGCCCCATCGTGATCCTCCCCGCCAGCGCGGACGGGTGGTCCGAGGAGCATCGCGCCAGCGTGCTCTGTCACGAGCTGGCCCACGTGAAGCGGCTGGACTGCCTGACGCAGCTCGTGGCGCAGGCGGTGTGCGCCCTCTTCTGGTTCCATCCGGGCGTCTGGTACGCCGTGCGGCGCCTCACCGCGGAGCGCGAGCGGGCGTGCGACGACCTGGTGCTGCAGGCGGGGACGCGGCCGTCGGACTACGCGTCGCACCTCATCGAGGTGGCGCGCGCGCTACGCCCCGCGCGCCTGTCGGCGCCGGCGGCGGTGTGCATGGCGCGCCCGTCGCAGCTGGAGGGGCGGCTGCTCGCCGTGCTCGATCCCGCACGGCGCCGCGCGACGCCGGCCCGCCGCGTCCGCTGCGCCGCGGCGCTGGCCGCGCTGGGGCTCGTCGTGCCGCTCGCCGCGCTCCATCCGAGCGGTGCGTCGCCCGAGTCGTCCCCCGCCGCGCCGACGCTCGCGCTCGCGCCCGTGGTCAGCCGCGCGGTCGCTCCGGCCGGCGGCACGCCGGCCACCATCTGGGCGCACGACGCGGTGCGCGACGCACCCGAGCTGCGCGCGCTGATGGCGGGCGACGGCTGCGCCGCGGCGGCCGAGCACGCGGTGGCGGTGCCCGTGGCCGGCGCGCGCGTGGTGCGCATCGACGTGGACGCGGGGCAGCTGTGGGTGCGCGGCAGCGCCGGCTCCGTGGTGCGCGTGCGCGGCGTGGCCTGCGCGCGCGCGGTGCGCGACCTGGACCGCGCGCGCCTCACCGCCGACCACGACGGCGACGCCATCGAGGTCGACGCCGAGGTCGCGCGGCACGAGCGCGGCGTGCGGCTGCACGTCGTGGTGGAGGTGCCGCCGGGGATGGCGGTGGATGTCGAGGAGGCGCGGGGCGACGTGCAGGTGCGCGACGTGGCCCGGCTGCGCGTGGACGACGCCGCCGGCGACCTGCGCGTCGAGCGGGTGCGCGGCGACGTGCGCGTGGACGACGCCGGCGGCGCGGTCGACATCCGCGGCGTCGCGCGCTCGGTGCGGGTGACCGGGCGCGGGCGCGGCGACATCCACGTCCGCGACGTGGGTGGCGACCTCGCGGTGGAGCGGGCCGTCCGCGGCCGGATCGACTGGGCCGGCGTGCGCGGGCAGGTGCGCGTCCCCCCGCCCAGCACCGCCTCCACCGCCCCCACCGCGCCCGTGCCGCCGGCCGGCCGCGAGCGCTGATCGCGCGCCCACGACCCTTCCCCACCCTCACCTCGCGGACGACCGACCGCATGACCTGGACGACGTGGAGCGCGTGGGCGCGGCTCGCGCGGCCGCGCCGCCACGGCCTCACACGGTGCACGGCGCGGCGCCTCGTGCTCGGCGCCCCGGCGGCCCTGCTGCCGCTGCTGCCGCTGCTGCCGCTGCTGCCGCTCGCCCTGGCGGGCGCACAGGAGCCGGCCCGCGCCGCGGCCGACGGCGCCGCGCAGCCCACCGGGGCGCTGCGCCTGTTCGTCGACTGCGACCGGTGCGACGACGAGTTCCTGCAGACCGAGATCCCGTGGGTGCTGCACGTGCGCGACCCGGCCGACGCCGACGTGCACGTCATCGTGACGCAGCTCGGCACGGCGGCCGGCGGGAGCGAGTACACGGTCAGCCTCCTCGGGCAGCGCGAGTTCCGCACGCTCGGCGACACGGTGCGCTTCGTCACGCAGCCCGGGGAGGCGGACGCGGTGGTGCGCGAGGGGCTCACGCGCACCATCCAGCTCGGCCTCGTTCCCTTCGTGCTGCGCACGCCGCAGGCCGGCCGCCTGCGCCTCTCCCTCGCCGACGCCGACGAGGGGCGCCGGCCGGCGACGCTGGCGGACGACCCGTGGCGCGCATGGGTCTTCAGCGTGGGGCTGGACGGCTCGCTGGAGCGCGAGGAGCGCCAGCACGAGCTGGACCTGGAGGGCTCGCTGGAGGCGTCGCGCATCACGGCGGGGTGGAAGGTCGGCATCTCCGCCGAGGGAGAGCTCAACCGCGACCGCTTCGTGCTGGACGACGGCACCACGACCAACACGCGGGAGAGCTACCGCGGCGGCGCGGTGGTGGTGCGCAGCCTGGGCCCGCACTGGGGCGCGGGCGCCGAGGCGGCGGTGAGCTCGTCCACCTTCGCGAACACGCAGCTCGCCGTGCGCGCCGGGCCGGCGGTGGAGTACAGCGTGTGGCCCTACGCCGAGGCCACGCGCCGCCAGCTCACGCTGCAGCTCTCGCTCGGCCTCTCCGCCTTCGACTACCGCGAGCCGACGATCTTCGACCGCACGTCGGAGACGCGCCCCTCGCAGGCGCTCGTCGTCGGTTACGACACGCGGCAGCGCTGGGGCTCGGCGGACGCGTCGCTGGAGCTCGCCAGCTACCTGGACGACGTCGAGCAGTTCCGCCTCGTCGTGGACGGCGGCGTGGAGCTGCGCCTCGTCCGCGGGCTCTCGCTCGACCTCGAGGGGAGCGCGTCGCTCATCCGCGACCAGCTGGCCATCCCGCGGCGCGACGCGACGCCGGAGGAGATCCTGCTGCAGCTGCGGGCGCTGGGCACCGACTACCGCTTCGACGCGCGCGTGGGGCTCTCCTACACCTTCGGCTCGATCTTCAACTCGGTGGTGAACCCGCGCTTCGGGACGGGGCCGGGGCGCATCCTGCGGTAGCCCCGACGCCCGGGCAGCGGCGGGCCGAAAGGGTGTTGGGCCTCGGCGGCGCGGGTGGCGCCTGCGCCGTCGTGAGCGCGGCCGTGCCGGGCGCGGAGTGCCGGGCGCGGAGTGACGGGCGCACGCGCCGTCGGGTCCGTGTCGTGCGGCATCGCCCTGGGCAGGGGTGGGGCTGCCCGCTAGGGTTAGGCCCGTCCCGCCCTCTCCCTCACACCGGAGGTCGCATGCGCCTGCTCCGTCCACTCGCGCTCGCCCTGCTCGCCACGGCCTGCAGCAGCACCACCGAGCCCGCCGCCGGCCCCGACCTCCACGTGACTGCCGCGGCGGTGGTCGCATCGCGCAGCGACGGGTGGCTGCGAGCCAGCATCCCGCTCGTGGTCGCCGGCAGCGAGGCGGAGATCGCCAGCCTGGCCCCGTGCGGGATCGCGCTCGAGCAGCGCGTGGGGAGCCGCTGGCAGCGGGTCTGGTCGCCCGCCTGCCTCACCGACGCGGCGGCCGGCGATCCCGCCGTCGTCACGCGGTCCGTGACGCTCGACGTCGTGCAGGACACGGAGGTGGCGGCGGGGGAGGTGTGGGGGAGCGGCGCGGTGGACGGCACGTACCGGGTGGTCTGGTACGGCGTCGCGCCGGGTCCGTTCGGCCGCCAGCGCTCGGTGGCCCACGTCTCCAACGGCTTCGCGCTGCGGCTGGAGTGAGCGCGCACCCGGTGCGCGCCGCCGCACGCGGGCGTCAGCTCTCGACCTCGGCCCGGTGCAGCTGCGCGGCCAGCGGGTGGCGGCGCGCGAGCACGAGGATCGCCACCGTGGCCCCCAGCAGCGTCCCACCGAAGATCCGCACCCACGCCAGCTCGCCGAGCCCCAGGTGCGACAGCAGCACCGTCAGCATCGCGGCCGCGCACTCGAACATCAGGAAGCCGAAGACCAGGGCGAGCATCGCGCACGGCTCCCGCTCCGCGGCGCGCGCGGCCGAGACGATCACCGTGCCGTAGGCCACGTTGAGCAGGTAGTGCACCGCCGTGAAGACCACGACGCCGCCCAGCACCGTGAAGGTGTGGAACGGCTGGCCCACGACCGCGTCCACCACGGCCAGCCAGAGCCAGGTGCTGGTCGCGACGACGACCCCGAGCCGGACGCCCTCTCTCGCGTCGTGCTCGACGGGCCGGGTGACGGCATCCATCATCCGCTCATCTGCTCCACCAGTGCCGTCTCGCCGGCCGCTCGGCGAGGACGGGCGTGACGCTCGGGACGGGCGGCGCGGCATCGTGGTGCGGCTCCACGACGCGCAGGCGGCCGGCGCGCAGGACGATGCGCACGCGATCGGGACGCTGCCGGGGGGTGATGGCCCTTCTATCGCTCGGCGCCTGGGCGGCGCTCGTGTCGTGCGGGTTCATGTAGATTGCGTGCAGCTACGTGCCGTGTGAGTGGTGGGCGGGGACGGCCCACGCATCGAATGGCTACGGCGCGCGGGCGTGACGGGCAATGACGCGTTCGTACCACGCGGGGCGACGTCCGTCACGCCGCTCGCTCCGCTGCGCGCGCCGGCGCACCGTACACCGGGTGGGGAGACCGCGAGGAGGCCATGCTCGAATCGGAGCTGTTCGCGCTGCTCGAGCAGACTGCGGATGCCGCGTACACGGTGGCCGACGACGGCGAGATCTGCTCCTGGAACGCCGCCGCCGAGCGGCTGTTCGGCTACCCGGCGGAGGAGGTGCTGGGGCGCGGGATCGACGACGTGCTCGACGCGCGCGACGCGCTGGGCACGGAGGCCCTGGCGGGCGGCTTCGAGGCGGCCACGCGCCACTGGAACGGCGCGTCCGGCGGGATCCCGAACTTCGATCTCGAGGTCCGCGCCCGGTCGGGGCACCGGATCTGGGTGAACGTCTCCACCATCGTCTTCGACAACCGGCGCGCGGGACGCCGCCTGTTCGTGCGGCTGGCGCGCGACATCAGCGCGCGCCGGCGCCAGGAGGCGCTGCTGCAGCGCGCGGTGGAGGCGGCGCGGCAGCTCGTCTCGCTCACCGACGACGCCTCCGGCCACGCCCCGGTCGAGCCGCTCTCCGAGCGGGAGCGGCGCATCCTCAAGCTGCTGGCCGAGGGGGGCAGCTCGGCCAGCATCGCGCGCGGCCTGGGCATCTCGCCGCAGACGCTGCGCAACCACCTGCACCACATCAACCGGAAGCTCCGCACGCACAGCCGGCTCGAGGCGGTGACCCACGCGCAGCAGCGCGGGCTGCTGGACTGACGGCCGCGCGCGGGGCGCCGTGCGGACGAGCCATCGGAGGTCGGATCTCGTGAGCGACCATCGCGCAGCACCCGCCCGGGCGGCGAAGCGCCGCGACGCGCTGCGGCTGAAGCGGGCGTACGAGCCCGCGGCCCCGTCGGACGGCTACCGCATCCTGGTGGACCGGCTGTGGCCGCGCGGGCTGAGCCGCCAGAAGGCGGCGATCGACGAGTGGATGAAGGAGATCGCGCCGTCCACCGAGCTCCGGCAGTGGTTCGCGCACGACCCGGAGAAGTGGCCCGAGTTCCAGCGCCGCTACCGGGCGGAGCTGCGCCCGCACGCCGACCTGGTGCGCCGGATCGCCGAGCGGGCGGCGCACGGTCCGGTCACGCTCGTCTTCGGCGCGCGCGACGAGGCGCACAACGATGCCGTGGTGCTGGCCGCGCTGGTGCGGGCACGGATGAGGCGCGCGGCCGGGGCGAAGGGACGGGGGCGCGGCGCGGCGTAGGCGCGCCGCGGCCACGGTCGGCGGCGCGCGGCGCTTCAAACCTTCCCTCGCACCGCACCGTCTGACACGATGCCAGGCCGATCGCCGCACCGTCCGCCCGCGCCCCTTCCCGCTCCGCGCCATGACCCGCCGCCTCCTCGCGCTCGCCGCCGCCTCGCTGCTCGCCGCCGTCGTCCCGCCGGCGGCGCAGGCGCAGCGCGGCGCCGGGTACCGCAGCTCGATCGACACCACCTTCCGCTTCGACCGCGACGGCGTGGTGGACCTCACGCAGCTCTCCGGCGAGATCGTCGTCACGGCGTGGGACCGCGACGAGGTGCGCGTGCAGGCCCTCGCGCAGTACGGCCGCGTGGAGTCCACCCTCTCGAGCGGGCGCGTCCTCCTGCGCGTCGTCCCCGACCGCGGGCGCGGCGGGCGCATCGGCGACTCGCGCTTCGAGCTGCTGGTGCCGGAGCGGGTGCGCGTGAAGGCCGCCGCCACCTCGGGCGCGGTGCGGGTGAGCGGCACGCGCGGCGAGGTGGAGATCGGCACGCGCAGCGGCGCCATCGACGTCACCGATGTGGAGGGGCTGGTGACGCTCACCAGCCTGGCCGGCGCGGTGACCGCCACCGACATCGAGGGCGACCTGGCGGTGAACACCGCCGGCGGCATGGTGACGGCGCGCGACGTGCGCGGCGACGTGCGCGCCAAGACGGTGGGCGGCGCGATCGACCTGCGCGACATCGACTCGCGCAGCGTGAGCGCACGCTCCACCGGCGGCCCCATCACCTTCCAGGGCGACCTCGCCGAGGGCGGCCGCTACGAGCTCGTCTCGCACGCCGGCACCGTGCGCCTCCTCCTCCCCGAGGACGCGTCGGTGGAGCTGCGCGTGGAGACGTTCACCGGCGCGGTGGAGAGCGACTTCGCGGTCACGCTCACCGGCGGCGAGCGGCGCGGCACGCCGCCGCGCACCCTCGGCTTCACCCTGGGCGACGGCGAGGCGCGCGTGGTGGTGCAGACCTTCAGCGGCAACGTGGTGCTGCAGCGCACCGGGGGCTGAGCGTCCCGGCGCGGGCGCGACACGTCCACGCCGCCCCACTCACTCCGCGCGCAGCGCGATGATCGGGTCCACGCGCGTGGCGCGCCGCGCCGGGAACAGGCACGCCATCAGCCCCGCCAGCGCGAGCACCCCCGCCACACCCCCGAACACCGCCGGGTCGCGCGGCTGCACGTCGAACAGGATGATGCTCATCACGCGCGAGACGCCGAGCGCCATCGCGAGCC
>DASTRO010000240.1:0-4187 GCA_035761165.1 Gemmatimonadaceae bacterium | reverse complement strand
CGCAGCTTGTAGCGCAGGGTCGCCAGGGCGTTGTCGCCGTTGGCGTTGATCAGGTACGTGTCACCCGAGCCGGTGATTCCGCCCGGCGCCGTGATCGTTCCGGTGACCGCCTGCATCGGCGCCTTGAGCACCGTCGTGTCGACGATGCGGATCGCCTGCACGCCGAAGCCCTCGGGGAAGGTCCAGCCGGTGTCGTCGTAGGGGTTCTTCTGCGGATCGTTCGGCGACCAGTACTGGTAGTCGAGCAGCGCGTCGGCGATGCGCGAGTAGGGCTGGTCCATGCGCACCACGTAGCTGCCGGCGGGGAAGCGGCGCGTCGTCGTCGCGCCCGCGTTCGCGCTGTCGGCGCCGCGGCCGTTGCGGTTGCCCCGCGCGCCGGAGGCCGGCAGCGTCACCGTGAAGGGCGCGGTGGCGCGGGAGATCTCGACGTGCTGCTTCTGCAGGGTGCGCAGCAGCTCCGCCTGCGCGCCGGGGCGGCGGTCGTCGGCCGGGAAGACGTAGGCGGCCGGCCCCTCGGTGTGCGCCTTGAGGACGGAGCGCTTGCTCTTCTCGTAGAAGTTCTGGAGGAAGTAGCGGCGGTTGTCGGCGAAGTAGGCGAGCGAGACGAGGAGCCCCGTCTGCTCGTAGTTGTTGTTGTTCCGCAGCGACCACATGGCGCGCGGCAGCGGCGGGTTCTGCTTGTACCAGGTGCGCGACGTCTCGTCCGGCCCGAGGATGCGCTCCACCGTCTCGGCGGTGCCGCCGTTGCCGAAGGTCTCGTAGAGGCGGCTGATGCCGTTGTGCGTCGCGGCCATGAACATCAGGTAGCCGGGCGACCAGGTATCGAAGTCGCCGTGCGCGAAGACGCCGGGCATCCCCATGCGCGTCATCTCCTGGACGTTGTTCCACCCCAGGAGCTGCCACTCGTTGGTGAGCAGCGGGTCGAGCCAGGCGTTGTAGGGGCCGTCGCCGATGGTGTTGTCGTACAGGTAGGCGACGGACTCGTGCAGGTCGTGCAGCACCTGCGCCTTCTGGCCGACGTACGCGTCGAGCACGTTCTGCGACAGCTTGAGGGTGAGCCCCATGGCGTCGCGGTTGTTGTCGTGCGCGACGTAGTGCCCCCAGTAGAGCACGCTCGGGTACGTCTGCCCCGGGTGGGCCATGTGCCAGCGGAAGACGTCCACCATCCGGTCGCGCCCGTCCACCTCGACGATGGGGGTGATGAGGGTGATGACGTGGTCGCGGATGTTGCGCACGTACGGGCTCTCGTCCACCGCCAGGCGGTAGGCGAGCTCCATCAGCGCCGTGGGCGCGCCGGCCTCGGTCGCGTGGATGCTGCCGGTGATGTAGTAGACGGGCGTCACCTGCGAGACGATCTGCGCGGCGCGCGCGTCGTCCATGCCGATGGTGCGCGGGTCGGCGAGCTGGGCGAGCTTGGCGCGGTTGTCGTCCATCGCGGCGATGAGCGAGTCGCTGGCGACGGCGACGGCGAGCATCTCGCGCCCCTCCTCGGTGGTGCCGATGGAGAGGACCTTCACGCGCGGGCTGGCCTCGTCGAGCCGGCGCATGTAGGTGTAGACGTCCTTCGAGTACGGCAGGTGGCCCTCGGCGCCGGCGATGTAGCCGAGGACGTCGAGCGGCGTCGGCACGGTGGACGAGGCCGGCAGGTAGTCGACGAGGGGCGAGAGGAAGAAGGGCTCGGTGGTGTACTCGAGGATCTTCCGCGTGTAGGCCGAGTCGATGGGCTGGTCGGGCGCGCGGCCGGGCTCGATCGGGATGATCCCGGTGGCGGTGGTGGGCGCACCGTTGGCGGCGGGCTGCGCGGCGAGCGGCGCGGCGGCGGCCGTGGCGAGGGCGAGCGAGCAGAGGAGGCCGAGCGGGACGGCGTGGCGCGACATGCGGGTCCTCGAAGGGCGGGGCGGGGGAACGCGGGTCTGAGCGTCCTGTGGAATGCAGCGGGCGGCGGGTTCGCGCAAGATAGGGCTCGCCCACGGCGCACGAGGAGCCCGGACGAGCGAGGAGGCCGGGCGCGCGAGGAGCCGTCGATCGGGGTGCCGGAGCGACCGGAGGGGTGAGCTCCGAGTGGCAGGTCGCTGCCGTCGCTATTTAACGATTCGCGCTAAACGTTAAATAGCGTACCTCGCTGATGACGAACGGTAAATAGCGCTCGACACCACTCCTCATGCACCGCGGCTCCACCGGGCGGCTCGTCACCACCACCTCCGTCGGCGGCGAGCGGGTCCGGGCCTTCATCCCGCATCCGCTCCCGCCGGACCCGCCGCTCGCCCTCGACGGCGACCTGCGCGACGTGCTGGACTCGGCGCTGCTCGCGCTGGGTCGGCTGGACAGCGTCACCACGCTCCTCCCCGATACGCGGCTCTCCCTCTACACCTACGTGCGAAAGGAGGCCGTCCTCTCGTCGCAGATCGAGGGGACGCAGTCGTCGCTGGCCGACCTGCTCGCCTTCGAGGCGAACGAGGCGCCCGGCGTGCCGCTGGACGACGTGGTGGAGGTCTCGCACCACGTCGCGGCGCTGGAGCACGGACTGCAGCGGGTACGCGACGGGTTTCCCCTATCGAGCCGTCTGCTGCGCGAGGTCCACGCGATCCTGCTCCGTGGAGGTCGCGGCGCCGAGCAGGAGCCGGGGGAGTTCCGCCGCTCACAGAACTGGATCGGCGGCACACGTCCCGGCAACGCGGTGTTCGTCCCGCCGCCGCCAGAGCAGGTGCCCGAGAGCATGGGTGCCCTCGAGCGCTGGCTGCACGACGAGCCGGAGCGCACGTCCACCCTGCTCAAGGCGGCGCTCGCGCACGCGCAGTTCGAGACCATCCACCCC
This sequence comes from Gemmatimonadaceae bacterium, assembly GCA_035761165.1. Classification (GTDB taxonomy): domain Bacteria; phylum Gemmatimonadota; class Gemmatimonadetes; order Gemmatimonadales; family Gemmatimonadaceae; genus CALCHX01. Next base: position 1,372 of record DASTRO010000240.1, on the reverse strand, counting down.
TTCCTCGATGGCAACGGTCGCGTGGGGCGCCTGCTGGTCACCCTGCTGCTGTGCGTCGAGGGGGTGTTGAGCGAGCCGCTGCTCTACCTCAGCCTCTACCTCAAGCAGCACCGCGCCGACTACTACGATCTGCTCGGCCGGGTCCGTACGGAGGGGGACTGGGAGACGTGGGTGCGCTTCTTCGCCGAGGGGGTGCGCGAGACGGCGGCCGGTGCCGTGGCCACCGCGCAGCGGCTCGTGCGGCTGTTCCAGGAGGATCGCGCACGCATCCAGGCGATCGGACGCGCGGCGGGCTCCGCGCTGCGCGTCCACGAGGCGCTGCAGGAGCGCCCACTCGATTCCGCGGCGGGGCTCGCCGGCCGCACCGGACTCTCCACGCCGGCGGTCAACGCGATGCTCACCGCACTGCAGGAGCTCGGCGTCGTGCGCGAGATCACCGGGCGCCGGCGCAACCGGCTGTTCAGCTACGAGCAGTACCTCCGCATCCTGAACGAGGGCGCCGAGCCACTCGGATGACCAGGACCGTCTCCGAGAAGAGCCCGGAGAGGTCGTCGAGCGGTCGCTGCCGACCGGCGGGCCGACGACGCGGCACTCGCGGCGACCGCTACCAGCCGCCGCCGTCGATCACCAGCACGCGCCCGGCCACCCGCGTCGCGTCGAGCCGCACGCCGGCGCGCCGCGAGGTCCGCCCGTCCCACCCCGCCCACACAGTGAGCGCGCGACCGGGCGGCACGCCGCAGACGCGATACGCGCCGCCGTCGTCGGCACGCGCGCCGGCGGTGCGGAGGCCGCCTGCGGCATTGCGGCCGGCATCCCACGTCACCCACACCTCGGCGCCGGGCAGCGGCCGGCCCGCGGCGTCGCGCACGACGCCGAGCACGATCCCACCGCCCGCATCCCTGCCGACGCGGCCGCGGCCCTGCGGCACCTCGCCGCACGACGCCCAGAGCGACGCGAACGAGGGCGTGGCCAGCGCGACCTCGCTCGCCGAGTCGGGAGCTACGCGGATCATCGCGGGGGGCACGACGAGGGCGAGGCTGTCCAGTGCGGGATGGGCGACGCGTACCGTGTAGCGGCCCGCCGGCAGCCCGGCCACGCGCACGCGCCCGTCGGCGCCCGCCAGCACGGTGGTGTCGGCGACGAGCGGCGCGGCCTCGCGCGGGCGGTCGCCCGCCGCGCCCTCGAAGAGCGCCGCGGCACTGTCGGCCTGCTGCCGCAGCGCGAGGCGCGCGCCGGCGAGCGGGCGCCCGGCGAGGCTGTCGTACGCCGTCGCCGTCAGCCTGCCGGGCGTCACCCGCGCCACGTACTCGGCCAGCGCGCCGGTGGCCGCGCGGTCGCGGGCGTCCGCCGGCCGCGCCAGCGCCCCCACCTC
>DASTRO010000239.1:0-12113 GCA_035761165.1 Gemmatimonadaceae bacterium | reverse complement strand
GTGGGGCGGCGGCCGCGCGCCGCCCCACGCCCGCTACTCGGCCCGCAGGGCGACGGCGGGGTCGACGCGCGCCGCGCGCGCGGCGGGGATCCAGCAGGCCGCCACGCCCACCGCCGCCAGCACGAGCGCGACGCCGCCGAGCGTGACCGGGTCGTACGGCGTGACGCCGAAGAGCAGGCCGCGCAGCAGCCGCGCGGCGAACAGGGCGCCGGCCAGGCCGACCACCACCCCCGCGGCGAGCAGCGTGCCCCCCTCGCCCAGCACCATGCGCCGGACGCGTCGCGCGTCCGCGCCGAGGCTCATGCGGATGCCGATCTCCGCGGTGCGCGAGCTCACCGAGAAGGCGAGCACCCCGGCGATGCCGACCATCGCGATCACCAGCGCCAGCGCGCCGAAGGCGGCGATGAAGAGCGCGTTCAGGCGGCGCGGCGCCACCGCCTCGTCGCGGATCTGCTCGATCGTCGCCACGTCCTCGATCAGCTGCCGCGGGGCGACCTCGCGGATGGCCCGCACGATCGCCGGCTGGAGCCGAGCGGGCTCCGTGGTCGTGCGCACCACCAGTGCGGCGCCGAAGACCAGCTCCTGCGCGAACGGCTCGTACATCGTCGGCGTCGGGTCGCTGTCCAGCCCTGCGTTGCGCGTGTCGCCCACGACGCCCACCACCGTCCGCCACTGGCCCGAGAGCGGCGTGAACTGCAGCACCTCGCCCGTCCAGGCGACGCGGCGGCCGATCGGGTCCTCGTCGCCGAACAGCTGCCGCGCGAACGACGCGTTCAGCACGACCACCGGCGCCGAGTCGCGGCGGTCGGTGGTCGCGAAGCCGCGCCCGCGGAGCAGCGGGATCCCGGCCGTGGCGAAGTACGCCGGGTCCACGGTCTCCAGCACGGCGTGCGGCGTCGGCCGGTTCGGCGGGACGGGGCGCCCCTCGGCCTGCACGTCCAGGTCCACGATCGAGTGGCGGAGCGGCGCCACCATGCCGAGCGCCGCCATCCGCACCCCGGGCAGCGCGGCCACGCGGTCGCGGATGCGTTCGTAGCGCGCGAGGTTCTCCGGCTGCCGCATCACCACCACCTCGAGCGGCCCGTCCAGCGGCAGCTCCACCGTGAGCACGTGCTCGGCGCGCAGCCCCGTGTCCACCGCCTGCAGCTTGGCGAGCGTGCGCACCAGGAGCCCCGCGCCGGTGAGCAGCACCATGCACACGGCGATCTGGGCGACGACGAGCGAGCGCTGCAGGCGCTGCCCACCACGGCCGAGCGTCGTGCGGCGCCCGGCCGGGGCGAGCGAGGCGGCCAGGACGCGCTCACCGCCCACGCGCGGCACGAACGAGAGCGCCAGCGCCGCGGCCACGCTCGTCGCCAGGGCGACGGCGAGCACCACGCCGTCCACCCGGATCTCGGCGGCGCGCGGCGAGAACTGCGCGGCGAACGCCACCAGCAGCCGGAGCCCCGCGAAGGCGACCAGCACGCCGGCGGCGCCGCCGAGCAGCGCGAGCGTGAGGTTCTCCACCACCAGCAGGCGGCGCAGCCGCCCGCGCCCGGCGCCGAGCGCCGTGCGGATCAGCATCTCGCGCTCGCGGCCCACGCCGCGCATCAGCGTCAGGTTGGCCACGTTGGCGCAGGCGATCAGCAGCACGAACGCCGCCGCGCCCATGAGCAGCCAGAAGGTGCGCGCCGCGCGCTCGTTCACCGCGTCGCGCAGCGGCGTGAGCGTGATCTCGTACCGCGCCGCCTCCTCGTATGCCTCCGGATGCTCGCGGAACATCCCGGCCGCGATGCCGGCGAGCTCGTCGCGCGCCTGCTCCACGGTGGCCCCCGGGGCGAGCCGGGCGAACAGCTCCGACATGCGGTGCGAGCGCCCGGTGACCATCGTCGCGCTCAGGTGGTGCGGGCTCGTCACCGTGTTCACGAACACGTCCGTGCGCCGCGGGTACTGCGGCGCCGGCTGCACCACGCCGACGACCTGCGAGAGGCGGTCGTTGAGCCGCACGGTGCGCCCCACGATGTGCGGGTCGCCCCCGAAGTGCTCCTGCCAGAACCGGTACGAGAGCACCACCACCGGCTCGGCGGCCGGCCCGTCGTCGCCCGGGCCGAGGAGGCGGCCCAGCACGGGCTCCAGGCCCATGACGTCGAAGTAGTTGCCGCTGACGATGCCGGTCTGGATGCGCACCGGCGCGCCGTCGTCGCCCACCAGCGTGAACGGCAGCACCGAGGAATACTCGGCGATCGCGGCGAGCGTCCGCGACGCCGCGCGGTAGTCGCCCACCTCGGGCACCGAGAAGAAGACGTTCTCCTGCTGCGCGCCCGGCGCCGACTGTCGCAGGTAGACGAGCCGGTCGCCCTCGCGGTTGGGCAGCGGGCGCAGGAGCGTGCCGCGCAGCAGCGTGAACATGGCCGTGTTGGCCCCGATGCCGAGGGCGAGCGTGAGCACGACCGCCAGCGTGAAGCCGGGCGTGCGGCGCAGGCCGCGCCCGGCGAGCGCGAGGTCGCGCCCCAGCTCCTCGATCCAGCGCGTGCCCCACGTGTCGCGCACCTGCTCCTTGCGGAACTCCAGGCCGCCCAGGGCGCGCAGGGCCGCGGTGCGCGCCGCCTGGGGCGACATGCCCAGGCGGACGTTCTCCGCCGTCTGCCGCTCCAGGTGGTACTGCAGCTCCTCGTCGAGCTCGCGCTCGACCGCGCGCCGCCGGAAGAGGGAGCGGAGCCGGAGCGTGACGATGCGCAGCCAGCGATCGATGGTCATCTCACACCTCCTGAAGGCGGACGAGCGCCGTGATGGCGCCGGCGAGACGGTCCCAGTTGCTGGTCTCCACCTGGAGCTGCTTGCGGCCAGCGCGGGTGAGCGAATAGAACTTGGCGCGGCGGTTGTTCTCGCTCGGGCGCCACTCGGCGGTGACCCACCCCTCCTGCTCCAGCTTGTGGAGCGCGGGGTAGAGGGAGCCGTCGCTCACCTGCAGCACGTCGGACGACAGCTGTCGGAGGCGCTGGCCGATGCTCCAGCCGTTCATCGGCTCGAGCGCCAGCATCTTGAGGATGAGCAGGTCCAGCGTGCCCTGGACGAGGTCGGTCGGCTTGCTCACGGATCTCTCCCTCGGTTACCGAGAGGATATGATCCGCCCCCTCGGTAAGCAAGAGGAAAGATCCGGCCGGGCGCGTCGCGCGGTGGCGCCGCCGGGCGGCGCCGGGCGGCGCCATGGGCCACCCGCCCGGCACGGCGCCGGGAGCGGCACGCCGCGGCTCGTGCGCCGGCGCCGAGGGTTGACGCCGACGGGAGCGAGTTGTATCTACAACCCCATGAGCCCCCCGGCCGACGTCCAGCAGATCGCGCGCGCCATGCGCGGCGAGTGCCTCGCCATGCGCGTCCGACAGCTCAACCGCCGCGTGACCCGCGTCTACGACGCCGCGCTCCGCCCGCTCGGCGTCAGCACGGCGCAGCTCAACGTGCTCGTCGCCCTCGCCCTCATGAGCGAGGCGCGGGCGACCGACGTCGCGACCGCCCTCGGCCTCGAGAAGTCCACGCTCAGCCGCAACCTCGAGCGCATGATGGCGCGCGGCTGGGTCGCGGGCGGGGCAGGGGGGGGCGGCGCGCAGCCGCTGCGCCTGTTGCCGGCCGGCCGGCGCCTGCTGGCCGATGCCCTGCCGGCCTGGCGCGCGGCGCAGCGCCGGGTCGCGGCCGAGCTCCCGCCGGAGCTGGTCGACGCGCTCCGGCGCGGCGGACCGGGTCCCGCCGCGACGCCCTGACGGCGGCAGGCCCGCCGGCGGCGTGAGCGCATCGCGATGCGGGGCGCCGCGCTCGCCCGGCCCGACGAGTTGTAGGTACAACTCACGGCGGTCCGAGGCCGTGAGCGGACTCCTTCACCCGGAGGTTGCGATGACCGACACGCGCGCCCTATCCGCCACCCGCACCGCGCGACTGGCAGCGGCTCGTGAGCCCGGCGCACGCGGGCACGCCCCGCCCGCCCGCCGCGCACGCTGGCACCCGCTGCTCCTCGCCGTGCACGTCGCCACGACCGTCAGCGTGCTCGGCGCCGACCTCACGCTGCTCGCCCTCGGCGTCGCCGGCGCCGCCGGCGCCGATCCGCTCACCGTCTACCCCGCCGCCCACCGGATCGGGGCGTGGCTGGTCGCCCCGCTGGCCGTCGCCGCGCTCGGCACCGGCCTGCTGCTGGGCGCGACGACGCGCTGGGGACTGGTCACCTACTGGTGGGTGGCGATCAAGCTCGCCATCACCACGGCCCTCACCGCCGTCGTCCTCCTCGTGCTCGTGCCCGCCCTGGGGCGCGCCGCCGACGCTGCGACGCTCCCCGCCGCCCACGCGCTCACCGGCGCGGCGCGCCTGCGGCTCGCCGTCGCCCCGGCCGCGGCGTCGGCGCTGCTCGCGCTCAACGTGGCGCTCGCCGTCTACAAGCCGCGCTGGCGCCTGCGTCCCCCACGCGCGACCGGGCCGTCGTGAGGACCGGAGCCGCCCGCACCATCACCCGTCACCCGTGGAGGATCGCATGTCACACGCTCTCGCCCACCGCCACTATCTCCCCGCCGCCGGCCAGCACTGGCTCCTGCCACTGTACGACCTCATGGGCTGGCTCGCCGGAGTCGCACCGGCCCGACGCGCCCTCATCGAGCAGGTCGCGCCCGAGCCGGGCCATCGCGTGCTCGACGTCGGCACCGGCACCGGGGACGTCGCCATCGGGCTGGCGCGCCGCTATCCGCGTGCCGACCTCGCGGCGCTCGACCCCGACCCCCAGGCGCTCGCCGTCGCCCGCCGTCGGGCGCGGGGCGCGGGGGTGGCGGTCCGCTTCGACCAGGGATTCGCCGATGCCCTGCCGTACCCCGACGCGTCGTTCGACCGCGTGACGTGCTCGCTGATGTACCACCACCTGCCCGCCGCGGAGCAGGCGCGCGCGCTCGGCGAGTTCCGGCGCGTCCTGCGGCCGGGTGGACGCCTGCACCTGCTGGACTTCGACGGTCCGGTCACCGACGCGGGGCCGCTCACGCGCCGGCTGCACGCACACCCCCGCCTGCGCGACAACGCACCGGCGTACGTCCTCGCCCTCATGACGGCGGCCGGCCTGGAGGCGCCGAGGGTGGTGGGCCGGCACGCCGGCCGCCTCACGCGCCTGTGCACCTACCAGGCACTGGCACCGGCCGGCGCGCGCTGACGAACCGGCCGCGAGGCGGCGGAGCATAGGGAGTCGCCGCGCTGCGGTGTTGCAGGGGATGTCGTGCACGGTCGCCGGCGTCGGAGCGCCGCGCGACCGCGCAGGCAGGCACCAGCAGCCCAGCACGCGGTGCGGTCGCGCCGCGCACGCGGGCGCACGCAGACCCCTACGGAGGACACATGCTTCGTCGCATCATGGCAGCAACCACACTGGCCGCCGCGCTCGTCGCGTGCGGCGGCGGCGGCTCGGACTACGACGGCGGCGGCCCCACCGGTCCCACCGGTCCCACCGGCCAGAACGCGACGGTGGATGCCACGCCGCAGATCACCTTCTCACCGGCGACGGTCACCATCGCTGCCGGTCGCAGTGTGACCTTCCGCTTCGGGTCGGTGCCGCACAACGTCTTCTTCGATGCGGCCTCGGGCGCCCCCGCCGACATCCCGACCCCGACGACCAACGCCTCCGTCACGCGCACCTTCAACACCGCGGGGACGTTCACCTACGACTGCCACGTGCATCCCGGGATGTCGGGGACGGTCATCGTGCAGTGACGGATCGGCGGCGCGCCGACGCCGGGCCGCCGCGCCGCTCCGCGCCGCCGCGTGCCGCTATCGCGCGCGCGGCGGCGCCACGAAGCGGCGCGACTGCCGCTCGTACGCGTGCGCCAGCGCCAGCACGCGCGCGTCCTCGCCCGGCAGTCCCACGATCGACAGGTTGAGCACGGGCATCCCGTCCGCACCGAACCCCGCCGGCACCGACACCTCCGGCAGCCCGAGCCAGTTGCCGTAGCCGAGCGCGGTGCGGACGTCCGGCCAGCCATCCGCCAGCCGGAAGGCGTCGAAGGGCATCGTGGGGTACACCATCGCCGCCACGCCCGCCGCGCGCATCGCGCCGGCCAGCCCGTCCACGACCTCGGCGCGCGAGCGCGCGAAGGAGCGTCCGGCCGGGTCGTGCTCCATGGGCTGGCGGAGCAGCGGCTCACACTGCTCGTACGTGGCGGGGAGCACGTCGTAGGAGGCGCGGTAGGCGTCGTAGCCACGCCGCACCGACGTGCGCGGGTCGTCGGTGCGACCGGCGAAGTACTCGAAGAGGGCGTTGGCGGTGGGCGCCGGCGACCGCGGGTCCGGGGGTACGTCGCCGCGCCCACGCGCCGCCCCGGCGAAGGCGTCGCGGAAGTTCACGAGCGTCACCGGGGGGACGAAGGGCGCCACCGTCGCCCCGGCGGCACGCAGGTCGCCCACCGCACGATCCCACACGGCCAGCGCCGCGGCGGTCATCTGCGTGCGCGGCACGTGCGCCTCCACGAGCCCGAGCCGCACGCCGGCGAGCGCATCGTCGCGCAGCGCGGCCAGCGACGCACGGTCGCTCGCGGCCGTGCGTGCCAGCGGGTCCGACGGGTCCGGCCCGGCGACGGCGGCGAGGAGGAGCGCCGCGTCGGCCACCGTGCGTGCCAGCGGCCCGTGCGTGTCCAGGTATGGCCACGTCGGGATGACGCCGGTGCGCGGCACGAGCCCGAAGGTCGGCTTCATCCCCACGACGCCGGTGAACTGCGCCGGGATGCGGTTGGACCCGCCGTCGTCCGTGCCCAGCGCCGCGAACGCCAGCCCGGCCGCCACCGCCACCGCCGAGCCGGCACTGGAGCCGCCGGGCGTGCGCGTGCCGGTGGGGTCGTGCGGGTTCAGCACCTGGCCGGTGTGGCTGCTGGTGCCGATGCCGCGGTAGGCGAAGTCGTCGGCCGCGGTCTTCCCGAGGACGATCGCCCCGGCCGCGCGGAGGCGCGCCACCTCGAGCGCGTCGCGCCGCACGGGCTCGGGGAAGAGCCGCGCCCACTCGGCGTTGGAAGCGGTGGTCGGGAGCCCGGCGACGTCGTAGATGGACTTGGCGAAGACGGGCACGCCGTCGAGGGGGCCGAGCGACCGGCCGGCGCGCCGGCGCGCGTCGGCGGCGCGCGCGTCGGCGAGCGCGGCGTCGGCGCGCAGCGCGTCGATGGCGCGCCACCGTCGTCCCTCGGCACGGCACCGCTCGAGCGCGCGCGCCGTGACCTCGGCGGCACTCCACGCGCCGCGGCCGAGCCCCGCCTGGTAGGCGGCGATGGTGCCATCGAGCGGGTCATCCACGGTCAGTGGCCATCGCGGGAGCGGGAGCGCGACGAGGGCGGCGAGCTGGGCGAGGGCTTCGCGTCGGGTGGGGGACATCGCGGGCCGGACCGGAGGAGAGTGGCGTCGTGGGGGCGACGCCGGAATCATGGCATCGCGGCCCGCGCGGCGCGAGCGCCGTGCCGCGCGGCGAAGGGAGCCGCCGCGCGCCGGCGGCGTGGCGGCCTCGCCCGGGGCCATGTGGCAGCTCCCGGCGACCGGCTACACTCCCGCATGGACAACGTCACCCATTCCCTCGCCGGGCTCGTGCTGGCCGAGTCGGCGGTACGGCTCCGCGCGCGCCGCACGGGCACCGAGCCTTCCGCACGGTTCCGCGCGATCGCCGCGGTCTCCTCGCTGGTCGCGGCCAACCTGCCCGACGCGGATCTCGTCTACACCGGCGTGGGCGGCGACCGGCTCGCCTACATGCTCCACCACCGCGGGTACACGCACACCGTGCTGATCGCGCTGCTCGGCGCGGCGCTGCTGTGGGGCGGGGCGTGGCTCGTCTGGCGCTGGCGCGCGGGGACGGCGCCGGCGCGCGAGGACGCGCGCTGGCTCGCCGGGCTCCTCCTCGTGAGCACGCTCGCGCACCTGGTGCTCGACTGGACCAACAGCTACGGCGTGCACCTCTTCTGGCCGTTCGACGACCGGTGGGCCTACGGCGACGCGGTCTTCATCGTCGAGCCGTGGTTCTGGGTGGTGGCGGTGCCGCCGCTCGTGGCGGCGAGCGCGCGACGCGTCGCGCGCGGGCTGCTGTCGCTCGTCCTCGTCGTCGGGCTCGGGCTCGCCTGGCGCGTCCAGCTGGTGACCACGGGCGCGGCGGTCGCGCTCACCCTTGGCGCGGTGCTCTCCATCGTGCTCGCGCGGCGGCTGCGCCCCGGCCCCCGCATCGCGGCGGCGGTGGCCGCGTGGGTGGCCGTCACGCTGGTGATGGCGGCGGGCTCGGCGGTGGCGCGCGCCGCGACGGTGCGCGCGGTACGCGCCGCCGATCCGGCGGCGACGCTGGTCGACGTCGTGGTGACGCCGCTGCCCGCGAACCCCGTGTGCGTCAGGGTGATCACCGTCGAGCGCTCGGGGGCCGCGTACCGCGTGGCGACGGCGCGGGTGAGCAGCGTCCCGGCCACGGTCGCGGCATCGCGGTGTGTCGCGCGCGACGGCGCGGGGCCCGCCTTCCGCGAGTCGTCGCGCCCGTCCACGGCGGCGGTGCAGTGGGACCTCGAGTGGGCGGCGCCGCACGCGGGGCTCGTGGGGCTGGCGCGGGAGAGCTGCCCGGCGCTGGCGGCGCTGCGCTTCATCCGCGTGCCGGTGTGGCGCGCGATCGACGACTCGACCGTCATGCTGGGCGACGCGCGCTACGGCGGCGCCTCGGGGCGCGGCCTCGGCGACGTGCGCGTGCCGCGGCGCTCGACGGCCTGTCCCGAGGCGGTGCCGCCGTGGACGCCGCCGCGGGCCGACCTGCTCTGACGCGCGGGCGTCGCGTGCGCGCGGTGCCGGCAGGGCGGTGCCCTGGCCGGAGCCGGTGCGCGCGGCGCACCTTCAGGCGGGGCCGATCGCGCGGGTCGGTCGGCCACCGGACCCGTCACACGAGCCACCACCCCAACCGGAGGGGGCAGACATGAGAGGGAGCATCCCGCTCGCCGGCGCCGCCGCGCTCGTCCTCGGCGTGGCCCCGGCGGCCGCGCGCGCGCAGCAACCGTCCACGCCGCCGCCGTACGTCGTCGGCAATCCGCTCGGGCTGCCGGTCACGCCCGGGCCCGACGGCACCTTCGCGGAGATCTCCGCGAACGTGAAGGTGCACGGCGCCATCTACTCCGCGGAGAGCTGCTCGTACGACCCGGCGCGCGGCGTCATCGTCGTGCCCAACCGCGGCGTGCCGCAGGACGTGCGGGCCAACGACGCGTGGGTGTCGCTCATCAACCACGACGGGTCGGTGCACACGGCGCGATGGCTCGGCGTGCAGGGGCCGGCCGAGCGGGGCAGGCTGACGCCGCCGCTCGTGCTCAACGAGCCGTACGGCAGCGACATCGTGGACGGCATGCTCCACGTGGCCGATCGCGACGGTGGCACGAGCGCGAACGAGCCGAGCGTGGCCGTCATCCGCCGCTTCGACCTGCGGACCGGCGCGCCGGCCGGCGAGGCCCGGATCGACGGCGTCGCCTGGATCAACGACATCGCGGTCGCCCGCGACGGGACGATCTACGCCACGCAGACCGGCGACTTCGGCGAGAATGCGGACGCCGGCACGTGGCAGCTCTGGAAGATCACGCCGGACGGGCGGGCGTCGGTCTTCGTGAGCGGCGCGCCGCTCTTCCAGCCCAACGGCGTCGCCCTGGACGCGCAGGGGAACGTCGTCGTCGTCAACATGGGCGATCCGGCCGTGCTGACCTTCTCGCCGACCGGCACGCTGCTGAAGACCGAGCAGGCCGCGCAGGCGGGGAACGACGGCCTCGTGATCCTGCCGGACGGTACGAAGTACGTGAGCAGCGTCCGCTTCGGCGGCGTCTCCCGCATCCGGCCGGGCGCGCCGGCGGAGCTGATCGCCCGCAACATCCCGAGCGCCGCGTCCATGTGCTACGACGCCGGAGCGAACCAGCTGGTGATCCCGATGAACGCCAACAACGCGCTCGCCTTCGTGCCGCTCGGCGCGGGTCGCTGAGCGCCGCCCTGGCCTCGCGCGCCACGTGCGCCGCGCGGCGGCGCCGCCCGTCACGCGGCGCCGCCATCGCCGGGCCGGCTCTGCCGCGCGAGCCGCGTGCCGAGCCGCGTGCCGACGCGTGGCCGGGCCGCGATGCGCTGCGCCCCGTGTGTCGCCCTGCGGCGTGAGGCATATTTCCTCCGTGCCGGCCGGCGCACGACTTCGCGAGCGGTGTCGGCCACGCGGCCCGTTCGCTCCGCGGCGCCGGCGGCCGGCGCGTTTCCCTGGATCCCTGGGAGTGGTGACATGTTCGTCTTCGTCTCCCACCTGACCGTTCCGGCGGGCGACCATGCCGAGCTCGAGCGGCACTTCCGGGAGCGGTCGCGGCTCGTGGACGATTTTCCGGGATTCCTGTATCTCCAGCTGCTCAGGCCGAAGGCGGGCGCGAGCACGCACACCTTCCTCACCGCCTGGAGCGACGCCGAGGCCTTCCGCCGCTACATGCGGAGCGCGGAGCACGCCATCTCGCACTCGCGAGAGCCCGCCGAGATCATGCGTCGCACGACCGTGCGCCACGAGGCGTACGAGGTGCTGCTCGACTCCCGGCTCGCGCACCAGCCCCCTCCATGACCGCCGGCGCGGGGCAGTCGCCGGGAGCCCGGGCCGCCGGGTCGCTGCTCGCCCGGAAGGAGGAGCTCGCGCAGGCGATCACGGGGGCGCTGTACGAGGCGCAGCCCGGCCTCGCGGCACGCTATGGTGACGCCGGACGGGCGAAGTGCCTCCAGGACATGCGCTATACGCTGGAGCATCTGGCGCCGGCGGTGGCGCTGGGGGAGACGGCGCTCTTCGCGCGCTACGCGGCCTGGCTCGGACAGTTGCTCGGGGCGCGCGGGATCCCGCTCGACGACGTGCGCGCGAGCCTGACCGCGACGGAGCGCGTGCTCGCGGTGCGGCTCGCCCCCGACGAGTGCGCCGCGATCGCGGGGAGCCTGCGCGCGGCGATGGGGACGCTGTCCGCCGCCGGCGCGGAATGACCCGTGCCTGACGCCGCGGTGGTCCGAAACTCGTATCTCGCCGCGCTCCGGGCCGGCGACCGCCGGCGCGCCTTCGCCGTCGTCGAGGACGCCCGCGGGCAGGGGCTCGACGTCGCGGCCCTCTATCTGGACGTGCTGCAGCAGTCGCTGCGCGAGGTCGGCCGGCTCTGGCAGGAGAACGAGATGACCGTCGCGGAGGAGCACCTGGCCACGGCCATCACGCAGATGGTGATGGCGCGCGTGCACGCCGACGTGGCTGCCGACGTCACGCAGGGCGCGCGCAGCCTCGTCGCCGCGTGCGCCGACACCGAGCGTCACGACGTCGGGTTGCGCATGGTGTGCGACCTGCTGGAGCGCGACGGGTGGGACGTGGCGTATCTCGGCGCGTCCGTGCCCGCGGAGAGCCTCGTGCACCTGGTGCGCGAGCGGCGGCCGGATGCGGTGGCGCTCTCCGCGTCCATCGCACCCCACCTGCCGCAGCTCGGCACCATGATCCGATGCGTGCGGGAGGCGACCGGCGACGCGGCGCCGTTCATCCTGGTGGGTGGTCGGCCGTTCCTGGACGAGCCGCAGCTCGCCCACCGGCTCGGCGCCGACGCCACGGCGCCGGACGCGCTGGCGGCGGTCGCCATCCTCCGGGAGCGCGTCGCGTGAGCGAGTCGCGGGTCGGGTCGCGGCTGCACGGGTGCCTGCGCGGCTTTCCGGCCGCGGCGCTCGAGCTCTCGGCGGACGGCTACGTCATGGACTCCAACGGCCGGCTGGAGGCGCTGCTCGGCCAGGGCGTCGTGAACCGGCCGTTCGCCGAGCTGCTCGACACCACCTCGCGTGCGAAGTGGGCGCGGCTGCTGGCCGGGCGCGATCGTGGCGACGCGCCGGCCGGCGAGCTCTGGGAGTTCGTGCTGGAGGGCCGGAGCGCACTCGAGCTCCGAACCTTCGCCGCCGTCTGGGGGCACGACGGGAACGAGGCCGTGCTCTGGCTGATCGAGTATTCGCGCGACCTGCGGCTCGAGCCGTTGTACGAGGAGCTGTCGGCGGCCAACGCGGAGCTGGTGCAGGCCCAGCGGGAGCTCGCCAAGGAGCGCACCCGGCTGGCGCGGGCGCACGCCCTGGAGGCGGAGGCGAGGGCCACCGCGGAGCGGGCCGTGCGCCTGCGC
>DASTRO010000238.1:0-88228 GCA_035761165.1 Gemmatimonadaceae bacterium | reverse complement strand
GGGCGGGCGGCGCCGGAGTTGCACTGCCCGGCCCCGGCACGGGCGACGTACCCGCGCCCACCGGCACCGGTCCCACCGGCACCGGCGGGCCGCCTGCCGGTGCGGCCGACGTCACCCGCCCGGTGGCCGACGCGCTGGCCGCCGAGCTGACGGAGGTGGCCAGCGGGCTCCCCGAGCGGCTCGACATCGACCCCGACGCGGTGCAACGCGACCTGGCGCGGCTCGTCCTCGTCATCGTCGAGCTGCTGCGGCGCGTCGTGGAGCATCAGGCCATCCAGCGCATGGGCGACGAGGACCTGTCGGAGGCGCAGGTGGAGCGCATGGGCGTGGCGCTGGAGCGCCTGGAGCAGAAGCTGGCGGAGATCAAATCGGTGTTCGGGGTTGCGGACGCCGACCTCAACATCGATCTTGGCCAGCTTGGTAAGCTGCTGTGACGCCACACCCGGTTTCTCGGATTCTCTCTTGGCCGAACTGACTCCCCTTTCCCCGACGCGCTCACAGGGCCTCGTGGATGTGCTGGACCGCATCCTGGACAAGGGGCTCGTCATCGCCGGGGACGTTCGGGTGAACCTGGCGAACGTCGAGCTGCTCACCATCCAGATCCGGCTGCTCGTCTGCTCGATCGACAAGGCGGAGCAGATCGGGCTGACGTGGTGGAAGACCGACCCGATGCTCGCCGGCGTCCCGGCGGCAACCGAGTACGTGGAGCGCGAGAACCGTGAGCTGCGCGAGCGGCTGCGGCACCTCGAGGAGCGGTTGGAGCGACTGACGTCAGGCAGCGGGTCCGGTGGCGCTGGCGCTGCCGCGGCGACGCCGCCGCCGGACGACGAGAGCGCGGCGTCCGCCGGCTGACGCGTCGGCGCCGACCGGTACGAACCCTGGCTGGAGAACAAGCGCATGGCCGTTGAGAGAGCCCCGGGTGGGTCGAGTCTGATCGACGTCCTGGACCGGGTGCTGGACAAGGGAATCGTCATCGACGCGTACGTGCGCGTCTCCCTGGTCGGCATCGACCTGGTCACCGTCGAGGCCCGCGTCGTGGTGGCGTCGATCGATACGTACCTCAAGTACTCCGAGGCGGTGGGGATCACGGCGCCGGTGGCGCGCCCGCGCGAGCTGACGGCGGCGCCGTCGGTGTCGCAGGCCGATCTCGATCGCATCCTCGCCGAGAACGCCGAGCTCCGCCGCCGCCTCGAGACGCTCAGCTGAGCGTCTCGCGGCGCGCGTCGTCCGAGCGTCGACCGCGCCCGCGACGGGTCGGGCGCGCCGGTCAGCGCCCGACGACGCCGATCACCACGTCGCGCACGTTGGTGCCGGTGGGGCCCGTCCGCAGCAGCGCGCCGGCCGCGGCGAGCGCCGGGTAGGCATCGTGGCGGGCGAGCGCGGCGGCGGGATCGATTCCCGCTCGCGCGATGCGCACCCACGTGCCGCCGTCCACCACCGCGCCGGCCGCATCGGTGGGACCGTCGATGCCATCCGTGCCGCCGGCGAGCAGCGTCACCCCGCGCGCGCCGGCCTCGTGCAACACCGCGGCCGCCGCCAGCGCCAGCTCCTGACAGCGCCCGCCACGTCCCGCCGACTCGGCTCCGAGCGCCACCGTCGTCTCACCGCCCCAGAGCACGCAGAGCGGCCGCGGCGCATCGCCGCGTGCCGCGGCCAGCGCGAGTAGTCGGTGCGCGCAGGCGCGGCCCGCCTCCGCCGCCGCGCCGCGCAGCTCCGCGGGCTCGCACGCCACGTCGGCGCCGGCGCGCTCCGCTGCGGCCGCCGCCGCAGCCACCGCATCGCGGTTGGAGAGGATCACCCGCGCCCGCACGCGCGCGAAGCAGGCGTCGCCGGGCTTCGGCGTCTCGGGCCGCTCGCCGCGCGCCACGTCCTCCAGGTAGCGCGCCACCCCCGGCGGCAGCAGCGGGGCCAGCGCCTCGCGCGCCAGCAGGTCGCGCAGCATCGCCGACGTCAGCGCGTCCGGCACGCACGGTCCCGAGCCGATGGTGGCCAGGTCGTCGCCGGCCACGTCGGAGATGGCGAGGCAGTGCACCACGCACGGCACCGCGGCGGCGAGCCGCCCGGCGCCCCAGCGTGAGACGCGCTTGCGCAGCGCGTTCATCACGCCGATGTCGGCGCCGGAGCCGAGCAGCCGCTCGACGAGCCGGAGGTACTCGTCCTCCGCGAGGCCAGGGACGGGCGCGCCGAGCAGCGCGGTCGCACCGCCGGAGAGGAGGACGAGCAGCACGTCGCCGGCGGCGATGCGCGGGAGGAACTCGCCGAGCGCGTGCGCCGCGGCGGCCGACCGCGGGCCCGGCACGGGATGGTCGCCCGGTAGCTCGCGAAGTACCCGCTCCGGCGGGCCGTGTACTGGCGTATCGGCCGCTGCATCGGCCGGCGCGACCACCAGCCCGCCGGCGACGGTGCGTCCGTGCTCGCGCAGGTGCACGAGCGCGGCGCGCGCCATCGGCCGCGCGGCCTTCCCGGCGGCCACGATCCAGAGCCGCGTGTCGGCGCGCGGCGCAGCAGCGTCCGCCGGCGTGGCGGCGCGCGGCGAGTCAGCGAAGGGCGTGTCGGCGAGCGCGCGACGGGTGGCCGCGGCGGCGTCGGCGCCGGTCACCGCGGCGTGGTGGAGGGCGCGCGCCAGCGATGCCTCATCGCACGTCGTCACGGGAGCGTGGCGTGATGGGGGAAGGTGTGACGCGGATCACCCGCTGTCCACGTCGGAGGACGCGAACTGTCGGTCGGGTGGACGCTTTTCGCAAGGAATGGGGCCACATCCCGGGGAGCGTGCGTGGCACACCCGCTGCCCTGGTAGGCCGGTGAACGCCGCGCGCTGCGGCCGTAGCCATGAGGAGCCTGACATGCCGAGACTTCGTGTTGCCCTGCTCGCCGCCACCCTGCTCGCCGCGGGCGCCTGCCGCGACCGTGAGCCCGCGCAGCCGCTGGATGACGCGCTGCGCAACGACCTCGCGCTCGCCAACATGGTGCGGGCCCCGCAGTACGTGAGCCCCGCGGAGCTGGGGCAGTATCCGCCGCTGCCCCAGCCGGGCTACGCGGCGCCGGCGTACGCGCCGGGCTACGCACCACAGCCGTACGCGGCGCAGCCGTACTACCAGCCGGTCTACGCGCCGGCGCCGGCGCCCGCGCCACGTCGCACGAGCACGGTGCGCCGCAGCCCGTCGTCGGGCGGGTCGGTGGGCAGCTCGTCCGGCGTCTACCGCGCGCCGCAGCCGACGCGCACCGTGAAGCACACGAAGCGTGACGCGGCCATCGGCGCCGCCGCCGGCGCGGCCATCGGGGTCGCGACGAGCGCGAAGCGCGACCGCCTGAAGGGTGGTCTGATCGGCGCGGTGGCCGGCGCGGCACTCGGCGCCGTGATCGGGAACAACGTGGACGTGCAGCGGAATCCGTAACGGCAGGCGCCTGGCACCAGACACCAGACTCGAGTCTCGAGTCTGGTGTCTGGTGTCGGGTGACTGCCGTTCACGCTCGGGCACGCTTCTCGCTGCGTCGGTGGGCCACCCACCCAAGGTCGCATGGGCGAGCCGCTCACCACCTCTGGCAGCTCCCGCCAGCCCGCCGCCGAGTTCCTCGACGAGGAGGCACGACGGCTGTACGACCGCCGCGAGCGCGCCGCCGGAGCGGGCCGGGCCTTCCGCGCGGTGAAGGCGCAGCACGCGGCCCGCCGCACGCGGGCCCAGGCGCTGGCCGACCATCTCACCCGCATCGCCAGCTCCACCACCTTCCTCCTGCTGCACCTGCTCTGGTTCGCGCTCTGGATCCTCGTCAACAGCGGGATCTTCGGCGTGCGCCCGTTCGACCCGTTCCCCTTCGGGCTCCTCACCCTCATCCTCTCCATCGAGGCGATCGTCCTCACGATCTTCGTGCTGATGTCGCAGGGGCGCGAGGCCGCCATCGCCGAGCTGCGCGAGGAGATCACGCTGCAGGTGAACCTGCGCATCGAGGAGGAGGTGACCAAGACGCTGCAGCTCGTCACCGGGCTCTACGCGCGCCTCGGCTTCCCGATCGGCGCCGACACCGAGCTGCGCGACATGCTCCGCCCGCTCGACGCGCACGTCATCGAGCACGAGCTGACGGAGCAGATCGGGGACGATCTGCCGGAGAAGGGCAGGAAGCGCTGAACGGGGAACCGCAGGCCGCGGATCACGCGGATCTTGCGGACCGATCGTGGCGCGGGCGCGGCCCCGTGCACCGGGGCTGGAACGGCGGGGCACGCGGAGGCGCGGAGGCGCGGAGGCGCGGAGGGGCCGGTGATCGTGCGGCGTGGTGTCATCGGCCCCGCTGAATGCCCACCGGGGATGGTGGGCTCCGCATCCTGAGGGAGCATTCGACGGAACCGGTGTCGTCGGCGCTGTTGCAAGCCCACCGGGGCTCGGAGGGAGGATGCTCCCGCGAGGGACCATTCGACAGCGCCCCTGTCATCCCGCAGGAGCGGCGGTGGCGCCGCCGCGAGTGTCGGGATCTCGTGTCCCTGCCCCGGGGCCGACCACCAGGCACCGGCGGTAGATCCCGACACGCGCCCCTCCGCTGCGTTCGGGGCCGCTCCCGCGGGACGACGACGCCGGGCGCTCGCGAGCGCAGTCCGAGCGTGAGGAACTCCGCGCACTCCCGGAACACATCACCCCTCCGCTCCCGAGACTGGCGAGCAGAGGGGTGAGCTGTCCGCGACCCATCCGTGTCGCGCCGCCGGCGCGCCGCGCAGATCCGCGGCACGCCGTTCCGCCGTTCCGCCGGCGCCCCGCGTGATCCGCGGCCGGCCGTTCCGCAGCCAGGCGCGGCTACCTCCGCCGGACGAGCTGCCGCAGCACGTACGGCAGGATGCCCCCGTGGCGGTAGTAGCTCAGCTCCTCGGGCGTGTCGATGCGCGTGCGGACCTGGAAGGTCTTCTCGCCGCCCCGGCCGTCGCGGGCGCGCACCGTGAGCAGGGCGCGTGGGGCGAGCGTCGCGTCGTCCAGCCCCTCGATGTCGTACGTCTCGAAGCCCGTGAGGCCGAGCGACTGGCGCGTGTCGCCGCCGGTGAACTCCAGCGGGAGCACGCCCATCCCCACCAGATTGGAGCGGTGGATGCGCTCGAACGACTCGGCGATCACGGCGCGCACGCCGAGCAGCAGCGTGCCCTTGGCCGCCCAGTCGCGCGACGAGCCGGTGCCGTACTCCTTGCCGGCGATGACGACGAGCGGCGTGCCCTGCTGCGCGTACTCCATCGCCGCGTCGAAGATCGGGACGGCCTTGGCGCCCGGCGCCATCGCCGTCCAGCCGCCCTCCGTGCCCGGGGCGAGCTCGTTGCGCAGGCGGATGTTGGCGAAGGTGCCGCGCATCATCACCTCGTGGTTGCCGCGCCGCGAGCCGTACGAGTTGAAGTCCTTCGTCGCCACGCCGTGCGCGATGAGCCACTTCCCGGCCGGGCTCGCGGCGGCGATGTTGCCCGCCGGCGAGATGTGGTCGGTGGTGATCGAGTCGCCGAGCATCGCCAGCGCGCGCGCGCCGCGCACCGGCCGCACGCCCGGCGGCTCCGGCGTCATGTCGGTGAAGTAGGGCGGGTTCTTCACGTAGGTGGAGTCGTCCGCCCAGGCGTACGTCTTGCCCTCCGGCACGTCGAGCTGCCGCCACCGCTCGTCACCGGCGAAGATGTTCGCGTACTGCTCGGTGAACATCTCCCCCTTCACGCTGCGCAGCACCGTGTCCTGCACTTCCTGCGGCGTCGGCCAGATGTCGCGCAGGTAGACGTCCTGCCCGTCCGCGTCCTGGCCGATCGGCTCCGACTCGAAGTCGATGTCCATGCGGCCGGCCAGCGCGTAGGCGACGACGAGCGGCGGCGAGGCGAGATAGTTGAAGCGCGTGAGCGGGTTGACCCGGCCCTCGAAGTTGCGGTTGCCCGACAGCACCGCGGCCACGACGAGCTTGTGCTCCTCCACGGCGTCGGCGATCGGCTGCGGGAGCGGGCCGGAGTTGCCGATGCAGGTCGTGCAGCCATAGCCGACGATGTTGAAGCCGAGCTGCTCGAGCGGCGCCATCAGCCCCGACTTCTGGTAGTACTCGGTGACGACGCGCGAGCC
Source organism: Gemmatimonadaceae bacterium (assembly GCA_035761165.1). Taxonomy (GTDB): domain Bacteria; phylum Gemmatimonadota; class Gemmatimonadetes; order Gemmatimonadales; family Gemmatimonadaceae; genus CALCHX01. The sequence goes on along the minus strand of DASTRO010000238.1, from coordinate 82,169 downwards.
GGGCGCGCAGCTCGTCTTCACCCACGGCTTGGTGCGCAGCCCGCGCGCCACTGCCTTCTGCGCCAGCAGGCCGGCACCGAGCATGACGCTCGGGTTGGAGGTGTTGGTGCAGCTGGTGATGGCGGCGATCACCACCGAGCCGTGATCGACCTGGAAGGTCTGGCCCTTCATCTCGACCGTGGCCGCGGTGTGCGACTCCTCGTCCGCGGCGGGAAGCACGGCGGTGGAGAGCTCCGGCTCCGCCGACACGGCGTGAGTCCGCGCGGCGACCGCCGCCGCCGTGGCCGTGCCGGTACGCTCCAGCACCTCGTGCAGCGACGTCTGGAACATCTGCTTGGCGCTGCGCAGCGGCACGCGATCCTGCGGGCGGCGCGGGCCGGCGAGGCTGGGCTCCACCGTCGAGAGGTCCAGCTCCAGCGTGTCGGTGTAGACCGGGTCGGGCGTCTCGTCGGTGCGGAAGATCCCCTGCTCCTTGCAGTACGCCTCCACCAGCGCCACCTGCTCGGCCGAGCGTCCGGTGAGACGCAGGTACTTGAGCGTCTCCTCGTCCACCGGGAAGAAGCCCATCGTCGCGCCGTACTCGGGCGACATGTTGGCGATCGTGGCGCGGTCGGCCAGCGCGAGGCCGGAGAGCCCCTGGCCGTAGTACTCCACGAACTTGCCGACGACCTTCTTCTTGCGGAGCATCTCGGTGACCGTGAGCACGAGGTCGGTGGCCGTCGCGCCCGGCGGGAGCTGCCCCGTCATCTTGAAGCCCACCACGTCCGGGATGAGCATCGACAGCGGCTGGCCGAGCATCGCCGCCTCGGCCTCGATGCCGCCGACGCCCCAGCCGAAGACGCCGAGACCGTTCACCATGGTCGTGTGCGAGTCGGTGCCGACGAGCGAGTCCGGGTAGGCCACCGTCTCGCCGTCCTGCTGCGCGGTGAAGACGACGCGCGCCAGGTACTCCAGGTTCACCTGGTGGCAGATCCCCATGCCGGGGGGCACGACGCTGAAGTTGCGGAAGGCCTGCTGCCCCCAGCGCAGGAACTTGTAGCGCTCCAGGTTGCGCTCGTAGTCGAACTCCTCGTTGATGAGGAGGGCGGCCTCGGTCCCGTACTCGTCCACCTGCACCGAGTGGTCGATGACGAGATCCACCGGCTGCAGCGGGTTGATGAGCGTGGGGTCGCCGCCGAGGGCGGCGATGGCGTCGCGCATCGCGGCGAGGTCGACGACCGCGGGGACGCCGGTGAAGTCCTGCAGCAGCACGCGGCTGGTGCGGAAGGCGATCTCCTTCTCGCTCGGGTGTCGGGCATCCCAGGTGGCGAGCGCGCGCACGTCGTCCGCCTTGACGAAGGCGTCGTCCTCGTTGCGCAGCAGGTTCTCGAGGAGCACGCGCAGGCTGAACGGCAGCTGGGCGATCCGGGCGCCCGGCACGCCGGCGAGCGCGTCGAGGCGGAAGATCGTGTACTGCCGACCGCCCACGGCAAGCGTGGCGCGGCTGCCGAAGGAGTTGGGGTGAGTCATGCGCTTGGTCTGGGCTGGCGCGCGAGGCGCGCGATGAGTCACGGAGCCGCTGCGCGGGGCGGCGCGCGGGCGCCACGCGGCCGGGCAGGCTGCTGATAATGTACTCAGACGGGGGAAGCGATGAGCGACGAGCGATGAGCGACGAGCGATGAGCGACGAGCGATGAGCGACGAGCGATCGGTGACGAACGGGGTCCTCGGGCCGGCCAGTCCTGGCGTCCCGAGGGGTGCGCGGGTCACTCGTCGCTCGTCGCTCGTCGCTCTACCAATCTCGCTCCCGGCCCGCCCACGCGCGCAGCCCCGCCGCCACGGCCAGCCCCACGCCGGCCATCGTCAGCGCCGCGGTGCGCGGATGCATGCTCGCCTGGGTGTAGAAGCTCGTCTCGTGGGTGGTGCCGCGATAGCCGCCGCGCTCCATCCCCTCGTCGTCGTCCATCGGGGCGTGCAGGTTGTCGCGCGCGCGCGCGGGCGCCGGCCGGGTGGAGCGCTGCCCGTCGAACAGCGTGCGCTCCATGAACCGGTCGGTGAGCCGCGGCGCCACCCCGCCGAGCATCCCCATCGTGCGCGACGCGCCGCCCACGTAGACGTCGCGCGTCGGCCGCTCGGCGCAGGTCAGGATCGCCTCGGCCACCAGCGTCGGCGCGTAGACCGGCGGCGCCGGCTTCGGCTCGACGTCCATGTAGTTCCGCGCGTGCCGAAAGAAGGGCGTGTCGATGCTCGCCGGCTTCACCAGCGAGACGGCGATCGGCAGCCCGTCCGCTTCCAGCTCCATGCGCAGGGTGTCGGTGTAGCCCTTCACCGCGTGCTTGGACGCGGCATAGATCCCCTGCAGCGGCATCGCCCGGTCGCTCAGCACCGAGCCCACGTTGACGATCGCGCCGCCGCGCTCGCGCAGGCGGCTCACCGCCGTCTGGCAGCCGTTGACGACGCCCCAGAAGTTGACGTCGAAGAGGCGGCGCGCGTCCTCCGCGCTGACCTCGGTGAGGCGGGCGTAGATGCTGGTGGAGGCGTTGTTCACCCACGTGTCGATGCAGCCGAACTCGCGCTCGGCCACCGTGGCCACGTGCTCGACGTCGCGCTCGTCGGCCACGTCGCAGACCGCGTAGACCGCCGTGCCGCCCGCCGCCTCGATGTCGGCGGCGGCGCGCTGGAGGGCGCGTTCGCTGCGGGCGGCGAGCACCACCGAGGCCCCGCGCCGGGCGGCGAGCCTGGCCGTCGTCAGGCCGATGCCGCTCGATGCACCCGTGACGACGATGACCTGCTCCTCGACCGGCCTCAGCTTGAGCTCCGCGCGCATGACGGTCTCCCGGGGATGAAGGGTGGGAAACCGCGCCGTGCAACCGCCGTTCCGCTCGCGCCCTCAGTGCCCCCGGTTGCGCCCGTGGCTGGCGTCGTGGCTGGCGTCGTGGCTGGCGTCGTGACTGGCGTCGTGGCCGCCGTCGGGCGGCGGGACCGGGTCGTCGCCGAGCTCGCGGCGCAGCCGCGCGTACCGAGCCTCGCCCTGCGTCCACAGCCAGCCGCCGAAGACGTAGCCCAGCGCCGGGAAGACGAGGGCGATGAGGACGAGCGCGTGGCGCAGGGCGGGGGAGAGCGTCACCGGCCAGGCCAGCCCCTGCGCGTCGATCACCTTGTAGAGCGCCGTGACGATGGCCGCCGGCAGCCCCCAACCGACGACGCCGTTGCGCCAGACGAAGGCCGACCGGCCGTGAGCGCGCAGCCGCTCCCATCGACGCAGCGCCGCCGCATCGGCCGGCGAGAGGTGGCGCTGCGTGGACGGCTCGCTCTGTGAAACCATCGGTCCTCCGGTCGCGATCGGCGGGCGGCGGCCCGCCGCGCACGGGCCCCTCCGCTCACTATGCCCGCGGGGCCGGCTCAGCGCAACACGAGCTTGGCGATCGTCTGCAGCTGCATGTTCGACGTCCCCTCGTAGATCGCGCCGATCTTGGCGTCGCGATAGAACTTCTCCACCGGGTAGTCCTTGGTGTAGCCGTAGCCGCCGAGCAGCTCCACGCACAGCGACGTGACGCGCTCGGCCACCTGCGAGGCGAACAGCTTCGCCATCGCGCCCTCGCGCGCGATGTCCGCGCCGGCGTCCTTGAGCCGCGCCGCGTTGTAGACCATCAGCCGCGCCGCCTCCAGCTCCGTGGCCGCCTGCGCCACCTGGAACTGCACCGCCTGGAAGTCGGCGATGGAACGGCCGAACTGCCGGCGCTCCTTGATGTAGTCGGTGGCCGCCCGCAGCGCCCCGCCGGCCACGCCGATCATCTGCGCCCCGATCCCGATCCGCCCCTCGTTGAGCGTCTCGATGGCTACCTTGTAGCCCTGTCCCACCGGACCGAGCACGTTGCCGTCGGGCACCGCCACCTCGTCCAGGATCAGCTCGGTGGTGCTGGAGGCGCGGATGCCGAGCTTGTCCTCCTTCTTGCCGACGGAGAAGCCGGGGAAGTCGCGCTCGACGATGAAGGCGGTGATCCCCTTGTAGCCCGCCGCCGGGTCCACGGTGGCGAAGACGACGTAGATCTCCGCCTCCGCGCCGTTCGTGATCCAGAGCTTGCGCCCGGTCAGCACCCAGCGGTCATCCTTTCGCACGGCGCGGGTGTCCAATCCAAAGGCATCGGAGCCCGAGCCGGGTTCGGAGAGCGCGTAGGCGCCCACGGTGCCGCCGGTGAGCCGCGTCAGGTAGCGCTCCTTCTGCGCGTCGCTGCCGTAGCGGCGGATCGGGTAGTTCACGAGGGTGTTCTGGACGTCGGCCAGGATGGCGGCCGAGGCGTCCACCTTGCTCAGCTCCTCGACGGCGATGGTGACCATCATGAGCGAGCCCTCGGCCCCACCGTACCGCTCCGGGACCTCGATCCCCATCAGCCCCAGCTCGAAGTACTTGGCCACGAGCTCGGGGTCGAGCCGGCCGGCCTGCTCCATGGCCGTCACCCGTGGACGTACTTCCTCCTCGGCGAAGCTGGCGACCGCGTCGCGGAAGAGGAGCTCGTCGTCGGTGAGCTGGGTGAGCGCGCGGACGTCGGGGGACGAGTCGGTGGTCATGGTGCGGTGCGCGTGTGGAGGAGAGAGCGGCGGCAGCGCCGGGGCCCGGCGTAGGTTACGCAGCCCGGCCGTCGAGGTACAGAGCACGCGCCCGCGGCGAATCGCCGCCAACGGCCGGGTACGCAACCGCGTAAGGAAACTGTATGGTCGCTCGCGGGTAGAGAGCGGCCATCGCGAGGAGCGCCGTGCCGGCGCACCACCGTGCCCGGACCGCGCCATCTGGAGACGTCTGACGTGACGATCGAAGCTCGAGGCGAGCGTGCCCTGCTCGGCGCCTTCCTGCGGGAAGGCGACGAGGACGCGCTGGTGGCGCTCATGCGCCGCGTCGCGCCGCCCCTCTACCGGGCCGCCCGTGCCCTCACCGCGTGGCGCGTGCTCGGGGCCCAGACGGCGGTCGAGCGGGCCTGGCGGGTGGCGCTGCTGCGCGCCGGTGACGTGGACGACGACCGCGGGCTCTGGCGCGTGCTGTGGGAGGAGCTCGTCCGCTGCGCTGCGGCGATGGGCGACTCGCCGCGCTCCCGCGGCGCCGAGGCCGCTCCGGAGCGGGCCGCGGCAATGCGCGCCGTCGCCCTCCTCGCGCTCCCCGTGCGCACCGTCTACGCGCTGCACGACGTGGGCGGCGCCGAGCTGCCGCTGGTGGCGGCGGCGCTGCAGCTCCCGGAGCCGCGCGTCCGCGCCGAGCTCTGGCACGCCCGCCTGGCCGTGGAGACGCTCTGTGGGACAGGCACCGGCGGCAGCGCGCCCGAGGCGCCGGGCGAGCACGGGGCGGTCGCCCCCGTCTGGCAGGAGCCGGTGCCGGACGAGCTCCTGGAGCGGATGACCAGTGCCGCGCGCCGCCGGCGAGCGGCGCTCGTCGCCAACCCGGCGCACCTGCGCCGCGTGCTCCCCGCCTTCACGACCCTCGTCCTCGTCGCCGGGGGCGCGTCGGCCGCCGCACTCTGGCGCTGACCGGGTCCCTGCGCGCCGAGCGCGCCGCGCCGCTCAGGGAACGGCGGCGCGGGCCACCACTGGCGTCGGTGCGTCCGTCCCCAGGCGCGCCCGGCGCTCCTCGGCGGCCTCGGTGGCCGCGCACGCCTCCGGCCTCGCGCGGCAGGCCCCGCCGCACGCGGTGCCGGAGCCCGTCGGGTGCCAGCAGCGGCACGCCTCGGCGGCGGTGAGGCGCCGCGCGGGGGCGATGCCGGCGCGCAGCAGGATCACCTCCGCCAGCTGCTCGTGCACGCCGAAGGCATCGGTCACCCGCCAGGTGACGTCGGGGTGCGCGCGCGCCGCCTCGGCGACCAGGCGCGGGATGTCGCCCGTGGCGTGACGGCCGGGCGAGAGCATGTAGGGGAACGCCACCACCTCGCTCGCCCCGCGCGCCACGCAGCGCGCGAAGCCGGCCGCGATGTCGGGCTCCGCCAGCTCCATGTGCGCATGCTCCACGGCCACGCCATCGCCGACGATCTGCTGCACGAGGTTCGCCATGCAGGCGAGCATCTCGTTGGCTTCGGCACGTCGTGAGCCGTGATCGATGAGGAGGATGGATTGCATCGAGAGACGGGGATCGGGGACGGGAACGAGGGACGACGTCGGAAGCTATGCGCGCGCGCGCGAGGGGTGAATGCCTCCCCGCGCCCCTTGACGCCGCCGAGCCGGGCACCGTAGCTAGGCGGCGCGAACGCGGCCTCCGCGCCGGCCACCGCTCACCCATGCGCCATGCGTCAGCCCGGGTCGCCGGACGAGGACGCGAGGAGCGCGACACGGATGCCCCGTGCCGTCCTCCTCGACGTCGACGGTACGCTCTACGACCCGCACCGGCTGCGTCGTGCCATGCTCTGGCGGCTGCTCCGCTTCGGGCTGCGGCGGCCATGGGCACTGCCCGCCGTCGTCCGCGTCGTGCGAGCGTATCGGATGGCGCTGGAAGGGCTCCGCGGCGAGATCGAGGGCGAGACCGCCGAGCCGCTCGGGACGGCGCAGTTGCGCGCCGCGGCGCGGCGGGCCGGCGTGCCCGAGTCGCGCGTCCGCGAGATCGTCGCGCGGTGGATGGAGGTGGAGCCGCTGGAGCTCCTGGCCGCCTGCGCCCGCCCCGGGCTCGTCCCCTTCCTGCAGCGCGCGGCGCGCGCCGGCGTTCGCGTGGGTGTCGTGTCGGACTACCCGGCGGCCGCCAAGCTGGAGCGGCTCGGCGTCACCGCGCTGGTGGCGGTCGTCGTCTGCGCGCAGGACGACGAGGTGGGTCGCGCCAAGCCGGATCCGCGCGGCCTGCTGCTCGCCGCGCGTCGCCTGGCGGTGTCGCCGGCCGAGGTGGTGTACGTGGGTGACCGCCCGGAGGTGGACGCGGCGGCTGCGGCGGCCGCCGGGATGCGGTGCGCCATCATCGGTGCCGCGGCGCGCCGTCACCATTCCGGCGCGGCCTGGCTGCCGGTGCGCAGCTTCGACGAGCTGGCGACGGCGCTCCTGGCGCCGTGAGCCGCCCGGCCGGGCGGCGCGACGCGTGCGGCCGGCCTGCCCGTCACCGCCGGAAGATCACCAGCACACCGCGGTCGGGGATCGTCGCGCGCAGCTCGCCGCCCGCCGCGATCGTCACGTCCGGCTCACTCCCGTCCTCGTCGGCGGTGGTGGACGCGACACCGTAGCGGCCGGCGGGGAGCCCCCGCACGCCCACCGTGCCGCCGCGCGTCGTCTTCACGACCACCGTGTACCGGTCGTCCGGATTGACGAAGGCGAGCGGGGCGAAGGCCTCGTCGTCGCTGGCCGCGCCGATGCGCACCGCCCCGCGGCGCACGTGCTGGAAGTAGCGGCGCAGATAGCGCGTCCGGCTGCCCAGCCGCAGCGAGGGCGTGCCGCCCGTCGTCCCGACCTTGAGGTACGCGTCGCCCTCGTCATCCCCGGTGTAGGCGAGCACGAACTGCTGCCAGGCCGAGACGTTGCCGATCGCCAGGTCGCGGTGCAGCTCCTCGTGGTCGGCGCCCATGTGCTCGAGCATCGCCGTGGCCGTGCCGTACGCCGCGGCTCGCTCCGCGATGGCGCGCAGGTTGGCATCCGAGACGCCGGTGTAGCGGTGGTAGGAGAGCTCGGCCAGCAGCGGGCGGGCGGCCGGCACGCGGGTGGCCAGCTCGTCGGCGTAGGGCACCGCGTTGGCCATGCTGGTGGTGGACGGGGCGATGAAGTCGACGTCGAAGCCCGCAGCGCGCAGGCGCTGGTCGGCGGCGACGATCGCGGCGCCGATCTCCGCGCCGTGCCATGGCGTGCCGGTGTCGGGCTCGAGGATCACCTCCCACGCGTCCGGCACCAGCCCGTACTTGTCGCGCAGGTGCTGCACGGTGGCGAGCACGAATTCGGCGTATTCCGCCGGGTCGCGGTGGTCGTAGCGCACGCCGGGGCACTGCTGCACGAAGGCGACGTAGTTGACGTTCAGGAAGAGCCGCTCACCGCGCGCCTCCAGCCGCCGCTTCATCGGCAGCACCACCTGCTCCACGGTGAGGTCGAGCTCGCCGAAGTGGAAGCCGGCCGGGTCCATCGTGGTCGGGCTCGCGTCGTCGTTCACCGCCTCGTAGCGGAGGCAGCGCCAGGCCGAGCCGCTCAGGCGGCCGGCGCGCATCTCGCCCCAACTGTCGCGCGGGTTCTCCGCGCCGCTGCGGATCTCCAGGCGCAGCCGATCGAGCCCCACCGAGTCCACCGCCCATTCGGGCAGTGCATCGCGGTACTGCGGAAAGGCGGCGATCTCCTCCTGTCCCGCCTGAGCGGTGGCCTCCCAGCCGCGCATCGTCTGGAATCGCGCGGTCGGCGCGAGCGTGATCGTCGCGTCGGCCGGCGGGCCGTCGATGGGGCCGGTGCCGCCATCGCCGTCGCTGCGACCGTCGGTGGTCGGGGACGAGCCGCCGCCACAGGCCATGACGGTGAGCGCGGCGAGCATGGCGCTGGGGCGCAGCACCACCGCGCGTCTCAGGACGGACGACCGACGTGACCGCGGGGCGCGCAGCAGATTCTGGAGCATCGCGGAGACTCCGGTGAGGGCGGCGAGGGGAACTCGGAGGGTGACGTCGAGCGGGGGCGGAACCGGACGTCGGGCGCGCCCGACGTCCGGTCGCCCACGTCGACATCCGGCGCGACGATGCGCGCGCCACCGGCGCGCGCCACGGCGCATCCATGATGCCGCGAGGCCGACCTGCTACGCCATGGCGGACGGCGCGCGGCAGGCGGGCTCGAGCGCTGGTGTGCGTCCCCGCAACTCGGCGTGGCGCATTCCGGCACCGCCTCACAGATTGGCGTGCGGCTCCGCGCCCTCGACGCGACCACCGCCAGGCGCCGCCGCTCGCCGCGACCCCGCCACACCCCGGAGGCTCGCATGAACGTGCTCGACCGCGTCGAACGCCATCTCCGCATCACGCAGGCGAACTACCGGGAGTTGCCGAGCCCGCCGTTCCTGGTGCTCTTCATCAACTCCATCTGCAACATGCGGTGCGAGCACTGCTTCTACTGGCGGAGCCTCAACCAGCGCAACGACCTCTCCTTCGACGAGATCGTCGCCCTCTCCGAGTCGCTCGGCCGCCTGGAGAACCTCAACCTCTCCGGGGGCGAGCCCTTCCTGCGGAAGGAGTTCGGCGCCATCTGCCGGCAGTTCGTGAGGCGCAACGGCGTGCGGCAGATCTACGTGCCCACCAACGGCTACTTCACGGAGAAGACGGTCACGCAGGTGAAGGAGACGCTCGCCGCGCCCGAGCTGGAGCTGTTCGTCGTCGAGCTCTCGCTCGACGGGCTGGCCGAGTTCCACGACGAGTTCCGCGGCGCGCGTCACGCCTTCGAGCACGCCATGGCGACGTACGACGCCCTGGCGGAGCTGCAGCGCAGCGACCCGCGGCTGCGCATCCACAGCATCTCGACGGCCACCGACGTCAACATGGACGAGATCCGGCGGCTGACGACGTACCTGTACGAGCGCTGCCCGCAGATGGATCATCACAACCTGGCCATCATCCGCGGCGATCGCGCCAACCCGTCGCTGCAGGGGCCGTCGCTGCAGCAGTACGAGGCGTTGTACGAGTACATCCGCCGGCTGTGGGCGCCGCGCGAGGAGGGGCGCTACGGCGCCATCGTCGAGCCGATGCTGCAGTGGGCCAAGGTGCAGACCATCAAGCAGAACCGGCAGGTCGTCCCCTGCCGCGCCGGGCGGCTGAGCGCGGTCGTCTACGCCAATGGCGACGTCTCGGTGTGCGAGCTGCACACCCCGCTCGGCAACCTGCGGCAGCAGTCCTTCTGGGAGATCTGGTCCTCGCCGCAGGCGAAGGCGCTGCGCGAGTCGATCGAGCGGCGGGAGTGCCACTGCACCACCGAGGTCTTCCTCTGGCCGAGCATCACCTTCCAGCCGGTGCAGCTGGCGCGGGCGATGGCCGGGTCGCGCGCCTGGCGGCGGCCATCGCCGCTCCCGGCGGGCGAGCGGGCGGCGCTCGACGCCGCGCCGCCGGCCGCGCCGGCGTCGCCGGCGTAGCCGCGCGTCAGGGCGACAGCACGGGGAGCGCGCCGCGGCGGAAGCGGATGCCGCCCATGGCGGTGAGCGCGGCGACGTACGTGACGGCGCCGACGCCGACCGCGACGAGCACCGGCAGGGGGCCGAGGGCGAGGAGCGTCGCTGCCATCGCGCCACCGGCCACCATGGCGCGCCACCAGCGGGTGGGCTCGAGCGGGCCGTAGCCGGCCGCGCCCGCCGCGCGCACCGCGAGGGCGAGGCGCGCCAGCTCACCGCCGATCGTCGCCACCGCCGCGCCAACGATCCCGAAGCGCGGGATGAGCGCGGCATTCAGCACGAGCGTGATGGCCAGCGTGGTGGCGTAGACGCGCACGACGCTCCGCTCGCGCCGCATGGCCACCAGCCCGGCCAGCACCACCTCGGCGAGCACCGCCGGCAGCATCGACCAGATGAGCAGCCGCAGCGCCGCGCCGGCCGGCTCATACCCAGGGCCGAAGACGAGCCCGACCAGTCCCGGCGCGACGATGGCGCCACCGGCCATCACCGGCGTCCACAGCGCGACGGCATGCGCCAGCGCACGCTCGCGGAGGGCATGGCGGTGCGGGTCGTCGGCGCGCGCGCTCACCGCCGGCAGCAGGCTGAGCGCGTACGTCACGCCGATGTTGAGCCAGAAGCTGACGATCGCGTATGCAGCGGCGTAGAGGCCCACGCTCGCCGTGCCATGGAGCGCGCGCAGGAAGAGCAGGTCGGAGTTGTAGATCGCCAGGCCGAGCAGCGTGGCGCCCATGAGGCGCCAGCCGCGCCGCAGCACCGGCAGCGCCGCCGCCGGGTCCAGGCGCGGACGCAGCGGGACTCCCGCCTGCCGCAGGGCGACGAGCAGCAGCAGTGCCGCCGCGGCGTCGCCGGCGAGCTGGGCGAGCGGCACGCGCAGGACGTCGCCGGGGCGATGGACGAGCGTGACGAGCAGGGTGAGGACGAGCGCCTCGCCGAGCAGTCGGGCGCCACCCACCGTGCGCGCCCGGTCCATGCCCACGTGCACCCAGCGTGTGCTGAGCCCCGCCACCACCAGCACCGCGGCGTAGAGAGCCAGGATGTGGCCGTCGGGGACTGGGAGGAGCAGGAGCGCGGCGGTGGCGGTGACGGCCGCGACGCCCAGCGCCAGCAGGGCGCGGATGGTGAGCACGGCCGGCACGAACGCCCCGGGCGCGTCGCGGCGGGCGGCCACCTCGCCGACACCCGCGCCGAGGTCGAGCCCGCCGTCGGCGAGCCGCGACATGTAGAGCAGCACCGCCAGCGCGAAGCCGATCGCGCCGAAGCCGTCGGGCCCCACCGCGCGGGCCACGTGCACCATCCCGGCAAAGGCGAGGAGCCGGGCGCCGGCCTCGCCAGCGCCTAACGCGAGGAAGCGCCGCGCCACGCCGGCGCCCGACCACTGCTGCTCCTCGACGAGCTGCCCGGGGCGTGCGTGCACGTGTCCTCTCCACGGGGGCGGTGCGGCGCGCCGCCGACGCGGGCGCGACCGCCACATACTGCTGGGTGGTGCGAGCGCGGGGCAAGGCGCACGTCGACCGGTGGCATCACCCTCCGGCGCGACGCGCGCGGGTCGGGTCGACGCAACGGAAACGTGGTGAGGGTGCCACACAACGCGGTGCGCACTGACGATCCTGCGAGCGCGGCGACCGCTGCGGTCGTCGTCACGGCTCAGTTCGGCGACGTGCAACTCGTTCGCGCCGCGTGCAGTGGCGCGGTGTGTGGACGAGGCCGGCAGCGGTGCGCATTCCCGCTCTTGCCGCGCGCCTCACCGTCCCTACCTTGGCGTGCTCGCACGCAGGCTGCGCCCGTTCCCCTCGCGACGGCGCCACATGACACGGTCACGCATCGCGTCTCCCCGCCCACCGTGGCGGTGGCGACGACAGCCAGCACGCTAGCTCGGCGGCCCGCGCGGTGAGTCTCTCTCCGGCTGAGGGCGCGACGAGGCCCGCCGATCGCCTGCGTCCCGGCGACCGGGTGCTGGTCTGCGGAGCCGGGCCGGCCGGCCTCACCGCGGCCTACGCGCTCGCCAAGCAGGGCTACGCGGTCACCGTGCTGGAGAGCGACGAGCTGGTGGGCGGCATCTCGCGCACCGCCACGCACAATGGCTACCGCTTCGACATCGGCGGCCACCGTTTCTTCACCAAGATCCGGCCCGTCGAGGCGCTCTGGGAGGAGCTGCTGGGCGACGAGCTGATCGACGTCCCGCGCCTCTCGCGCATCCACTACGACGGGAAGTACTTCGACTATCCGCTCAAGGCCGGCAACGCGCTGCGCGGGCTCGGGCTCTGGCGCGCCACGCTCATCGTCCTCAGCTACCTCCAGGCGCGGCTGCATCCGAGCCCGGTGGAGGAGACGTTCGAGCAGTGGGTGACGAACCGCTTCGGCCGCCGCCTCTACGAGACCTTCTTCAAGACCTATACGGAGAAGGTGTGGGGCATCCCGTGCGCCGAGATCCGCGCCGAGTGGGCGGCCCAGCGCATCCAGGGGCTCTCGCTCACCCGCGCCATCCTCTCGGCCACCGCGCTCACCAAGCGTGCCGACGACGTGAAGACGCTCATCCACAGCTTTCGCTATCCGCGGCTGGGCCCGGGGCAGATGTGGGAGCGCTGCCGCGATCGGGTTCGCGAGCTGGGGGGCGAGGTGCTCCTCCGTCACCGCGTCACCGCCATCGAGCTCGAGCACGGGCGGGCCGTCGCGGTGCGCGCGGCCACCGACGCGGGCGAGCGCCGCTTCCCATGCGAGCACGTCATCTCGACGCTCGACCTGCGGGCGCTCGTGCGCGCGCTGCAGCCCGCCGCGCCGCCCGAGATCCGGCGTGCCGGCGAGGGGCTGCGCTATCGCGACTTCCTGCTCGTGGCGCTGGTGCTCGACGCCCGCGACCTCTTCCCCGACAACTGGATCTACGTCCACACGCCGGGCGTGAAGGTGGGGCGCATCCAGAACTTCAACAACTGGAGCGCCGCCATGGTGCCGGTGCCGGGCCACACCTGCCTCGGCCTGGAGTACTTCTGCTTCGAGGGGGACGGGCTGTGGGAGAGCCCGGATGCGGAGCTCATCGCGCTCGCGACGCACGAGCTGGGGCAGCTCGGGCTCGCCCGCGGGGCGCGCGTCGACGACGGCGCGGTGGTCCGGATGCCCAAGGCGTACCCGATCTACGACGGCGAGTACCGCGACCACATCGCCACGATCCGCTCGTACATCGACCCGATCGCCAACCTGCACCCCGTGGGGCGCAACGGGATGCACAAGTACAACAACCAGGATCACTCGATGTACACCGCCCTGCTGACCACGGAGAACATGCTCGGGGCGCGACACGACGTCTGGTCGGTGAACACCGACCTGGAGTATCACGAGGAGCAGCGCGTCGACGGCGGACGTGGCGCCGGCGCCGGCCCGCCCGGCGGTGGGGTGTCCGGCTCCGGGGCGACGGTGACGTTGCCACGTGCGCCCCATCCCGCCGTCGCGCGCGCCTCGGCGCGCTCCTGACCACCACCGGCCCGGGACGATGCGCATCGGGGTGGACGCTGCCTGCTGGGCGAATGGACGCGGCTACGGCCGGTTCACGCGCGAGCTGGTGACGGCGATGGTGCGGCGCGCTCCGGCCGATCGCTTCGTCCTCTTCGCCGATGCCCGGGCCGCGGCCGAGCTGGAGCCGCCCGGCCCGAACGCCGAGGTGCACGTCGTGCCGCAGCGCCTTGCGCCGACGCTCGCCGCGTCCGCCGCCGGGCACCGCACGATGTCCGACATGCTGCGCTTCACCCGTGCCGTCTGGCGCCGCCGGCCGGATGTCTTCTTCTCGCCCTCGACGTACACCTACTTCCCCCTGCCGCCCGGGCTGCCGGCGGTGGTCACGATCCACGACGTGATCGCCGAGCGCTTTCCGACGCTGACGCTGCCGACGCGCCGGGCGCGCCTCTTCTGGTCGCTCAAGACCCGGCTCGCGCTGGCGCAGGCCCGGGCGGTGGCCACGGTGTCCGAGTTCTCGGCCGCGGAGATCTCCGCGGTGCTCGGCGTACCCCGCACGCGGCTCCACGTACTCGGGGAGGCACCCGCTGCGGTCTACCGGCCGTGCGAGGACCGGGGCGCGATCGACGCCGCGGCCCGGCGGGCCGGCGTGCCGGCGGGAAGCCCGTGGTTCGTCTACGTCGGCGGCTTCAACCCGCACAAGCGCGTGGAGCTGGCCGTGCGCGCGCACGCCGCGCTGGTCCGCGGCGCCGCGTCCCCGCCGTATCTGGTGCTGGTCGGCACCACCGCGGGCGACGTCTTCCTCGGTGCGCTGGAGGAGATCCGCCGGACCATCGCCGCGGCCGGCACGGAGGCCCTCGTGCGGTGGACGGGCTTCCTGGGCGACGAGGCGCTGCGGCCCCTGCTCGCCGGCGCCACCGCGCTGCTGCTGCCGTCCCGACACGAGGGCTTCGGACTGCCGGCGGTGGAGGCCGCCGCCTGCGGCACGCCGGTGGTCGCGACGACGGCGAGCCCGCTGCCGCAGCTGTTGGCGGGAGGCGGGCTCTTCGTCGCGCCGGACGATCTCGGGGCCCTCACGGACGCCATGTGCGCGCTGCTCCGCGACGAGGCGGCGCGGCAGCGCATGGGCGCGGAGGCGCGGCGCCGCGCCTCCGCGCTGAGCTGGGAGCGGCCGGCCGACACGGCACTGGCGGCGCTGCGTGCCGTCACGCGCAGCGCCGTCGACGGCGTCACGCCGGCGTCTCGGGCCGCCGGAGCGCGGGAGGCCTCGTGCGCGCGATCCTGACCTACCACTCCATCGACGGCTCGGGCTCGCCGATCTCGATGCCGCCGGAGCGCTTCCGGGCGCACGTGCGCTGGCTGGCCAGCGGCCTGGTGGCCGTGGTGCCGCTCGACGCGCTGCTGCGCGGCGAGGGCGGCGACTCGGCCGTGGCCCTCACCTTCGACGACGCGTTCGCCAACTTCGCCACGCACGCGGCGCCCCTCCTGGCCGAGCACGCGTTCCCGGCGACCCTGTTCGTGCCGACGGGGTTCGTCGGCGGGCGCAACGCCTGGGCAGGGACGGGGGCGCGCGGCATCCCCGACCTCCCCCTGCTCGGCTGGTCGGCGCTCGCGCGGCTGGCGGAGCGCGGGATCGCGCTCGGCTCGCACGGGCGGACGCACCGCCCACTGGCCGGGCTGGCGGCCAGCGACCTGGCGGACGAGGTGGAGGGGAGTGCCGAGGATCTGCTCCGCCACACCGGCGTGCGGCCACGCGCGTTCGCCTATCCCTACGGCAGCGTGGACGGTGCGGCGGCCTCGCGCGTGCGGGCCGTGTACGACATCGGCTGCACGACGGTGCTGCGCGGGCTGCGCGATGCCGAGGATCCGGTGTGGCTTCCGCGTGTGGATGCGTACTATCTTCGCGCACCCGGGCGGCTCGAGTCGTGGGGGACGGCGCATCTGCGGCGCTACCTGCGGCTGCGCGCGGTCGCCCGCCGGCTGCGGGAGGCATACCATGTGGGCTAGCTCCATGCGCCAGCTCCTGCGGCGCTCGCCGCACGCCGGGGTGCCGTTCGCACGACTCGGCCCCACGGCGCCGCCGCCGCTGCTCTCCGTGGTGGTGCCGACGCATCGCTGCGCCGCGGCGCTGCGACGCAGCGCCGCGGCGCTCCTCGCCAGCGACCTGCCGCGTGTGCGCTGGGAGCTCATCGTCGTGGACGACTCGAGCGGCGACGAGACGGTGGAAGTGGCGGAGCGGCTCGCCGATCGGGTGGTGCGGCTCACGGGTGGGCCGCACGGGCCGGCGTGCGCCCGCAATCGCGGGGTGGAGGTGGCGCGCGGGCGCTTCATCGTCTTCGTCGATGCCGATGTCTGCGTGCACGTGGACACGCTGCGCCGGCTGCGCGAGGCGCTCGTCGGCGACGACGGCCTGGGCGCCGTGTTCGGCGCCTACGATGCGGCGCCCCCGGAGCGCGGGCTCGTCTCGCAGTACCGCAACCTGGTGCACCACTACACCCACGTGCAGGGCGCCGGGAACGCGGTCACCTTCTGGACCGGATGCGGCGCCGTGCGGCGCGACGTCTTCCTCGCCATCGGCGGCTTCGACGAGCGCCGCTTCCCGCGTCCCCAGATCGAGGACGTGGAGCTGGGGCAGCGCATCGTCGCCGCGGGCTACCGCATCATGCTGCGGCCGGACATCCAGGCCACCCACCTCAAGCGGTGGACGCTGCGCAACGTCATCACGACCGACGTCCGTGATCGTGGGCTTCCGTGGGTGGCGCTGCTCCACAGCTCGCCGATCGCACGCCGCATGTCGTCGCTCAACCTGCGGCCCGAGGAGCGGCTCTACACGGCGCTCACGGGGCTGGCCTGGCTGGCGGTGGCGCTCGCGGCCGTGACCCGGCGGCCCGAATGGCTCACGCTCGCCGCCTTCGGCGCCGCGATGGTGATCGTCGGCAACGGGCCGCTGCTCGCCTGGTTCGCCCGCCGCCGCGGCCCGTGGGTGGCGGTCGGCGTCGTGCCGCTGCGGCTCATCTACTACACCATCAACGACGTCGCGGTGGTCTGGGGCACCGGTCGCCACCTGCTGCGGCGGCTGACGGGTCGCGCCGACGACCGCCCGGCCCCACCGCAGCCATCCGGCCCCCCGGCCGCGACCGGGCCGGTGGCCCAGTACGACGCCCGCTGACGCGAGGATCCGGACGCATGCGACGCGCGATCCCGATGCACCGCTCCTCCTCGTCCACCGTGCGGCGGGGCCCGGGCGGACGCCCGCATCCCGAACGCCCGCGCGGAGTGGCCGAGCAGACGATCGCCGGGCAGGCGATGGTCGCGCGCACGCTGGCGCTGGCCTTCGCCCCCCTGCACAAGCTGGCCTTCGGCGTGGCCATCGGGACCGCCTGTGCGGTGATCATCGCCGCCGTCACGATCGCGCAGCCGCTGCTCGACCCGCAGGACCGCACGGGGCTCTGGCTCCTGTCGAACTACTTCGTGGGCTACGAGGAGACGTGGCGGGGTGCGCTCGTCGGCGGCGCGTGGGGGTTCGGCGTCGGCTTCGTGGGCGGCTGGTTCGTCGCCTTCGTCCGGAATCTCGTGCTGGCCATCTGGCTCCTCGTCGTGCGGGCGCGGGCCGATCTCGAGTCGACGCGCGATTTCATCGATCACATCTGACGCCGCGTCCGCTCTGCCCGCTGCAGCATGGGCGACGACGCCGGAGGAGAGAGTGGTGCCCACCGTGGACGACCAACTGCAGTCGACGCTGCTCCGCCTGAACGGGCGGGCCTGGGGGATCTCCGTGGGGCTGATCCTCGCGCTCGGCCTCTTCCTCGCCACCAACGTCCTGGTGCTGCGCGGGGGTGAGGTGGTCGGCCCGCACCTCGCGCTGCTCGGCGTCTACCTCCCGGGCTACCGCGTCACGTTCGTCGGCAGCCTGATCGGCTTCGTCTACGCGTTCGTCATCGGCTACGGGCTCGGTCGCCTGATCAGTGGCGTCTACAACCGCGTCGCCCACTAGCCCCGGCCGCCCGGCGGCCACCTACTCCCCCGCACGTCCGGCCGACGCGGCGGCGCGCGACGAAGCTGGCCGGCCCGCGCGGCCGGCTGCCCGGCGCGAGCGCACCTTCGCCGCCCTGGTCACCGCCGTCTTCGCGATCGTGGTCGCCCTGGCGCTCGCGCACCACGAGCCGTGGGCGGACGAGTGGCAGGCCTGGCTGCTGGCACGCGACAGCCGGTCGGTGGCCGGCCTGCTGCACGCCATGCGCTACGAGGGCCACCCCGCCGCCTGGTACCTCCTGCTCTACGCGGTGAGCCGACTCGGGCGGGCCGTGCAGCTGATGCAGGCCACACATCTCGTGCTGGCTGCGGCCGCGGTGTACGTGGTGGCCCGCTACGCGCCGTTCAGCCGCACGACGCGGGCGCTGCTCGCCGGCGGCTACTTCTTCGCCTACGAGTACGCGGTGATCAGCCGCGAGTACGTGATCGGGCTGCTCGCGCTGGTGCTGGCATGCGCGCTCTTCCGGCTGCGGCGGCGCAGCTACCTGCCGCTGGCGCTGGCCCTGTCGCTGCTCGCCAACTCCAGCGCGTACGGGCTGATGTTCGCCTTCGCGTTCGCGGTGACGCTCGTGCTGGAGTGGTGCACCGATGCCGGCGTGCGCGCCGGCCGCGGGCGCCATCCGGCCGATCCACTGCTGGCCGGTGCGCTCCTCCTCGCCATGGCCGTGGTGAGCATGCGGACGATCCTCCCACCGCCCGACGCGACCTTCGTCGCCGGCGTGTCGCACACCGGACCGCTGCTCAGCGCCTGGGTGCTGGCCGAGCGCGCCTCGCTCGTCTGGCGGGCGTACGTGCCCATCCCGAGCCCGCACGCTCCGGTGTTCTGGGAGTCGAACATCCTCACCTACACCGGCCTCACGCCCCAGCTGCTGCGGCGACTGATACCGGCGGCGCTGCTCGTCGCCGGCGCCGCGCTGGCGATGGTCCGCCGGCCGCTGGTGCTCTTCCTCTACCTGTTCGGCACGGCGCTCGTCGTCGCCTTCACCTACTTCGTCAACCTCGGCACGCTCCGGCACCACGGCCATCTCTTCCTGCTGCTGGTGGCGTGCGCGTGGCTCTCGCGCAGTGACGTGCGGCGGCTGCACGTGGGCCCGGGGCTCCGGGCGCTGCTGCGGCGCGCCGAGCGCGTGGCGTCGCCCGCCTTCAAGGGGCTGCTCGTGCTGCAGGTGGTGGCGGCCGCGATGCTGCTCGCCCACGACTGGCGGGCCCGCTTCTCCTCGGGCGGCGACGCCGCGGCCTTCCTGCGGCGGGCCGGCCTGGCCGACGTGCCGGTGGCGGTGACGCCGACGCCCGCCGGCATCTCGCTCAGCGGCTACCTGGACCGTCCCGTGCACTACATCACGGACGGGGTGGTGGGGACGTACGTCGTGTGGGGCGAGCAGTCCGGCGACTGGGTCACGCCGGTGGCCTTCGACCGGCTCCGTGAACTCCTCGCCGCGGGCCAGCCGCGCGTCGTGCTGGCCGTCAACACGCCGCTGGCCGGCCCCGCGCCGCCGGATCTCGTGGTCCGGCCGCTGGGGAGCTTCACGGCCGCGATGATGCCGGGCGAGCGCTACACGCTGTACGAGGTGTCTCGGGCGCCGGCCGCCGACTCACGCCAGAGCAGCCAGAGCACCACGCCGAGCAGCGCGAAGATGGGCAGCGGCGAGACGCCCGTGGCGGCGAAGGGCAGGTAGCCGGACGCCGTCTTCTGCAGCACGGTGAGGAGGGGGAGCTCGAACCCGCCGACGAAGACGCGGACCAGCGAGAGCGGCACGCTCTCCCGCGCCATCGCCACGCTCCACGAGACGACCAGCGTCGGCACGACGAGCGCCGCCCGCCAGGCCACGGGCAGCCGGAGCAGCACCGGCACCAGTGCGACGAAGAGGAGCGGCGCCGCCGGCACCAGGTAGCGCACCCCCGTGTTCCACTGCAGCGACGCGAACTGGTTCGCGCTGCTGAAGAGGTAGAGCGCGGTCGACGCGCCGAGCAGGAGCCACAGCTCGCGCGCCGACGGCCCCCCCGGCCGCCGCCGCAGGAAGGGCGCGGCGAGCGCAGCGACCAGCATCGGGCAGAAGACGAAGAGCCCGTAGGCCGGGTCGAGCAGGTTGCGCACGAGCAGCTCGACGGTGGGGAGGGTGAAGCCGTCGCTGCCGCGCACGCTGTACGGCGTGGGCGGCATGTAGTGCTGCGCCGGCCAGAGCGGGTGGCCGAACGCCACCCACTGGTAGGCGAGCAGCAGCAGGACGAGGGGGAGCGCGCCCGCGGTGAACCAGCCTGCGTTCGCCAGCGCATGCCGGGCGCCCCCGGCACGCCAGCCGACCACGACCAGCCAGAGCCCGAACGCCGCCGCCAGCGGTGCGCCGCTGTAGTCGCAGAGGAGCGCCAGGCCGAGGAGCGCGCCGGCGCCGAGGAGCGCGGCCGGCGCGTGTCGTTCCGGGATCGAGGTCGCCGGCCCCGACAGGGTCGCGGGGGCCCCCCCCCGAACCACACGATCGCTCGTCGCCCCGCCCGCCGTACCATCGCCGTCACGCCACCCGGCGCCATCCACCGCACTCGCCGCCTCCCCCGCTCCCCGATCGGCGAGCAGCAGGAAGGCGAACAGCACACAGTGCGCGACGATGGCGTTCTGGTTGAGGAAGGCCGAGCGGAAGAAGACCGGCGTGCCGAAGGCGAAGAGCAGCGCGAGCCAGCGCGCCGCGCGCTCGTCGCGCAGCCGTCGGCGCAGGAAGCGGTACATCAGCACGGTGGCCAGCGCCGCGAGCGGCACCATCAGCCCCTCGTGCATCGCCAGCGCAGCGAGGGCCAGCCGCACGTCGAGCCCTCGGGCGCGCGCCTCGTTCATGAAGCGCGTGCGATTCGGGCGCGGGTCGTCGTAGGTGGCGGGGGGCTTGGGCCGCGCGAGCTCGGGCCGCACCAGCAGCACGCCGGCGATCAGCGGCCGCGCCAGGGCGTAGGGCACGGCCGCCAGCATCGATGCGCCCGGGTTGTTGTTGATGTACGCGCCGCGTCCCGGGATGGCGAACAGGTCCGGGTGCAGCCCGAGGTACGGATCGACCCGTACCGAGAGCCGGTCGCCGAGCGAGATGGCGAGATAGGTCTCGCGCACCACGTTGGAGGCGAAGTGCACGGCGTAGACGAGCCAGACGGTGAGGAAGAGACGGAACGACACCCCCCGCCGGATGCGGCGGAACGTGACATCGGGGACCGGCCGGCGCGCCGTCAGTCCTCGACGACGTGCGTCTCGAACTCGCGTCGATACGTCTGCCATCGGGTCCGGTCGAAGGTGCCGCCGTCCAGGCAGGCGACGGCCGCGTAGGCCATGGCCAGCGCGTGGTGCGTGTTGTCGTGCGCGAACAGGCCCTGACGGCCGAAGCTGAGCAGCTGCGGAAGCCCGTCCGCCCATGCGTCGAGCGCCGCGAAGGCGCGCTCGTACCCCACCGTGTAGATCGGGTAGGCGTGCGAGAGCCGCCGCACCGTCACGCGCTCGGGCGCGCAGGGCAGGGGCAGCCCGGCGCGCCCGAGGTCCGCCGCCACCAGGGCGCCGAGGCTGGCGTCGTCGGTCTGCCAGTGCGTATCGCCTGGCGTGCAGGGCAGCTCGGCGCAGAGCGTCGTGCGGCCGGGGGGCGTGCCGTCGCCGACGTAGTTCTTGGGCTCCGAGAGGCGCGTGATCGCGACGTCGGCGCCCGGCAGGTAGTGCGCGTCGTACTCGGTGAAGCGCTCCACCGGCAGCGTGAGATAGACGAGCAGCATCGCGCGGTAGTGGAGGCGCTCCCCCGCCCCGGCCACCTCGGGGGGCGGCGCCGGGCGCACCAGCCGCGCCAGGAGGGTGATGGGGAGCGTGGACCAGACGTGGTCGGCGCGGATCGTCGTGCGGGTGCCGTCGTCCGTCACGGCGGTCACGCTCCACGTGCCGTCCGTGGCCGGGGCGTGCTCCACCGCCTCCACGCGACATCCCAGCCGCAGCTCCGCGCCTGCCGACTGGGCGGCACAGGCGTACGCCTCGCTGATCTGCCCGTAGCCGCGCCGTGGGTAGTAGAAGCGCCCTGCGCCCGGCGGCTTGAGCCCCGGCATCGCCGAGGCGACCCGCCGCAGGAGCTTGCGGGCGGAATTGGCCGAGACGCGGCGCTGCGCCTGCACGGCGGAGAGCTCCTCCGGCTCGCGTCCCCAGATCTTGCGCGCGTACGGGAAGTAGAAGTCGCGACAGATCGTCGGGCCGAGCCCGCGCAGCAGCGCCGAGGCGAAGGTGTCGCTCGCCGGGTCGGCGGCGCGGCGTGGCAGCAGTGCGTCGCGCAACGCGCCGGCGCCGAACGCCGGGTCCAGGCGGAGCAGCAGGTCGAGTGGCCGCAGCGGGAAATGGATCCACCGGCCGCGCAGCCGGATGCGCCCGTGGCGCGGTCGGTCCAGCAGGTCGTCGCCGACCAGGGTGCGGATGTCGGCCAGGATCTCCGGCGCGCAGGCGGCGTGCAGGCGATGGCTGCCGAAGTCCACGCGCTGCCCGTCGATCTCGAAGCTGCCGCTGTTGCCGCCCACCAGGGCGCTGCGCTCGAGCACCGTGACGCGGGCACGCTCCAGCCGCCGCAGCCGGTAGGCCGCGCCGAGGCCGGCCGGGCCGGCGCCGAGGATGGCGACGTGCGGCTGACTCACCGCGCCGCCGATCCGCCGGCGGGGCTCCGCACCGGCTGCGGGATCCGCAGCCGCAGGCCGCCGGAGTGCCACCACCAGACGAGCGCGCCCACCAGGCCACCACCGAGCAGCACGCTCTGCCACACGAGCCCCGCTGCCACACCGAGCGCCACCGGCACGCCGGCCGGCGCGAGCAGCGCGGCCAGCGTCGCGTCGCGCACCGCCAGGCCGCCCAGCGAGATCGGGACGAGCCCGGCGAGCTTGGCCAGTGGCCAGGCCACGAACCAGACGGCGAGCGGCACGGTGATCCCCACCGCGCGCCCGAGCTGCGCGTTCACCAGCACGAAGCCGGCCTGCATGACGAGCGAGATGCCGAGCGCGAGGAGCGCGGCACCCGGGCGGCGGAGGAGATAGCGCAGCGCGACGAGCGTGCGTCCCACGGGGCGGCGCAGCCGCCGTGGCCAGCGCGCCAGCGGCCGGCGGGTGGCCAGCACGAGCGCGAGCGCGGCGAGGGCGCCGAGCGCGACGAGTACCTCGAGCAGGCGCGCCGCCGTCGGCGCGAGCACACCGCGCGCCGCCAGCGCACCGCCGAGCACGAGCAGCGCCGTGCCGGCGACGTCGGAGAGCCGGTCGGCGACGCCGCCCAGGATCGCCGCCTCGGTGCGGCCCGTGCGGCGCGCGGCCAGCCCGGCGCGCAGGAGGTCGCCGCCCACCACGCCGGGCAGGCAGAGATTGGCGAACAGCGCCGCGCCGTAGTAGCCGGCCGCATCCCCGGGCCGCAGCGCGGCGCGCCCCGCATTCACCAGCGCGCGCCACTTCACCGCGCCCAGCACGTGCCCGGCCAGGAAGCCGGCCAGCGCGCCGAGCCACACGCCCCACGTCACGCGGCTCCACGCCGCGCGCAGGCCGGGCCAGGGCAGGACGCCGAGCAGCAGGGCCAGCAGGCCGAGGCTGACCGCGGCCTGGAGCGCCACGCGCCGCCTCATCGTCGCGACGCGATGCGGGCGTTCTGGTCCGCGAGCAGGCCCACGCACCAGATGATGAGCGCGCCGAGGAGCGCCAGCACCGCGCTCTCGGAGAGATTGTCGAGCACGACGTCGTAGGCGAACTTCGCCAGCCCCGCGAGCGCCAGCACCGCGCCCAGCGGGATGAACACCTTGAGCGGGTTGAAGAAGACGATCGTGCGCAGGATGAGCAGCGTGAAGTCGTAGAGGTGCCGCGGCCGGATCTTGGAGGTGCCGAGGCGCACGTGATAGTCGATCGGCACGAATTCCACCGGGTGCTCGTTGCAGGCGCAGGCGAGCGTGATCGTCGTCGTGAAGGAGAAGCCCGAGGGGAGCAGGTGCAGGTACTGCAGCACGAGCTCGCGGCGCATCAGCCGCAGCCCGGAGTTGATGTCGGGTAGCTGCTGGCCGGCCAGGTAGCTGGCGAGCTTGCGCAGGAACCACTTGGCGGGGCGGCGCGCCGTCTCCACGTGCACCGTGCGGCCGGTGCGGGCGCCCACCACCATCTCGTTCTCGTCGGCGCGGGCGAGGAGCGCCGGGATGGCGTCGGCGGGGTAGGTGCCGTCGGCGTCGATGATGAGGATCCACGGGTGTTGCGATTCCTGGATCCCGCGCTTGAGGCTCGCGCCGTAGCCGCGGTTCCGCCGGTGCCGCAGCACCCGCACGTCGGGGCAGGCGTCGGCCGCCGCCTCGGCGGTGTCGTCGGCCGAGCCGTCGTCGACCACGACGATGTCGAAGACCCAGCCGGTGGTCAGCAGCACGTCGCGCACGCGGCGCACCTGCTCGGCCACGTGCGGGCCCTCGTTGTAGGCGGGGATGACGACGGTGACGGCGTGAGTGGTGGTGCTCACCGACGGGTCGAACACGTCGACGAAGCGAATCGGGGATTCGCGCTGGATGGATGTGCTCACGGTCGCACCACCACGAAGACGGTTCCCTCGCGCACGGTGCCGGGAAAGGCCGCCGCCGGGCGGTAGTCGCGCTCCAGGCGGCGCCAGATCGCGGGCTGCACCGCGGCCAGGCGTTGCGGGAAGGTGTAGATGACCCACGTGCGCCGGTGCCGGGCCTCGAGCGCGCGCAGCGCGTCGCCGCTGTCCACCAGCGTGGCGGCGTGCGGCAGGTACTTCGTGTAGACGAAGCCGCTCATGTCCAGCGCGGCCACGGCGTCGCCGGCGGCCACCGCGCGCCGCACGAAGGCGTCGGCACCGACGAAGTCCTGCTTCGGCTGCCAGGCGGCGGGCACCGTCGTCAGGCTGGCGACGCAGCCGGCGGCCAGCGCCGCCGTGGCGAGCGCTGGCCCGCGCGCCGGCAGGAGCGCCGCGCCCAGGGCGAACACGCCACGGACGACGATGAGGGCGGCGAAGCCGGCCGAGAAGAAGAAGAAGCGGGGCCACAGGTTGTGCCCCAGCCCGATGATCACCGCCGCCGTCACCACGGCCGGCAGCAGCAGCAGGGCGAGCAGCGCCCGGCTCTGCCGAGCGTAGCTGCCGACGCCAACCGCCGTGACGACCACGCCGGCGGCGAGCGTCAGCCAGCCGCCGGGCAGCCCCGCCGCCAGGCCGCGGAGCATCTCGCTCACCAGCCAGCTCGGCGCCTGCCAGCGGCCGCCCGCGCCGCCGTGCGTGTCGGCCAGCGTCGTGTGCGCCACCTGCGTCAGCACCGGGGCGTAGAGCAGGAGCGTGACCGCCGCGGAGGCGCCGAGCGCCAGCGCCGGCGCGTCGCGCAGACGGACGGGCCATTCCTCGCGCGGCCGACCCAGCACCAGCGCCAGCCAGATCGCGGCGTGGGCGACGCTGACGAGCGCCGCGCTGGTGTGCGTGTAGTGCGCCAGCGCCATCACCGCGCCGTAGGCCAGCCACGCCCGGGGCCGTTGAGCACGCCCACCGAGCAGCTGCACGAAGAGGCCCGTGCCGAGCAGCGTGAAGAGGAGGAGGCCGGTGTAGCCGCGCGCGTTCTGGGAGAACCAGACGTGGTGGTAGGAGCCGGCCAGCAGCGCCGCTGCGAGCAGCGCCTCGCGCCGTGCGGTGACGAGCCGTCCGAGCCAGTACGTCGCCCCGATGCTCGCCACGCCGAAGAGCACCGCCGGGAGGCGGAGCGCCCACGCCGCGTCGCCGAAGGCGCGCACGCTGAGGGCGGCGAGCAGCGAATAGAGCAGGTGCTGGTTCTGGCTGTCGAAGGTGGTGACGACGTCGCGCAGCGGCAGGCGCACGTAGCTCACCAGCGTCTGGATCTCGTCGAACCAGAGCCCCGCGTTCAGCCCGGGGAGGCGGAGGGCGAGGGCGCAGGCGAGCACGACCGCGAGGGCGGTCCGGGTCGCGGCGTCCGGGGGCGCCGCCGCGCGAAGGAGTCCAGGGGCGAGCGGAGCGAGCGCGCGCTCCGCGGGGCGGCGACGCATGCGGCGAGCGGGTGGTCGAGGTGAACCGAGGGCCTTCGCGTCGCGCGCCATATGACGGTGTGAGCGCGTGGAAGGCAAGCAAGCCGATCCGTTGCCGCATCCGCAGCGCGTCCGGGGCGCATCCGACGTCGAAATCGTATTGCGCGCCGGCGCGCCGGCCATAGAATGGCGAGGGCGAAAGCTCGTGGCCGTGACTCTGGTCGGGAGGGGCGCGCCGCATGACGGGGTTCCGTGAGCAGGCCAGCGACGGCGACCGCGAGCGGCCGCCGGATCTCTCGATCGTCATGCCGGCGTACGATGAGGAGGCAATCGTCGCCTTCACGGTGCGCCGCCTCGTGCACGCGTTCGAGCAGGCGGGGCACCGGCTGCAGCTGGTGGTCGTGGACAACGGCTCCCACGACCGCACGGGCGAGATCATCGCCGCCCTCGCCCGCGAGCTGCCGGGCGTGGTGCCGTGTCGCGTCCCGGTGAACGAGGGCTACGGCAACGGCGTGACGAGCGGCTTCCCGCTCTGCACGGCGCGCTGGATCGGCTGGATCCCGGCCGACGGCCAGGTGGACGCCGAGGACGTGGTGCGCCTCTACGAGGTCGTCGCGAGCACGGACGGCCGCTACCTGGCCAAGGTGCGGCGTCGCTTCCGGATGGACGGGCTGCGTCGCAAGGTGGTCTCGATCAGCTACAACGCCCTCGTCTGGCTGCTCTGGCCGACGCTCGGCTCGCTCGACCTGAACGGCGTGCCCAAGATCCTGTCGCGCGAGGTGCTCGCGGCGATGCGGATCACGTCGAAGCAGTGGTTCCTGGATCCCGAGATCATGATCAAGGCTCACTACATGGGGATCCGGGTGATCGAGCTGAACGTCTTCGCGCGGATGCGGGGCGCCGGGCTGTCGCACGTGCGCGCGAGCACGTGCTGGGAGTTCCTGCGTGGGCTGCTGGTCTATCGCTTCTCGCCGAGCGTGCGGGCGTGGCGACGCGAGGTGGGCATCGCCGCGCCGGCGGTGCCGCAGGCGCAGGGCTGAGTCCCACCCCGATCCCGTCATCGTGTCGCCCAGCGCGCTGGCCGAGCCCGCCCTCCATCCCACGCACCGCCGACGCGACGACTGCCGCGGCTGCGGCAGCGCCGAGCTGCGGCGCTTCCTCTCCCTCGGCGCGCAGCCGCTGGCGAACGCCTTCCCCCGGCGGCCGAGCGAGTTCGCCACCGAGGCGCGCTATCCGCTCGACGTCTATCTCTGCGAGCGATGCGCGCTCGTGCAGCTCCTCGACGTCGTCGATCCCGAGGTGCTGTTCCGCGACTACATCTACGTGACCGGCACCTCGGACACGATCGCCGCCCACAACGCCGCCTACGCGCGCACCGTCGTGACGCGGCTCGGCCTCGGAGCCGGGGATCTGGTGGTGGAGGTCGCCAGCAACGACGGCAGCCTGCTCGACTGCTTCCAGGCACACGGCGTCCGCACGCT
The DNA here is from genome assembly GCA_035761165.1 of Gemmatimonadaceae bacterium. Classification (GTDB taxonomy): domain Bacteria; phylum Gemmatimonadota; class Gemmatimonadetes; order Gemmatimonadales; family Gemmatimonadaceae; genus CALCHX01. The sequence goes on along the minus strand of DASTRO010000238.1, from coordinate 55,182 downwards.
CGGCGTGGAGCCGGCCGCCAACATCGCCGCGATCGCCCGTGCTCGCGGCGTCGAGACGGTGGACCGCTTCTTCGAGCAAGCGCTCGCCCCGGAGCTGCGGACCGCGCACGGCCCGGCGCGAGCGGTGATCGGCAACAACGTGCTGGCGCACGTGGACGACGCGCGCGGCTTCCTTCGCGGCTGCCGTGACCTGCTCGCCGACGACGGGCTGGTGGTGCTGGAGGTGCCCTACCTGCGCGACATGGTCGAGCGCCTGGAGTACGACACCATCTACCACGAGCACCTCTGCTACTTCTCGGTGAGCGCGCTGCGGTGGCTGTGCGACGGCGCCGGGCTGTCGCTGGTGGGCGTGGAGCGCGTGCCGGTGCACGGGGGCTCGATCCGCATCTACGCGGGTCGCAGCGAGCGACACCCCGTGCACGCGCCCGTCGCACTGGCGATGATCGCCGAGGAGCAGCTGCTGGGGCTCGCGAGCCTCCCGCGGCTCGTCCGCTTCGCGGCCGACGTGGAGGCGAACCGCGAGGCCCTGCACGCGCTGCTGCGCGCGCACGTGCAGGCGGGACGGACGCTCGCCGGCTACGGCGCGCCGGCCAAGGGGAACACGCTCCTCAACTACTGCGAGATCGGCACCGACCTGCTGCCCTACACGGTGGACAAGAGCCCGCTCAAGATCGGCCGCTACACGCCGGGGATGCACCTGCCGGTGCGCCCGCCGTCGGCGCTCCTGGAGGAGCAGCCCGACGCCGTGCTGATCCTCGCCTGGAACTTCGCCGAGGAGATCGTGCGCCAGCAGCGCACGTACGCCGAGCGGGGCGGGCGGTTCATCCTCCCCATCCCGTTCCCGAGGACCGTGTGACCCAGGTCGTCATCCTCGCCGGCGGGCGTGGAACCCGGCTCGCCGAAGAGACGTCGGTCCGCCCGAAGCCGATGGTCGAGATCGGCGGCAAGCCGATGATCTGGCACATCATGAGCATCTACGCCGCCCACGGCTTCAGCGACTTCCTCGTCGCCTGCGGCTACAAGGGCGAGTGCATCAAGGAGTACTTCCGCAACGCCTTCATCCACAGCGCCGACTTCACCATCGACCTGCGCGACGGGCAGCTCAGCGTGCTCAATGGCAGCCGGATCGACTGGAAGGTGGGCCTGGTCGACACCGGGACGGAGACGATGACGGGCGGCCGCATTCGCCGGCTGCGGCCGTGGCTCGGCGACGCCACCTTCATGGCCACCTACGGCGACGGGCTGGCGAGTGTCGACATCCGCGCTCTGATGGCGTTCCACCGGCGGCATGGACGGCTGGCCACGGTGACCGCGGTCCGGCCGCCGGCGCGCTTCGGCGGGCTGGTGCTGACGGAGGATGCGGTGGCCACCTTCTCCGAGAAGCCACAGGCGGGGGAAGGGTGGATCAACGGCGGCTTCTTCGTCTTCGAGCCCGGTGTCTTCGAGTACCTGGCCGACGACGAGACGATCCTGGAGCGCGAGCCGCTCGAGCGCCTCGCGGCGGACGGCCAGCTGATGGCCTTCCGCCACGAGGGCTTCTGGCAGCCGATGGACACGCTGCGGGAGAAGGAGTTGCTCGAGTCGCTGTGGCTCAGCGGGAAGGCGCCGTGGAAGACGTGGACGTGACCGCCTTCTGGCGCGAGCGCCCGGTCTTCGTCACCGGCGCCTCGGGGCTGCTCGGCTCCTGGCTCGTGGAGGAGCTGGTGCGACGCGGTGCGCGGGTCACCTGCCTGGTGCGCGATTGGGTGCCGGAGAGCCGGCTGATGGAAGGGGAGCTGCTGGCGCGCGTGCGCACCGTGCGCGGTGAGCTGGAGGACCACGCGCTCCTCCTCCGCGCCATCAACGAGTACGAGATCGACACGGTCTTCCACCTCGGCGCGCAGACCATCGTCGGCACGGCGGCGCGCTCGGCGCTCTCCACCTTCGAGGCGAACATCCGTGGCAGCTGGAACCTGCTCGAGGCGTGCCGGGCGTGCAGCCGTCTCGTGACGCGCGTGGTGGTCGCGTCCAGCGACAAGGCGTACGGCAGCCACGACGCGCTCCCGTACACCGAGGAACTGCCGCTGCAGGGCCGCTTCCCGTACGACGTGTCGAAGAGCTGCACCGACCTCATCGCCTTCTCGTACTTCCACACGTATCGGCTGCCCGTCGCCGTCACGCGCTGCGGGAATCTCTTCGGCGGCGGGGACCTGAACTTCAATCGCCTGATCCCAGGCACGATCCGCTCCGTCCTGCTCGGCGAGGCACCGGTCATCCGCAGCGACGGCACCTTCGTGCGCGACTACTTCTACGTGCAGGACGCGGTGGAGGCGTATCTGCAGCTGGCCGAGCGGCTGCCGGACGAGCGTTTCGTGGGGCAGGCGTTCAACTTCGGCACCGAGACGCCGCTGTCCGTCATCGAGCTGGTGGAGCGCATCCTCCAGCTGACGGGACGCCCCGAGCTGCGGCCCCGCATCCTGAACGAGGCGACGCACGAGATCCCCCGGCAGTACCTCGACTGCACGAAGGCACGGCGGATGCTCGGCTGGCGGCCCGCGTACTCGCTGGACGAGGGGCTGCTGGCGACGATCGCGTGGTATCGCGAGCGACTCGCCCGCGACGCTGCCGAGCGCGCCGCTGCCGAGCGCGCCGCGACGGTGGCGGCCCGGATGGGCTGACGGCGTCAGGGCTCGGCGGCGCGAGCGATGGTGCGGCGGATGCCGTCGGGCACCGTCGTCGGTGGCACCCAGCCCACCAGCTCGCGCAGTCGTGCCACCGACACCGGCTCGTGCCGCATCTCCTCGGCGCGTGTGGGCAGTGCCCCGAACACCAGCCGCGCCGGGTCGAGGCCCAGCGCCAGCGCGCACTCGGCGGCGAACCGCCGCACCTCGGTCAGGCGCCCGGTGGCCAGGTTGACGACCTCGCCGGGTCGCGCGGCCGTGGCGGAGCCGAGGCGCAGCAGGCCCTCCGCCACGTCCTCCACGTAGGTGAAGTCGCGCTGCTGTAACCCTGCCGTCAGCGGGATCGGATCGTCGTGTCGTACCGCGTCGAGCAGCGTCGGGAGCAGGCGCCCCGCGTGCTCGCCGGCACCGTACACCGTGAAGAGGCGCGCCGTCACGCCGCGCACGCCCAGCTCGGCGCAGCCGCGCGACACCGCGAGCGTGCCGGCGAGCTTCGACCGCCCGTAAAGCGTGGTCGGGCGCGGCGGCGACCCCTCGGCGAGGTCGCCGCCGGCGTCGCCGTACTCCAGCGCTGAGCCCACGTGCACCAGCCGCTGGCCACACCATGCGTCGTCCCGCCGTGCCGCCAGCGCCTGGACGATCCGACGCGGGAGCTCGGTGTTGATCGTCCGCGCCGCGTGCTCGTCGCGCTCGCCAGGGTCCACGCCGTACCCGGCGAGGTTGAAGACGACGGCCGGCCGCGTGGCCTCGACGATCTCGCACGCCGTGCCCTCGCGCGCGAGGTCGGCCTCGATCACGGAGGTGCTCGCGCCGAGCCCCGCGCGCCGCTCCGACAGCGAGGCGGCGTCGCGCGCGACGAGCGCCAGCGTCGCCCCGTGCTCGGCCAGGGCGCGCGCCACCCACCGCCCGATGAAGCCCGAAGCGCCGAGGACCGCGACCGTGACGCCGCGGTAGGCGGCGTGGGCGTCACTCGCCGCCACGCCGCGGCGTCGGGGTCGGTGCACGCCAGGCCAGCGCCTCGCGCGCCGTGAGTGGGCCGGCGACGACCTGGAAGCCGTGGCCCGTCACCGTCGGCCCGGCGACGATCCAGACCGGGCGATCCGCGTACGCGCGCAGCACCTCGGCCCGCGTGGCCGGGTCGCGGTCCCAGGCATAGACGGGCTGCGGCGCATGCAGGTCGAGCGGGTTGTACGTCGCCGCCGACGCGTAGTCCGGGTGGCGGTTGCCGCGCACGAGCACCAGGCTGCGGCCGAAGCGATGCTCGCGCGCCAGCCGCTCGACGCCGGGCTCCATGCCGCGATAGTGGTGGTACTTGTCCACCGCGCGCCAGGGCACGAAGGCGATCACCGCCATCGCGCAGAGCACCGCCGCGCCCAGCGTGACGCGCGCGTCCCGGTGCGGGCCCGGCTCGCGCGCCGCACTCGCCTCCAGCGTCTCGATCCCGCGCGCCGCCAGTGCGATGCCGGGCACGATGATCAGGTACCAGTAGCGCGCGCCGAAGTCCGGGCCGCCACTGAACCAGTACACGCTGTGCAGCCCGACGACGACGCCGATGGCCGCGAGCATCGCCCAGTCCTCGCGGCGCATGCGTCCGGAGCCGAGGAGCAGCGCGATCACGAGGAGCGCCCCGGTGCTCCAGCCGAGGAGCTCCACGTTCACCTGGAAGGTGTTGAGCGCCGCGTTGACGACGACGTCGCGGAGCCCGTGGCCGGGGAAGGGATCGAGCCCGGGCCAGTGCATCCCCTTGTCGGGGCCGAAGCCGAGCGCGTTGACGCCCTTGCCGTACATGGCGTCGGTGTAGGCCATGAGCGGGAAGGTGGTGGCGCTCCCGCTGATCGCCCGGTTGTACGGCAGCACCACCGCGCCCGCCGCCATGCTCGCGAGCGCCAGCGCCGAGAGCTGCGCGATCGCGACGCGGCGGTGCGGTGCACGGCGCCAGAGCGTCCAGAGGCCGAGCACGATGGCGACGGCCAGCCCCTCCAGCGGCCGGATGACGCTCACGAGGCCGATCGCGGTGCCGCCGACCACGCCCCAGCGCAGCCGGCCGGTGCGCCGCATGCGCGCCACCGACACCGCCGCGACGAGCGCGGCGAAGAGGGCGAGCGTGTGCGTCATGACGTTCATCCCCATGAACAGGAACCACGGGGAGGTGGGGAGCAGCAGCACGCTCCACCGCGCCGTACGCCGGCCGTACACGCCACCCACGAGGAGGTACGCCAGCAGCACGTTGGCGCCGTTCAGCAGCGGGTTCACCAGCCAGGGCACGCCGAGGCGGTAGCCCAGGGCGAGCACCGCGGGCCAGCCCGGGGGCACCGGGGAGTACCAGCGCGACGGCTCGTACGTCATCAGGTCGAGGTCGAACGCGGCGCGCGACGGCGGGGCCGGCATGGTGAGCATGCCGTGCGCGAAGTAGCGGGCCTGGTAGATGTACGAGACCTCGTCCGGCACGTGCGGGTGCCGCTGGTACGCGAGCACCGCGAGCAGCGCGCAGACGAGCGCCACCCACGCGGCAGCGGCGACGGCGAAGCGGTCGAGCGTGGCCGGTGCATCGGCCTCCCGCTCCGGCAGCAGCCCGCGCAGGCGGGCGCCGATCGTGCCGAGCACGCCCGCTGGCACGGCCGCGGCGGCGAGGACGATGGTGGCGAGGGCGATCGCCTGCAGGAGCGAGGCGACCACCAGCTCGATAGCGAAGGCCATCGGCTCGCGCGACAGCGCGGCGCTGGAGAGGACGAAGAGCGCCGCGATGCCGGCAAGGCGCCCGCGGCCGTACGTGGGCAGGAGCCACGCCCGCAGTCGCGGCCAGACGCGCGCGAGGCCCCAGGCGGCCAGCGCGCCCTGCACGGCGACGGCGATGCACGCCCACGGCGTCGCACGCCACATGTCGCCGGGCGCCGGATAATGCTGATAGCCGACCAGGTTCCCCGCCCGCACGAGCTGCAGCCGGGCGATCTCCCCGACGAGGGCGAGCGCCAGCCAGGCGAGCGCGCGACCGATGCCGCCGGGCGCCGTCTCGCGCGCCGGCGCGCGGTCGTACGCCGGCGTGAGGGGCGCGAGGCCGTGCTCAGAAGGGACGGTAGATGGCCCAGCCACAGTAGAGGAGCCAGGCCACGGCCGAGGCGAGCAGGCCACGGTCGGTGAGGAGCGCCTCGGCCGCGTCGCCGCCGCGACGATGCTGCGAGAGGTAGAGGTAGCGCAGCACGCCGTAGAGCACGAACGCCGTGCTGTAGCTCAACGTCTCCGAGCCCACCTTGGCCGCGGTGGCGGAGGTGAGCGTGTACATGATGTACGACACCAGCGTGACGGCGATGAGCACCACCGACACCTGGTCGAGGAAGGGCGCGTCGTAGTGCGCGAGCACGGCGCGGTGGTGCCGCGAGTCCGCACCGAGCAGGAGGAGCTCGTGCCGCCGCTTGGCGAAGCCGAGGAAGAGGGCGAGCAGCCCGCCGCAGAGCAGCAGCCACACCGAGGGGTGCACGTCCACCGCGGCCGAGCCGGCGAGCAGGCGGAGCACGAAGAACGCCGCGAGCCCGAAGACGTCGAGCAGCACCATCCGCTTCAGCCAGCGCGCGTAGGCGGCATTGAGGAGGCAGTAGGCCAGCAGCACCCCCGCCAGGTCCAGCCCCAACGGCAGGGCGAGGAGCAGCGCCGAGAGCGCCAGCGCGCCGCCGACGAGCAGGGCCGCGCGGCGCGTGATCGACCCGGCGGCCACCGGGCGATGCCGCTTCACCGGGTGCACGCGGTCGGCGTCGGCGTCGAGCGCGTCGTTCACGCAGTAGATGCCGCTCGCCAGTAGGCAGAAGAGCACGAAGGCCGCCGCGGCGTGCAGCGGGGCCTCGAGGTCGATGGCGCGCCCGGAGAAGAGCAGGGGGGCGAGGACGAAGGCGTTCTTCACCCACTGGCGCGGGCGCAGCAGCCGCAGCCAGGCGGCGCCCGCGCCGGTCGCGGATACCGGCGCCGACTCGGGCGGCGCGAACGCCGTCAGCTCGCCGCGCTGAACCGTCCTCACCCGGCCGCGGCCTCCAGCGCGCCGCGGTGCGCGGCGATGACGTCCTGGATGATCTCGTCCAGCGGGGTGCGTGGGCGGAAGCCGACCATCGCTTCCAGCTTCCGCAGGTCGGGCACGCGGCGCTGCATGTCCTCGAAGCCGTGCGCGAACGCCTCCGCGTACGGCACGTGCACCACCGGCGACGGGCTGCCGGTGAGCTCGATGACGCGCTCGGCGAGGCGGTTGATGCTCACCTCCTCGTCGTTCCCGATGTTGAAGACGCCGCCCACGGCGGCCGGCGTCTGGACGAGGCGGAGCAGCGCCTCCACGGCATCGCGCACGTGGCCGAAGCAGCGCGTCTGCTCGCCGGTGCCGTGCACCGTGAGCGGCTGCCCCGCCTCCGCCTGTGCCACGAAGGTCGGCAGCACCATGCCGTAGCGCCCCGTCTGCCGCGGGCCGACGGTGTTGAAGAAGCGCACGACGATCACCGGCGTCCCCTGCTCGCGGTGATAGGCCAGCGCCAGCCACTCGTCCAGCGCCTTGGAGCAGGCGTAGGCCCAGCGGGAGTGTGTAGTGGGCCCGAGGACGAGGTCGTCGTCCTCGCGGAAGGGGCAGCGGCTCCCCTTGCCGTACACCTCGGAGGTGGACGCGACCACGACGAGCCGGTTCTTCCGCGAGACCGCGTTCAGCACCACCTCCGTGCCGTGCACGTTGGTCTCGATGGTCCGCACCGGGCGCTCGACGATGAGCCGCACGCCCACGGCTGCCGCCAGGTGCACCGTGACGTCGCAGCGGTCCACCAGCTCCGCCACGAGCGGCGCATCCATCACCGAGCCGATGCGGTAGGTGAGTCGCGGGTGCTCGAGCAGGTGCGCGACGTTGTCGATGCTGCCGGTGGAGAGATCGTCCAGCAGGACGACGCGGTGGCCGTCCGCCAGCAGGCGCTCCGCCAGATGCGAGCCGATGAAGCCGGCCCCGCCGGTGATGAAGACCTTCATGCGGCCGCTCCGTCGTGAACGAGATGCGCGACCTCGGCCATCCCCCTGGCGGCGGCGGTGCGCGCGATGAGCTCGAGGTACTGCGGCAGGACCGCGGACTCGCTCCAGTGGCGCGCGAAGGCGGCCGCGCCCGCCCGAGCCAGCTCGGCGCGGCGCGCCGGCGAGGCGTGGAGGGCATGGAGCGCCGCCACCAGCTCGTCCGGCGTCTCGAAGAGCAGCCCGCCGCCGGCGCGCTCGACGATCTCCGGGAAGGGGCCGATGCGGCGTGCGATCACCGGCGTCCCCTGCCGGAACGCCTCGATGAGGATGATGCCGAACGTCTCGAAGCAGACCGACGGCACGACGAGGGCGAGCGCGTGGTCGTAGTACGCCCGCAGCGCGTCGGGCGCCACGCGACCGAGGAAGCGCACGTTGGCGACGCCGTCAGCCAGCCGCCGCAGCACGGGGCCGTGCTCGCCGTCACCCGCCACCACCAGGTCCAGCTCGGGCAGCCGGCGCATCGCCGGGATCACGTCGTCCAGCCCCTTGATGCGCTCCAGGCGCCCGACGAAGAGGACGTACGGGCGATCGTGCGGCGGCGCGCCGCGCGCGCTCGCGGCCGCGGGCGGCGCATCGGGGAGGAAGTACGGGATCACCTCCATCTCCCGCGTGAAGCCGAACTCGTGGTGCTTGCGGCGGCTGAACTCGCTCTTGGCGATGAAGGCGTCTACGTGGCGCAGCTGCCGCTCCAGGTAGCCGGTGTAGCGCCAGAGCTGGGGCGGGCGGTGGTGGCGCAGGGTGCAGCGCAGGCACTGCCGCCCGGTGCACGGCTCGCGGCCGTGGCGCCAGAGCACGTGGGACGGGCAGACGAGCCAGTGCTCGTGCGCCTCGTAGAGCGTGACGCCGGCTCCGGCGCCGAGGAGCCCGGCACCGCCGATGAGCGAGACGTTGTGGAAGAAGGTGACGTCGAAGCGCTCGCGCGCGACGATGCGCCGGATGCGGCGCCCGTTCACCACCGGCCGGCCGGCCTGCTGGGTGAGCAGGGGAGAGACGGGGCCCAGCCCACTCCGCAACGGGATGACGCGGAGCCCCGGCACGGGCGGCGTGGTGGGGGCGGCGACGGGCGCGTGCGCCAGCACCTCGTAGGCGTCCACGTCGTGGAGCACCGTGACCTCGTGCCCGCGCCGCGCCAATGCGGTGGCGAGACGCTCCACCCCGATGCCATCCCCGCCGAAGTTGTAGGGGGGATAGAAGGTGGTCAGCATCCCGATGCGCAGCGGTCGCCTGGGTGTCACGCGCATGGGAGCCGTAACAACCTCGGACGTGCGGGGGGGCGTGAGGATGACCCGTCGTCCCACGCCCGAACGCGGCGGCGGAGACGGCCCTAACGTGGGATGGCACGCACGAAGTGGCAAGAGCGCACGCGGCGAAACACCGCGTGCGCTCTCGTCATCTCTCACGGCCGACTCCGCCATCGCGACGCGGGAGCGCGCGCTCCCGCGTCGCGATATGCTTCAGGCCGTCACCGACGGCCGGCGGCTCTCCTCCACCACCTGCTCGCCGCGCACGACGACCTGGTCGATGATCCCGTACGCGCGCGCCTCCTCGGCCGACATGTAGTAGTCGCGGTCGAAGTCGCGCTCGATGCGCTCCAGCGGCTGGCCGGTGTGGCGGGCCAGCAGCCGGTTCACCTGCTCGCGCGTGTAGATGATCTCCTTCGCGCGCAGCTCGATGTCGGCCGCCGTCCCCTCGGTGCCGCTCGACGGCTGGTGCTGCATGATGCGGGCATGCGGAAGGGCGAAGCGCTTGCCCTTCGCGCCGGTGGCGAGGATGAAGCAGGCCATGCTCGCCGCGAAGCCCATGCAGATGGTGCTCACCGGCGAGCTGAGCGACTGCATGGCGTCGTACATCGCCAGCCCCGCCGTCACGCTCCCGCCCGGGGAGTTGATGTAGAGGTGGATGTCCTTGCCCGGACTGTCCGCATCGAGGAAGAGGAGCTGGGCGATGATGCTGTTCGCCACGTCGTCGTCGATGGCGCTGCCGAGGAAGACGATGCGGTCCATCAGCAGGCGCGAGAAGATGTCGTAGGTGCGCTCGCCGCGGCTCGACCGCTCGACGATGTAGGGGGTGTAGATGGTCGGCATGGGGATGGGGGACGGATGTGGGGAGCTCGGCGATCGAGCGTGCGATCAGGCGCTGACGAGCCACGTCGCCCGGCGGCGGGGCGCCAGGTGCAGCGTCGCGCTCGGAGCCCGGCCCACGACGACCGCGCGGGGCGGGCCGGCGTGCGGGTGTCGCGCGACGTGCACCGCCAGCGCCGAGGCCCGGCCGGGCGCCGACGTCGCGGTCGCCAGCGCCACCGGGGAGCTGTGCGTCACCGTGAGGCGCGTGCCCTCGGTGCCGCCCACCTCGCGCGGCTCGAGGTCGTAGCGCACCACCGACGGCGCGGCGTCGTCGTCGGCCTGCCAGCTCTGCTCCAGGCGGTGAGGTGCATCGACGACGCGATACTCGCCGGCGACCAGGCGCTCGACGCCGTTGCCGTCCACCAGCCGGACGTGCCAGGCGCCGCCCGGTCGAGGGTCCGCCCCGCAATCGCTCACGTGCGCGTCGCCGCCCGCCCACCAGGCGGCGAGCTCCGCCGGCTCGGTGAGCGCCTCGAAGACGCGCGCCGGGGACGCGGCGATGTCGACGACGGTGCGGACGACGTGGGGGAGCGCCTCACGGGGCGCGACGGAGTCGGGGGCGGGCATCATGAGGTCGGATCCTCCGGTGGGCGCTCGAGGTGGCGCTTGAGCCGCGCCAGGTGCGCGGGCCAGAACACTTCGTACGCGGCCGTCCAGCGAGCGATCTCGCGCAGCGGCGCGGGCGTGAGCTCGTAGATGCGCTGGCGGCCGTCGTCGCCGCCGCGGCGCTCGCGCACGAGGCGGGCGTCGCGCAGGACCCGCAGATGCTTGGACACCGCCGGGCGGCTCATCGCGAAGCCCGCGGCGAGCTCGGCCACCGGCGCCGCCCCCTCCCGGAGCCGGTCGAGGAGGGCCCGGCGGGTGGGATCGGCGACGGCGGTGAACGGATCGGTGCTGGCGCGGGCGCGGGACATGGGAAATGTGTAACCGAATGCTCACGTAATGGTGCCGTCGGGTGCCGCGCCTGTCAAGACGAGGGCGGGGAGTGACACGGCGCAGGCGGCAAGTGACGAGGGCAGCGCGCACCACCGGCCGCTCGCGCCCTGCGCCTCTCGCTGCCTCGCCCGCTCAGCCCCCGAACACCTGCAGCGCCAGCTCCACCCTGCCGAACGGCGCCGAGACCTGCACGCCCTGCACCGCGCCGCAGACCCGCTCGAACATCTCGCGCGCGATGGCGATCCCCTCGGCCACCGCGTGCTCCTTGGAGCGCGCGCTGGCCGCCCGCATGCGCGTGATCACGGCGTCCGGCACGGTGACGCCCGGCACCTCGTTGGCCAGGAACTCCGCGTTGCGCGCCGAGACGAGCGGCCAGATGCCGGCGACGATCGGGATGCGCGTGTGCGCGATGCTGGCCAGGAAGCGTTCGAGCTGCGCCACGTCGAACACCGGCTGCGTGATGGCGTACTCGGCGCCCGCCTCCACCTTCCACTCGAAGCGCCGCAGCTCGTGCGCCGGATCGATGGCCGCCGGGTTCACGCCCACGCCGATGACGAAGCGCGTCGGCTCGCCGATGGCGTTGCCGCCGGGGTCGAGCCCGCGGTTCAGGTTGGCCACCAGGTTGGTGAGCCCGATCGCGTCGATGTCGAAGACCGCCGTGGCATCGGGGTACGGCCCCATCTTGGGCGGGTCGCCGGTGATGAGCAGCAGATTGCGCAGTCCCACCGCCGAGGCGCCGAGCAGGTCGCTCAGCATGCCGAGCAGGTTGCGGTCGCGGCAGCAGTAGTGCGTCACCGCCTCGATCCCCGCCTGCTGCTCGATGAGCAGGCTGGTCATGATGGCGCCCATGCGGCTCTGCGCGCGCGGGCCGTCGGGGACGTTGATCGCGTCCACGCCCGCCTGCTTGAGGCGCCGCGCGTCGGCGATGAGGCGCGAGGCGTCCACCCCGCGCGGCGGCACGATCTCGACCGAGCTGACGAACTCCCCCGCCGCGATCCTGGCGCCCCAGCGCGAGCGGTCGGCGAGGGGAACGGGAGGGACCCCGAGCGATGAGCGACGAGCGTCGAGCGGCGAGTGAACCGCAGCTCCTCGCCGCTCGTCGCTCGCCGCTCGACGCTCGCTCCTCGGCGCCAGCGGCCGGATGCCCTCGGCGATCGCCCGGATGTGCTCCGGCGTCGTGCCGCAGCAGCCGCCGACCAGGCGGGCGCCGGCCTGCACGAGGTGGCGCGCGTAGGTGGCCATGTACTCGGGGCTGGCCATGTACATGCTGCGTCCGCCGACCTCGCGCGGCATGCCGGCGTTGGGCTGCGCGCTCAGCTTGCGCTGCGTGGTGTGCGCCATGCGTTCGACCGCCTCGAGGATGATCTGCGGTCCGACGCTGCAGTTCAGGCCGATGACGTCGGCGCCGAAGCGGTCGAGGGCGCGCGCCACGTCCTCCGCCGTCGCGCCGTAGGGCGTGCGGCCGTCGGCGCCGATCGTCATCTGGGCGATCACCGGGCGGTGGCCGTTCACCTCGCGCGCGGCGAGGATGGCCTGCTCGATCTCCAGCAGGTCGCCGAAGGTCTCGAGGAGGAGGAAGTCGGCGCCGCCGGCGACGAGCCCCTCCATCTGCTCGCGGAACATGCCGCGCGCCTCGTCGCGCGAGGTGGGCCCGTACGGCTCCAGGCGCACGCCCAGCGGCCCCACGGCGCCGGCGACGAGCGCTTCGTCGCCCGCGGCCTCGCGCGCCACCCGCGCCGCGGCCTCGTTCACGGCGCGCACCTGCGCCTCGAGCCCGTGCTGCGCGAGCTTCGCGCGGTTGGCGCCGAAGCTGTTGGTCTCCAGCACCTCGGCCCCCGCGTCCACGTAGGCGCGGTGCACGGCGCGCACCAGGTCGGGCGAGCGCAGGCTCAGCTCGTCGTAGCACTGGTTGATGAAGACGCCGCGGGCATAGAGCATGGTGCCCATGGCGCCGTCGAAGACGACGACCTGGGAGGGGTCGAGGAGGCGGGACAGCAGCGACGAGCGATGAGCGACGAGCGACGAGTCCGTGCCGCTCGCTGCCACGCCGACGCCCTCGCGACTCGCCGCTCCCTCGTCGCTCGTCGCTCGCCGCTCGTCGCTCACGCTCCCACCTCCGTCGTCGCGACGGACGCTCCGGCCCCACGCACCGCGTAGTACTTCGCGGCGGGATGATGGATGATGATCGCCGCCGTGCTCTGCTCCGGGATCAGCTGGAACGCGGTCGTGAGCGACATCCCGAGCTCGCGCTCGGCGGGGAGGAGCTTGAACAGCTCGGCGTGGTCCTCCAGGTCCGGGCAGGCGCCGTAGCCCCACGAATAGCGCTTGCCGCGGCCGTCCGCCACGCCCAGCTCGGCGCGCTGATGGCGGTGCATCCACTCGGCCAGCGCCTCGGCGCTCTCCACGGCGAGGCCGTGCGAGAAGAAGGCCTCCGAGTACTCGCCGGCCGCCTGCAGCGCCTCGAAGCGGTGCGCCGCGGCGTCGCCCACCGTCACCACCTGCAGGCCGACGACGTCCACCTCGTCCGAGTCGACGGCACGGAAGTAGTCGGCGAGGCAGAGGCGCTCGCGCCCCTCCTGTCGCGGGAAGTGGAAGCGGGCGACCTCGCGCTTCGTGCCGTCGGCGGCGTACGCCTCCGGATCGTAGACCACGACGTCGTTGCCATCGGCCTGCGCGGGGAAGTAGCCGTAGACCGCGGCCGGGGCGAGCCAGCCCTCGCGCCGCGCCTCCTTCGTCAGCCGTCGCAGCGTGGGCTCGAACACCTCGCGCACGCTGCGCTGGTAGTCCTCGCCCGAGCCGCGCCCGCCCCACTGCAGGCGGTAGAGCTCGTCCAGGTCGAGCAGCGCGAACACCTCGTCGAGCGGGATGTCGCGCACCGTCCGCACGCCCCAGAAGGGGGGCGCCGGGATGTCGGGCGCGGGCGGGACCTCGCTGCGCGCGCCGTCCTCGGTGCCCGCGCGCACGTCCTTGCCGACGGTGGTGTTGAGGAAGACGTCCCGGCGCGCGTCGTCGAGCAGGCGCGCCACGAAGTCGGCGCGTCGCTCGCCGTCCTGCAGCACGTCCATCGTCTCCAGCCCCTCGAAGGCGTCCTTGCAGTAGAAGACGCCCGGCGCGTAGGGCTGCTCGCCGTCCACGAACAGCGCGCGACGCCCGAAGCGGCGGTTGATGGCCGCGCCGCCGATGAGCACCGGCACGTCCATGCCGCGCCGCGCCAGCTCCTGCACGCAGAGCGGCATCTGCTTGCTCGTCGAGACGAGCAGCGCCGAGAGGCCGAGGGCGTCGGCGCCCACCTCCACCGCCTTCTCGATGATCGTGTTCACCGGCACCTGCTTGCCGAGGTCGAACACGGTGTAGCCGTTGTTGGAGAGGATCGTGTTGACGAGCGACTTGCCGATGTCGTGCACGTCCCCGTAGACGGTGGCGAGCACGACCTTGCCCTTGGTGTAGCCCTCCGCACGCTCCAGGAACTGCTCCAGGTGCTTCACGGCGCGCTTCATCGCCTCCGCGCTCTGCAGCACGAAGGGGAGGATCAGCTCACCCGCGCCGAACTTGTCGCCCACCTCCTTCATGGCCGGGAGCAGCACCTCGTTCAGCACGCGCACCGGCTGCTCGCGCACGCCGGCACGGTCCAGCCGCTCCTCGATCCCCTCCTTCTTGCGATGGACGATGGCCCAGTGCACCGCCTCGTCCGGCGTCATCGCCGCCGTCGGATCCTCTTCCGTTTCCTGCTTCCTGCTCCCTGCTCCCTGGCTCTCGAAGTGCTCGATGAGCCGCTGCAGCGCGTCCGGCCGGCGATTGAACACCAGGTCGTCGGCCAGCGCGCGCTCCTCGGCCGGGATCTCGGCGTAGGGGCGCACGTGCGCGGGATTGACGATGGCCGCGTCGAGCCCCGCCTCCACGCAGTGGTGCAGGAAGACGGAGTTGAGCACGGCGCGCGCCTCCGGCGCCAGGCCGAAGCTGACGTTGGACACGCCGAGGATGGTGTGCACCCCGGGGAGCTCCGTCTTGATGCGGCGGATCCCCTCGATCGTCTGGTGCGCCGAGTCCACCCACTCCGCGTCGCCGGTGGCGAGGGTGAAGGTGAGCGCGTCGAAGAGGAGATCCTCCGACGCCATCCCGTACTCGTGGACGACGATGTCGTGGATGGCGCGCGCCACCTCGAGCTTCCGCTCGGCGGTCTTCGCCATCCCCGCCTGGTCGATGGTGAGCGCGACGAGCGCGGCGCCGTGCTTCTTGGCCAGTGGCACGACGGCGTCGATGCGCTGGCGCCCGTTCTCCATGTTGATGGAGTTGATGATGGCGCGCCCCGGCACGTGCTCCAGCGCCCGCTCGATGACCGCCGGCTCGGTGGAGTCGATCATGAGCGGCGTCTCGACGGTCTGCGAGAGGAGCTTGACGACGCTCGCCATCTGGTCGGCCTCGTCGGCCCGCTCGGTGACGGCGACGCAGACGTCGAGCACGTGGGCGCCGCTCTCCGCCTGCTCGCGCGCCACCGCGGCGATCCCCTCGTAGTCCTCGGCGAGGAGGAGCCGCTTGACCTTGCGCGAGCCCTGCGCGTTCACGCGCTCGCCGACGAGCAGGGGCGCCGGTACCTGGCGGATGGTGGTGGCGCGCATGGCGGAGGAGACGCGAGGCTCGCCGCGCGCGGAACCGGTGCGGTCGGCGGCGTTCGGATGCCGCTCGGTCGGCCGGAGGGTGGCATCATGTGGTTCGGGGGGGGCCCCCCGCGTCGCGCCCGGTGCTCGCCGCGCCTCCGCCTCGCGGACGGCGCCGACGATCGCGCTCAGATGCTCCGGCGTCGTCCCGCAGCACCCCCCGACCACCCGCACCCCGAACTCCCCCACGAACTCCGCCAACTGCTTCCCCATCGGCGCCGGCTCCAGCGGATAGACCGCGTCGCCGGTGCCCGTATTCAGCGGCAGGCCGGCGTTGGGGATGACGGAGAGCGGGAGTCGCGCGTGCTCGGCCAGGTAGCGCACCGGCTCGCGCATGTGCTCCGGGCCGGTGGAGCAGTTGAGCCCGATGACGTCCACGCCGAGCGCCTCGAGGGTCGTCATGGCGCTGGCCACGTCGGTGCCGAGCAGCATGCGGCCGCTCGTGTCGAGCGTCACCTGCGCCTGCACGGGCACGCGCCAGCCGAGCTCCGCGAAGAGGCGCTCGAAGCCCGCCAGGGCGGCCTTCACCTCGAGGATGTCCTGCGCCGTCTCGACGAGCAGGACGTCCACGCCGCCCTCGACCAGCGCGCGCGCCTGCTGGTAGTAGTCCTCGCTCAGCTCGGCGAAGGTGACGGCGGAGAGGGCGGGATCGCTGCTCGACGGCAGCATGCCGGTGGGCCCGATGGAGCCGGCGACGAAGCGGGGCTGGTCGGGGGTCGCGTACTTCTCGCAGGCAGCGCGGGCGAGGCGGGCGGCCTGGACGTTGAGCTCGTGCATCCTCTCGCCGATCCCCCACTCCGCCAGGCGGCGCGGCGTCGACTGGAAGGTGCACGTCTCGACGACGTCGCAGCCCACGGCGAGGAAGCTCTCGTGGATCCCCTGGATGACGTCCGGCCGGGTGAGGACGAGATGGTCGTTGCACCCCTCCAGCGCCTTGCCGCCGAAGTCGTCGGCGGTGAGGTGGTGGCGCTGGATGTTGGTGCCCATGGCCCCGTCGAAGACGAGCACGCGCCGCTCGAGGGCGTCGAGATAGGCGCGCCGGCCGTACGGCACGCGGGAGAGGGGCGTGGGGGCGGGAGCGGGGGCGGGGGCGGGGGCGGGAGCGGACATGGACGTCGGGCTGGAGAGGGCGCCGGCGGCGGAGCGGGAACGAAAAAGCGCCCGAGCGCTGAGCGCCGGGCGGCAGGGCGCTTTAGCTGGGTGTTTAACGTGGCCGCAATTTGCCGGAAATCGCCACGGACTTCGGTTGTCGGGCCTTTCGGCCGTAGCTCTATCTAATGCCCGGCGCGGGAAATCTCAACGCCGGGCGGCGGGGCCGACTGGCCCGCGTACGGGGCTCATGTCCGCGGGGGGAGCGGCCGATGCTCTCGGTGGGAGCCCGCGCGCCGACGCACGGGCCCTCGTCACGCCCCGGCGCCTGCCGGCGGCCAACCGACCCCGACCACCGAGAGCCACATCGTGGAAGCGGAGCATCTCTACCCGCCGTCGATGGAGCTGGCCGCCGTCGACGCCGAGCCGCACGTCCTCCCACCCGACGAGCTGTTGCTGCCGGTGACGGTGACGCCAGCCCCGCGCTCGGAGCTCGCCGCCCGCGTGCTCAACGTCGCGCTCGCGCTGCTCCTGCTCGTGCTGACGGCGCCGCTCTTCGTCCTCGTCGCCCTCGCGATCAAGCTGACGTCGCGCGGGCCGGTGATCTACACGCAGACGCGGGTCGGGCTGGATCGGCGCGTGCGCCGGGACCGACGCGCTGCCCGGCGGTCCGACACCCCGGACGGCCGCCGCAGCGACGACTACGGCGGCCGCCCCTTCCGGATCTACAAGTTCCGCTCGATGCGGGTGGACGCCGAGGCGGACGGGCGCGCGGTGTGGGCGCGGCGCGGCGACCCGCGGGTGACGCCGGTGGGGCGGGTGCTCCGCGCCACACGGCTGGACGAGCTGCCGCAGCTGTTCAATGTCCTCATCGGCGACATGAACCTCGTCGGCCCACGGCCGGAGCGGCCGACGATCGTCATGGAGCTGCGGCGGCACATCCACGCGTATCAGGCGCGCCACCGCGTGCGGCCGGGGCTCACCGGCTGGGCGCAGGTGAACCGCTCGTACGACGAGACGCTGGAGGACGTGCGGCAGAAGGTGCAGTACGACCTGGAGTACGTGCGCGGGCAGAGCGTGTGGCAGGACCTGAAGATCCTGCTGCGGACGATCCCGGTGGTGCTGGGGCGGAAGGGGGGGTGGTGAGGGGGAGAGCGGCGGCGGCGCGCGGGCCGGCGCTCGAGCCGCTCCCGCCACCGCAGAGCCGGTCGCTCGACCGCATAGTAGCTGCCAAGCGCGAAGATCACTGCAAGAGGTAGATTGGCAGGCCAGCGCTGCCACCAAATGGTCGGGCCCGATCCGGTGAGAAATGGCTGCTGCCACAGATAGAGCGAGTAGCTGAGCGTACCGATGTAGACGAGCACTCAGGCAGCGTCCGACAGGACCGGAGCCATCGTCGGCATCGTAGTAATCGGAAGCAGTACACCGCTGGGGAGGGCGGCTGTTGCGGGCTGCTCACGGACTGGGGCAGTCGGGCAGGATGAGGCCTTCGTCCCCGCCGCTGCGGTGACGTGTGTGGGCAGCGCACGGGACTCCGGTTAGCGCATGACCGTGGCGTCGCGCTCCTCGGCGGTGATCCCCCAGCAGGGCCGGTGTTCGGTTGATGCTGCCGCGAGTGTGAGTAGCGGTTCGAGCCACCAGCCGGACCTGCGCGCAACCCGGTTCGAGATCATCGCAGCACTCATAATTCCGGCCGTCCGAGGCCTGAGACGGGCTGCGAGCCCGGCAAGCGTTGGGAGCGGTGTATCGCGCTGCATGCGCCGGATACGTGCCACCGCGAGTGCCGATTGGATGGCCGGGTCGCCCGGCGGTATACTTGCCGGGACACGGCGGCTGCTGGGGATCGCGAAGTAGTCCGGCCAATGCTGCTCCAGGCAGCGGTGCTGGAGCGTTTCGCCGATCTTGGCGAGCGGGTCGTACTGCATCGCCGCACGTACGTAGTCCAGGTCGAGGTACGGATAGACCGCGATCGTCTCCGGCGGCAGGAGATGCTGCGACCACGCTGACGTATTGCGGCGCACGCGAAGCAAGAGGTAAGCGTAGGTCGGGCGGTTCGGTCCCGGCGCGAGGAACCGGAGCTGCTCGCGCACGGCCGCGCGGGCCGCTTCGAGCGGCGCCCAGCGCCCCGGACGGAGCACACGGCTGCACTCTCCCGGGATCGCGAGTCGTACCACCGCGCCCAGCTGCGCGTCGCCGTTCATCGCAAGGATATCGGGAACCATGAAGCCGGTGTTCCCGATCGCGTCGCCGCCGAGGCCGTCGAAGAGCAGTGCGGGCCCGGAAGGGAGCGAGCGGACGAGCGGCATGATCCAGGTATGCTCGGTCTGCTCGGCGGAGAACAGGGTGCGGCAGACTCCATCGTCCGCTGCGTACTCCTCCGGCGAGGGGTACTCGAAGACCTGGTGCTGGAAGCCGAACCTCGTGGCCAGCTCGGCGGCGAAACGTGCGTCGAGGTCGCGGTTGTCCTTTTGGAGGATCCGCACCGTCAATGCGCGAAAGGTCTCGCCTGCAGCGATCAGCGACGCCAGGATGCGACGGCTGTCATCGCCGCTGCTCAGCGGGAGCTGGTGCGTCGTGCCTGGCATGAGCGCGATGCAGCGCGCCATCGCAGCCTGGAAGCTCTCCTCGACCTGCTCGACCCCAGCCCGGGTCAGTGGGGCATCGCCCTGGGGGAGGGAGTCGAAGTCGAACCAGCGTACCTCCTCCGAGTTCCCTCCTTCGAATCGCAGGATGATACCAGGGCGGAGGCGCTCGACCTCGGGCACCAGCGAGACGTCTGCACAGAGAGATCGCCGATGCATGAACACGGACTCGGCGATGGGCGACACGCCAGCGTCCTCGCCGCGCAGGAATCGTGGGCTCGTGGCAAACAGCACGATGCCGTCCGGGCGTTCGCGTACGTACAGCGGGGAGATCCCGAATGCGTCCGTCAGCAGCTCGATGCGCCTGCCCTCGCGGGTGATCCTGACCGTCGTGAATGTCCCATTGTGTTCCCGTGCCAGGTCCGGCCGCCCCCAGTATTGCGTGATCTGGTGGCTGGGCGAGAGCGAATGCAGCGAGGGCGTCAGCAAGTAGCCGCGGAACGCGACGATCGACTCGTCGGGACTCCCGGGCGCGCGATAGCGGTGCGTCAGTCCACGATCGCGAGACCCAAGCTGTCCGCGGCTCACGACCGCCCAGTTCCTGCCGCGCTCCACGACCGGCGGGGGCCCGGGCGAAGGCTCCAGCTCCAGGCTCAGCGACGCATTCGGGTGCCAGATCCCGAAGAGGAAATCCTCGCGCCAGCCGGACGGGGTCACGGGCCAGGCGAATCGAATGGCGAACGACGGCCCGGTGTCGGGCGTGAGCTGCAGCGCGGCGCGCGCGCCCGAAGAGGCGGTGGGCATGCGTGTGGGAGGGTGGTGCGTGGCTTGGCGACTCTCGCCGACGAGAGAGAGCACCGTTGGCGAGTATCGGCAGGATGGACCGGGCGCGATCGGGCTGTGGTCTGGACGTCAGCCTCTCGCGACGAATTCGGGTGTTGAGCGTCCAGAGCCGGCCGATCGGGGCCGCCGGCTTGCCTCGCTGCGTCGGCAGCCATCACAGGCGTCCAGTGGACGACTGACGACCGGCGGACGGCACACGGTCGGCGGCCGATAGCTCACCGACTCCCGGCCGCCGGAGTGCATCATGCAGCGGGTCCGGTGCGGAGCGATCGAATTGCGTCCACCGCCTCACGAACCTGGCGTCCGTGCAACAGGAGCAGGCTCCCGACGTAGATCGCGGCGCCGAGCGCGACCTCGCACGCCAGCACGCCGTAGGTCGGGCGGTGTGGTACCGCGCGCCGAGCCGCCCACACGCCTAGCGCCATCAGCGCGCACGAGCTCCCGCCCGGCCAGACCACATCGCGGATGAACACCGCCCACGGGATCCGGAGCTCCGACAGCACCTTGCGGAGGAGGACGGCAGCCAGCACCGGATGGACGAGCGGCCAGGCGAGGGCGAGGCCGCCGATCCCCCAGCGTGCCCCGATCAGGAAGGCGACCGGCATCACGAGCAGCTGGGCGAACGCGTAGCGCGTCCCGAAGCGCTCGTGCCCGGTCACCAGCAGGGTCTGGCTGGGAACCGTGAGCAGCACCGTGACGGCGGCATAGGCGCTGAGTACCTGGAGCGGCAGGATCATCGACCGCCACTGCTCACCGAGTACCAGTGGCACGAAGTCGGGCGCGACCACCGCGATGCCGACGCACATCGGCCCGACGACGATGAGGAGCGCCTCGTTCACGCGCAGGAACATCCGGCGCAGCGCATCGTGCGCGTGTTGCAGCCGGCCGAGGACGGGCGTCGTCAGCTGGAACAGCATCGCCCCGATCTTGTTGCTCGGGATGTGGGAGATCTCGTACGCCAACGAGTACGCGCCCAGCTGTGCGCTGCCCAGCATCCGGCCGGCAATCAGGAAGTCCGAGTTCGAGTACCCGTACCAGGCGAGCCGCTGCAGCACGACGTCCGACCCGAAGCGGAGCACGCCGCGGAGCCGGCCCGGGTGAGGGCGCGCGAAGCGGATGGGATGAAGCCACAGCGCGATCGCGGAGCTGAGCGTGGCGCTGAGCAGCGCGGCCGCCACGAGCGTCCAGTAGCGGAACCCGGCGGCTGCCAGGCCGACGCTCGCACCCGCCAGGGCGATGGCCTGCACGGCGTCGTAGACCGCGAGCCGCTTGAAGCGCAGCTCACGCTGGAGGAGCGCCCACGGCACGCTGCGAAAGGAGGCGATGAGGAAAGTGAAGCTCATCGCCGCCAGCACCGCCGGCAGCTCCCTGCTCCGGTAGAACCAGGCGACTGCCGGGGCGCAGATGATGCCGACAAGCGTGCCGACGATGCCCAGCAGGACCGAGACCGTGTGCAGCTGCTCCGCCGTCGCCCGCGGCATCTCCCGGCGCGTGACGACCGCCGTGCCGATGCCGAATTCGCTCACCGCCTGAAGGAGCCCGAGGAAGATCGTGGCCATCCCGACGATTCCGTAGTCCGTGGGCGAGAGGAGCCGCGCCACGACCACCGTCGACGACCACGCGACGAGCTGGCCGGCCAGCTTCAGCACGCCGGTCCACGCGACTCCCCGGAGGAAGGAGCGAGCGACCTCCCGCTCGGACGGATCGGTCGCCGGCCGCTCCGCGGGGTGGACCGGCGGAAGCGCACCGAGCACGGGGGCGGGCTCCCCCTCGCCTGCGGGCGTGACGAGGGGCGCGGGTTCGACGACGTCGGGCATGCGTGGGGTGAGGGGAGGCCGGCCGTGCCAGGCGGGGATCGAGGCCCGTCCATCGTGCCGGAGCGCGACCGCGGGATGAGAAAATAGCGAGCTCCGCAGCTGGCGGCTTCCCACCCTCGCCGGCCGTTCGATGACCGGCCAGTGTCGAGCGGCCGGCACCGCGCTGACGGGCCGGCTGGTCAGACGGGGCTCATCCGGTCATCTTGCTCCCGGCAACCCTGGGACGGGTGAGCGGGCGACGGCGCAACTGAGGCCGTGCCCGGGCCCCTTCGGGGCGCACCGGTTTCTCGGGAAACGGCTCGATCGTCCGGAGCCGTATCGAGCTCGCGTCGGCCGCTCCTCGAGCGGCGAGGCCGGGCGGTTGGCCCTACCACGGAGTATCGGCAGATGTGTGGTCTCGCGGGCTTCTGGAGCCCGACCGGTCTCGATCGCTCGGCCGCCGCGCTGACGCGCGACATGACCGACGCCCTGCGTCACCGCGGCCCCGACGACGCCGGGGCCTGGGCGGACGTGGACGCCGGCGTCGCCCTCGGCCACCGCCGGCTGTCCATCATCGACCTCTCGGCCGAAGGGCACCAGCCGATGCGGTCGGCGTCGGGGCGGTTCGTCATCGTCTTCAACGGCGAGATCTACAACTTCCGCGCGTTGCGGGCGGAGCTGGCGGGGGTCGCCTTCCGCGGCCACTCCGACACCGAGGTCCTGCTCGCCGCGATCGAGCGGTGCGGCGTGGTGGAGACGCTGCGCCGTGCCGCCGGGATGTTCGCCCTCGCGCTCTGGGACGCCCGCGACCGGGTGCTCCACCTGGCGCGCGACCGGGCCGGCGAGAAGCCGCTCTACGTCGGCGAGGGCGCCGACGGCACCCTCCTCTTCGGCTCGGAGCTCCGCGCGCTCCGCGCGCACCCGGCGTTCGACGGCGAGATCGACCGCGACGCGCTGGCGCTCCTGCTGCGCCACAACTACATCCCCGCGCCGCACACCATCCACCGCCGCGTGCAGAAGGTGGCCCCGGGCACGGTGCTCTCGGTGCGCCGGGCGGATGGGCGTCTGGTGCGCGAGACCACCCGCTACTGGTCGGCGCGCGCCGCAGCCGAGACCGGGGTCCGCGAGCCGCTGGCGAACGACGAGCGCGGCGCCCGCCGGGCGCTGGACGCCTGCCTGCGCGAGGTGGTGGGTGAGCAGATGATCGCCGACGTGCCGCTGGGCGCCTTCCTCTCCGGCGGGATCGACTCGTCGCTCGTCGTGGCGATCATGCGCCAGGTGAGCGCGGCGCCCGTGCGGACGTTCACGATCGGCTTCGCCGACCCCCGGTACGACGAGGCGGCGCACGCTCGTGCGGTGGCGCGCCACCTGGGCACCGAGCACACCGAGCTCCAGCTGTCGCCGGCCGAGCTGCTCGACGTCGTGCCCAGGCTACCCGCCATCTACGACGAGCCCTTCGCCGACTCGTCGCAGATCCCCACCTACCTGGTAGCCGCGCTGGCCCGGCGCTCGGTGACGGTGGCCCTCTCCGGCGATGGTGGCGACGAGCTGTTCGGCGGCTACACGCAGTACGGGCAGCTCGACGGGGTGTGGCGGCGCGTGTCGCGCCTGCCGCGGGCCGTGCGCCCGCTGTACGGCGCGATGCTCCGCGGCACTGCGCCGTACGCCGAGCGTGCGGCCGCGCTGGCCGGCGCCGCCGGGCGCTATCCGCAACTGGGCTTCCGCCTGGCGCGCCGCGGGGCGGTGCACGCCGCGCCCACCCCCGAGGAGGTCCACCGCCGCCTCGTGTCGCACTGGGCCGATCCGGCCTCGGTGGTGCTCGGCGCCGGCCGCGACGTGGCCGGGGCGGCATTCGGCGAGACGTCGGCCCTGCCACGCGTGGTCGAGCGCGTGATGCTGCTCGACTTCTGCAGCTACCTGCCGGACGACGTGCTGGTGAAGGTCGACCGGGCGACGATGGCCGTGAGCCTCGAGAGCCGGGCGCCGCTGCTCGACCACCGGGTGGTGGAGCTGGCCTGGCGGATCCCGTTCGAGCTCAAGCGGCGCGGCGACATGGGGAAGTACCTGCTGCGCTCGCTGCTCCACGAATACGTGCCGCGCGAGATCGTGGACCGGCCGAAGCGCGGCTTCGCCGTCCCCCTCGCCGACTGGCTGCGCGGCCCGCTGCACGACTGGGCGGGCGACCTGCTCGCGCCAGACCGGCTGCGTCGCGAGGGCTTCTTCGAGGTCCGCACGCTCATGCGCCGCTGGCGCGAGCACGCCCGTGCCGAGCAGGATTGGTCGGCGCAGCTCTGGCCGGTGCTGATGTTCCAGGCCTGGCACGCGGCGCAGTCGGGCTGAGGTGCCCCCACCGGCTCCACGGTTCCCCCGTTCGTTCCTCTTGCGCGGATTCCCGGTGACGTGCAGAGTCTCACGCCGGGCGCATCGCCAGCTGGCTCACGATCTCGACGGGGGGATCCGGCGTGCTGCGACTGTTGCACAGCCTGCGCGTCGCGCTGCGTCCGCGGACACGCTACCGGAGTGTCCGGTCCGATGCGTCCACGCTCGGGGTGCGGGGGGCGGTGCTCCTCTCGTTGCAGCGCGAGCGGCTGCGCTTCCTGCCGCGCAACGCGCTGCTGACGCTCACCGCCCGTGAGGCGGCGCACCCGCTCCGCTGCCGGGCGCAGACGAGCGATCTCAAGGTCTTCAAGCAGATCTTCGTCGAGCGCGCCTTCGCCTGCCTGGACGACGTCGAGGACGCGGCCCTCGTGATCGACTGCGGGGCCAACGTGGGGTACGCGGCCGCCTACTTCCTCTCCCGCTTCCCGCGCGCGGAGCTCGTGGCCGTCGAGCCCGACCCGGACAACTTCGCCCTGCTGGAGCGGAATCTGACGCGCTACGGGCAGCGGGCGCGGGCGGTGCGCGCCGCGCTCTGGTCGCACCCCGCGGATCTGGTGCTCGAGGACCGGCCCTACCGCGACAGTGCGGAGTGGGCGCGTCAGGTGCGGGTGTGCCGCCCGGGGGAGACGCCGCGCCTGCGCGGGGTGGACGTGACGGGGCTGCTGCGGGAGTCCGGCCACGAGCGCATCTCGATCCTCAAGATGGACATCGAGGGGGCGGAGGCGGTCGTCTTCGGCTCCAACTACGAGGGGTGGATCGACCGCGTGGACCACCTCGTGGTGGAGATCCACGACGACTCCGGCTTCGGCGACGCGACCGGTGCCTTCGAGCGCGCCATCGCCGGGCACGGCTTCGTCGTCAGCCGGTGGGGCGAGCTGACCGTCTGCCGCCGCGTGGCGGCTCCGGTGCCGGCCGGTCAGATCACGCCGAGCACGAGCGACTGGGCGAGTCGGAGCAGGAAGTAGGCGACGATCGGGGTGATGTCGATCATGCCGATCGTCGGCACGATCCGCCGCAGTGGGGCGAGCATCCACTCCGTGAGCACGAACGACCAGCGGAACCACTTCGAGTACGGCGACCCGCCCACCCAGGAGCTGAGCACCCGCACGAGCAGGGCGATCTCGAGGAGGGCGAAGGCCCAGGTGACGAGGAGCCGGACGATCCCGACGGGGCCGGCCGAGATCGCCAGGCCGGCGCGGAGGAACTGCGCGAGCAGGAACTGGACGAGGCTCAGCAGGATGATGCCGCCCACGATGACGAGGGCGAGGGTCCACCAGGGGGCGCTCGCCGGGGTGCCGCCGGCGCGGACGACGCGCCGCTCCATGGGCACGATCCACGGGTCGGTGGCGCGGCGGATGGTGCGGGCGGTGCCCGAGAAGGGGCTGATGCGGCGCGTCCGGACGAGCCAGGAGGCGACGGCGCCGACGGTGGCGACGACGGCGGCGACGAAGACGAGGACCCGCAGGGCGGCGTAGGCAGTGGCGATGGCGATCACGGGGGGTAGTCTGGCCGGGGGGCGGCGCGAGGACAAGGTCCGCCGAGCGTTCGTCGGGTGGCGGGGGGACGCGGTCGCGGGCTGATCGTGGAATCCGGGGGGGGCCCCGCGCCGCGATCCGTCCGCCGCCCCCTGTTCGCTCGTCGCTCGTCGCTCGTCGCTCGCCGTCCCCGATTGCGCCTCCGCCGCCGACCTGGCATCGTTCGGCTCGCCCGCGACGTCCCCTCGACCGGAGATCCTCGCCTGCTGCTCCCGCTCGCCGCCGCGCTCCTCGTCCTGCTCGGGATCATCTGGCTGGGATATCCGCTCGTCGTCGCCCTGCTCGCCCGCCTCCGTCGCGCCCACCCGTCCCGGCAGTCCGGCGACCCGGCTCCCGGCTTGGCGCCGCTGGTCTCGGTGGTGGTCGCGAGCGCCGACCCGGCGGCGCAGATCGCGGCCCGCGTACACGACCTGCTCGCCGCCACCTATCCCGCCGACCGGCTCGAGATCGTGCTGGCGCTCGACGCGGTGAACGGGCGCGCGCGGCCGGAGGAGCTGGCGGGGCTGGACGGGCGCGTGCGCGTGGTGCCGGGCGACCTGCCGGGGGGCAAGGCGGCGACGCTGAACGCCGGCGTGCGAGCCGCCGCGGGCGACCTGCTCGTCTTCACCGACACGCACCAGCGTTTCGAGCCCGGTGCCATCGCCGCGCTCGTCGCCGCGCTCCGCGCCGATGCGCGGCTGGGCGCGGTCTCCGGCGCGCTCGCCCTCTCCGGCGGGCGGCGGGCGCGAACGCCGGCCGAGTGGTACTGGCTGCTCGAGCGCACCCTGCGCGCGAACGAGGCGAGGCTCCACTCCGTGGTCGGGGTCACCGGGGCCATCTACGCGATGTGGCGCGAGCTGTGGGCGCCCCTGCCGGCGGGGCTGATCCTGGACGACCTCTACGTCCCGATGCGGCTGGTGCTCGCCGGGCGCCGGGTGGGCTTCGAGCCCGCGGCCCGCGCGACGGACGCGCGCACCTTCACCGCCTCGCAGGAGTTCCGCCGCAAGGTGCGCACGCTCACCGGGAACCTGCAGCTGTGCGCCTGGCTGCCCGGCGTGCTCGTCCCGTGGCGCAATCCGGTCTGGCTCCAGTTCCTCTGCCACAAGCTCCTGCGCCTCCTCACACCCTATCTGGCAGTGGGCGCGGTGCTGGCGCTCGCCGCCTACGCCGTCTCGGCGCTCTGGGCGCTGGCCGGCTGGCGTGCACTGGCGTTGGCGGCGAGCGTGGCCGCGCTGGCTCTGGCGCATCCGGCCATCCGGCGCCGCGTGGCCCGTCAGCTCGAGTGGGTGGTGCTGCTGCAGGCGGCCGCCGTGCTGGCCACGGTGAACGGCGTGCGCGGCCGATGGACCGTCTGGCAGCGATAGACCGCCAGCGGCTGCGGGGCGCGGCAGCGGCCGCCACGCTCGCCGTCTTCGCCTACCTCACGCTCGCCGAGCTGCACTTCCCGATCCCGACGCTCCTGTCCCGGAGCTGGGGATTCGCCCTGATCGTGCTCGCGGCCGCGCTGGTCGGCGCGTCCGGGCTGCGACGCTGGCTGTGGGCCGGCGCGGGCCTGCTCGCCGTCGCGCTGCTCGTCGTCGCCTACACGCCGCTCATCCGCGCGCCGGCGCACGCGTTGGTGCGCACCGACCGCTGGCCCGCGGCGGGCGTGGACGCGGTCGTCGCGCTCTCCGCGCAGCTCACCGACGACCAGCTGCTGAGCGCCATGGGCGAGGACCGGCTGCTCAGCGCCCTGGCCGTGGCGCGGGCGCACGGCGTCCCGCGCGTCGTCACGACGCGCATCGCGCATCCGGAGGGGGACTCAGTGGTGACGTCGGACGCCGACCAGCGGTGGCTCGTCGCGCTGGCGGCGCCGCGGCTCACGCACCTCATCGTCAGCCGCCCGCGGACGACGCGCGAGGAGGCGCTGCTCGTGGCGGCCCTGGCGGCCGACTCCGGCTGGCGACGGGTGGCGGTGGTCACCTCGCCGTCGCACACGCGGCGCGCCTGCGCCACCTTCGAGGGCGTTGGGCTCGCCGTGACCTGCGTGCCCGCGCGCTCCACGACGGTGGCGTGGCGCGCGCTCGAGTCGCCGCGCGACCGATTGCGCGCCGCCGGCATGGTGCTCTACGAGACGCTGGGGAGCTGGCTCTATCGCGCGCGCGGGTGGATCTAGGCAGATTACACGGCTGGCGGCACTCGAGCGGCGGGCGGCGCGCGGGCTCCGATGCGCCTCGGGCTCCGAGCGCCGTGACGGATCCCTCAACCGCGCCGAGGGGCGTCGAGCGGGAAGCGTCGAGTGGACGCGTCGTCACTCCACGCTCCCCGCTCTCCGCCCCTGTACGCTCGACGCTCGACGCCCCTCCCGTCGCGGATGCGGCTCGCCCGGCGACGCGACCGGCTCGTCGCGCCTGGAACACAGTCACAGCTCCTCGCTCACCCCACCCCCCACCCCCACCCCCAGCCGTTCGTGCCCGACATCCTGTTCCAGCACCAACCCTTCATCACCGACCGCAAGCTCCGCTTCGCGCTCGTCGGCTGCGGCCGGATCTCGGCCAACCACATCGCCGCCCTCGAGCAGCACGCCGAGCGCGCCGAGCTGGTGGCCGTCTGCGACGTGGATCCCGAGCGGGTGGCGGCGGCGGCCGAGCGGACCGGAGCACGGCCGTTCCCCTCGCTCGAGGCGCTGCTGGCGCACTCGGACGCCGACGTGGTGATCCTCGCCACGCCGAGCGGGCTGCACCCGGCGCAGGCCATCGCCTGCGCGCGCGCCGGCCGCCACGTGGTGACCGAGAAGCCGATGGCCACCCGCTGGGAGGACGGCAAGGCGATGGTGCAGGCGTGCGACCAGGCGGGCGTCTTCCTCTTCGTCGTCAAGCAGAACCGCACCAACCCCACGCTGCAGCTCGTGCGCCGGGCAATCGAGCGGCGGCGCTTCGGGCGCATCTACCTGGTCACGGCCAACGTCTTCTGGACCCGGCCGCAGGCGTACTACGACAGCGCCGCCTGGCGCGGGACGTGGGAGTTCGACGGCGGTGCCTTCATGAACCAGGCGAGCCACTACGTGGACCTGCTCGACTGGCTCATCGGCCCGGTGGAGAGCGTGCAGGCGTACACGGCCACGCTGGCGCGCAACATCCAGGTGGAGGACACCGGGGTGCTGAGCCTGCGCTGGCGCACCGGCGCGCTGGGGACGATGAGCGTGACGATGCTCACCTACCCGAAGAACCTCGAGGGCTCGATCACCATCCTCGGCGAGACGGGCACCGTGCGCCTGGGCGGCGTGGCGGTGAACCGGGTCGACCACTGGGAGTTCGCCGAGCCGGACGCGGACGACGCGCTGGTGGCGCAGGCCAGCTACGAGACGACGAGCGTCTACGGCCACGGGCATCCGCGCTACTACGACAACGTCATCGGCGCGCTGCGCGGCGAGGCGGCGCCGGACACGGACGGGCGCGAGGGGCTGCGCTCGCTCGAGCTGCTGATCGCCACCTATCTCGCGGCGCGCGACGGCAAGCGCGTCGGCCTGCCGCTGGAGTACTGAGCGTGGCGCCGCAGATCCACCCGACGGCCATCGTGGACGAGGGAGCGCAGGTCGGCGACGGGACGCGCATCTGGCACTGGGTGCACGTCTCGGGGGGCGCGCGCATCGGGGCGCGCTGCTCGCTGGGGCAGAACGTCTACGTCGGCAACCGCGTCGTCATCGGCGACAACGTGAAGATCCAGAACAACGTCTCGGTCTACGACAACGTGACGCTGGAGGACGACGTCTTCTGCGGGCCGAGCATGGTGTTCACCAACGTCTACAACCCGCGCTCGGCGGTCTCGCGCAAGGACGAGTACCGCGACACGCTGGTCCGTCGCGGGGCGACGCTCGGCGCGAACTGCACCATCGTCTGCGGCGTCACGGTCGGCGAGGGGGCGTTCGTCGGGGCGGGGGCGGTGGTGAACCGCGACGTGCCGGACTACGCCCTGATGGTGGGGGTGCCGGCCCGCCAGGTGGGGTGGATGAGCCGCTACGGGGAGCGGCTCGACCTGCCACTCACCGGGGACGGCGAGGCGGTGTGCCGCCACACCGGCGAGCGGTACGAGCTTCGGGAGGGGCGGGTGCGACTCGTGGGCTGAGCCGGCTGGCACGAGGCTGGCGGGGTGACGCGCCGTCCCCGATCTTGCACCAGGCACCAGGATCCCGACCCGGGGCGGCGCGCGGCTCCCTCCGCGGCGCCCACCCCGGACCGTGAGCCGCCTCACCGCCCTTCGCCGTGCGGAGCGCCATGGGTTCGCTGCCGTCCGCCACGCACGTGCCGTCCGAGCCGCTGGCGCGGATCGGTGCGTCGCCCCCCGAGCTCTCGGTGGTCGTGCCGGCGTACAACGAGGCCGGCAGCATCGCCGCGCTGATCGCGCGTGTGCAGGCGGCGCTGGCGCCCACGGGGATCGCGTACGAGCTGGTCCTCGTGGACGACGGGAGCGGCGACGCGACCTGGCCGGAGATCGTCCGCGCGGCACAGGGCGATCCGTCGGTGCGCGGCCTCCGCCTGGCGCGCAACTTCGGGCACCAGCACGCGCTGCTCGCCGGCCTGGCGCACGCGCGGGGTCGGGCGATCGTCACCATGGACGCCGACCTGCAGCACCCACCCGAGCTCATCCCCGAGCTGCACCGCCGCTGGCGCGACGGGGCCCGCGTGGTGCGCACGGTGCGTCGCGACCACGGCGTCGCGACGCCGTTCAAGCGGCTCAGCTCCCGCTGGTTCTACCGGCTCTTCTCCGGCTTCACCGGGCTCCCGCTCGCCGAGGGATCGTCGGACTTCCGACTCGTCGACGCCACCGTGCGCGACGAGCTGCTGCGCTTCCGCGATCGCGACGTCTTCCTGCGCGGCAACGTCCAGTGGCTCGGCTACGCCGCGGAGAGCGTGGAGTTCGACGTCGCCGCCCGCCACGCCGGCGCCAGCAGCTACTCGCTGGCGCGCATGCTCCGCTTCGCCTCCGGCGCCGTCGTCTCCTTCTCCACCCGGCCGCTCCGCTTCGGCATCTGGCTGGGCGGGCTGACCGCGGTGGCCTCGCTGGCCGAGCTGGCGTACGTGGTCGTGCAGTACTTCCGGGGGCGCACGGTGCCCGGCTGGGCGTCGATCACCGGCGTCATGTCGCTGCTCTTCGCGGTGCTCTTCATCCTGCTCGGCATCATCGGGATCTACATCGCGCGGATCCACGAGGTGCTGCAGAACCGGCCGGCGTTCGTCGTGGCGGAGACGACGCACGGCAGGCTCGACAGCGGGTGAGCCGGCGGCCATCGGCCCGGGCCGGCGGCGCCTTCGCGCGCTTCCTCGTCGTCGGCGTCTCCAACACCGCGGTCTCGTTCGTCGTCTACGTCGCCCTGCTGCGGCTGCTGCGGCCGGTGGACGCGCGGGTGCCGCTGGCGCAGCTGGCCAGCTACGGCGCGGGCATCGCCTGGAGCTACGGCTGGAACCGGCGCTGGACCTTCGCCAGCCGCGGCCCGCACCGGCGCGAGGCGACCCGCTTCGTGACCAGCCAGCTGCTCGCCATGATCGGCAGCGCCGCCCTGCTCACCGCCCTCGTCGAGGGGGCCGGGATCGGGCCGAGGCTCGGCTGGTGTCTGGTCATGGGGCTCGTCACCGTCGTCAACTTCCTCGTCCTGCGCCTGTGGGTCTTCGCACCCTCCCTCGATCATCCGACGTGATCCCGGCGCTCGGCGTCGCGGCGCTGGCGCTGCTCGTCGCCGTCTCGCTCGGCTTCGACTACGGCATCGGGAACCAGCCCACCTACCTGCTCGACGGGCTGCGACGCGTCGATCCCGACGTGCTGGCCGGCGACTGGCTGGCCAGCGAGACGTACGCGTACCATCCCGTCTTCGGCTGGGTCGTCTGGCTCGCGGCGCAGGTCGGCCCGCTGCCCTGGACGCTGACGATCCTCAACACGCTGCTGGTCGCGGCGGCGCTCTCCGGGCTGGCATGGCTGGCGCGGTGGCTGGCCGGCGCCGGCCCCGGCGCGTGGCTGGCCGGGCTGCTCCTGCTCGCCCTCGTCGCGATCGACGAGACGCACGGCATCGGCGGCAGCTACGTGTTCGGCGACTCACTGCAACCGTCCGCGCTCGCCAGTGCGGCCTTCCTGGTGGCGATCGGCGCGTTCCTCGGCGGGCGGTGGCTGGCGAGCGGCGCCGCGCTCGCAGTGGCCGGCGCGTTCCACGTCAACTACCTGGTGCTCGGCATCGGCGTCTTCGGCCTCGCGCACCTGCTGTTAGGCGCGCGCGGGCTGGTGCCGCGCCTGGCACGGCAGCTCGCGCCGCCGCTCCTGGTGCTCGCCGCCTACCTGCCCGTCCTGCTGGACGTCGGCACGGCGGCGGACGCGGCCGAGGGTGCGCGGATCTTCATGAACGTGCGCGCGCCGCACCATTACCTGCCGCGGCGCTATCTCCACGAGCTCGTCCCCTTCCTCGCCTGGCAGGCGGCGGCGCTGGCGCTCTGGCCGTACGCTCGGCTGGGGGCACGCGTGAGCCGGGCGCTGGCGACCCTGTGGGCCGCCCTCGCCCTCCCGGTGCTCGCGGCGACCCTCCTCAACAGCGTCACCTTCGTCACCCAGGTCTCGCAGCTCTTCCCGTGGCGCATGGCGCCATTCGCGGTGCTGCTCGCCCAGATGGTCGCGTGCGCGGCCTGTGCCCGGCTCGTGCTGCAGCCGGCCTCCGGCGATGCCCGGCACCGCGCCGGGGCGGGCTGGCTGCGCGGTGGGGCCGCCGTCGTGGCGGTGGGCCTCGTCGTCGTCTACCGTGTGGCGCACGTGGGGGAGCGGCTGGGCGGGCGGCTGGTGGCGACGCTCGCCCTGGCCGGGGTCGTCGCCGCGGTGTCGGTGGCGGTGGTCGCGGCGCCACGGTTGCCGGCGGTCGTGACGCGGTGGGGGCTGGTAGCCGCCGTGCTCCTCGGGATCGCCGCGCCCGTGCGGAGCGGCCTGCGCTACGTGCAGCAGACCTCGACGCTGCTGCACGGCGACGGGATCCTGCCCGAGGGCGGGCTGTACCGCTGGGCGCGGAGCATGCCGCCGGCGACCCGCTTCCTGGTGCCGCCCAGCCTCGACGAGTTCCGGCTGCGGACGCTGCGGCCCATCGTCGTGGACTGGAAATCGACCCCGGTGCGCCCGGACGAGCTGATCGAGTGGCACCGCCGGATCGAGGCGGTGGCGGGGCGGCCGGTGCGCTCGCTGGCCGACGCCGTGCGCGGCTACGCCACTTTGGACTCGGCGCGACTGGCCGCCCTCTGCGAGCGGTACCGGGTGGACTACGCCGTCCTGCGCCGGCGCGACACGGCGGCGGTCGCGCGCCTCGCCGGCACCTTTCCGGTGGTCTACGCCGACCGCCGCTTTCTGGTGCTCGACCTCCGTGAAGGCGCCGGTCAGGGCGCTCCTGCGTCGGCGGCGGTGCGCGGCCGACCGGTGGTGCAGGCGAGCGCGACCGGCGGCAGTGCCGTCCGTGCGGCGGGCCCGAAACTTTCAGGAAGCAGGCGCGCCACGAGCGGGTTGTCACCCGCGCGAGCACGGAGCCGTCCCCCGCCTTGACACCGGACCCGGCATACGGCGGACGACGCTGCCGCACCCATGTCAGGCCCGACGATGGGCCTCAACGGACACGGACACACATGGCGCTGGACCCGACCAAGTACGACGTACCGCTGTCCGGTTCCCGATGGGACCGGACGCTCTTCCGGCTCGAGCACTGGCTGCTCACCCCTGGCCGGACGCCAGTGGGCGAGCTCCGGGGCTATCTCCGCGTGAAGACGTGGCGCGACGCCCGCAGCGCGCGCGAGCGGCTCCATGCCGTCAAGCTGGCCACCAAGCTTCCGGCCCGGGCGCTCCGCGACTCCTGGAAGGCGGTGCGGGAGCACGGCGAGCGCGTGGCACACGAGGACGGCATCCCGCGCCACCAGCAGCTGGCGCAACTCTGGTGGCTGTGGGTGCGCCACGGCGTCCATCCGCCGGTCTACTATGCGTTCCGGCTGTACCGCCCCGGCCAGCTCCGGCGCGCGCCGGCCTTCTTCCAGGGAGACGAGGACGACTGGCTCTTCCGCCTCGCCAACGTCCGCATGGCGCGCGGGGACGCCGAGCTGCTGCTCGACAAGGCGTGGTGCGAGCGGTGGCTCCTTGACCGCGGGCTCCCGACCGTGCCGACGCTGCTGGAGCTGGCCGGTGGCACCACGGTGCGTTCGTCGCTCCCCGGCGGTCGCCTGCCCCGGTGCGATCTCTTCTCCAAGCCGAAGGACTCCCTCCAGGGCCGCGGGGCGCAGAGCTGGCGCTTCGACGGCGAAGGGTGGGTGGGGATGGACGGCCGTCGCCGCAACGAGGCGGAGCTGCTTGCCGAATTGACGGAGGCCTCGCGCACGCAGGGCGTGCTGCTGCAGGAGCAGCTGCGCAACCATCCCGCGCTCGCGCCGATCGCGTCGGCCACGCTGAGCACGGTGCGCGTGCTGACGCTGCGCGGGCTCGACGACGTCGTGCGCGTGGTGCTCGCGGTCGCCAAGATCCCGGTGGGCAATGCCCCCACCGACCACATGAAGTACGGCGGGCTGGCGGCGCCGGTGGAGCTCGCGACGGGACGGCTGCAGCGGGCGATCGCGAAGTCCAAGACGGCGTACGTCGCGCCGTGCGAGCGGCACCCGGACAGCGGGGCGGTCCTCGAGGGCTTCCAGCTGCCGCACTGGGAGCGCGTGCTGCAGCTGGCGGTACGCGCCCACGAGTTGCTACCGCGGATCGTCTGCGTCGGCTGGGACGTCGCGATCCTCGAGAGCGGGCCCATCATCATCGAGGGGAACGACAATCCGGGCCACACGTCCAGCCAGCTGCCGACCGGCGTGGCGCTCGGCGAGACGCCGGTCGTGCCGACGCTCCTCGCGCGCATCCGGGAGTCGTTCGCCGCGGCGGGCCCGATCAGCCCGCGGGACGCGCGCCCGGCGCAGCCCGTCCGCCCGATCGGTGACGCCGTCGTGAGTCCCCAGGTGTAGTGTAGCGCCCGTCCCGGCCAGGCCTCCGTGCTCGTCTCCGACGCCGCCGTCGCCGATACCGGCGCCGCGATCGACGCGGCGGCCGTGGCCGAACGTCCCCTCGTGGCGATCTACCGCGAGGTGATGATGAACTACAACGAGGTCTACGTCCGCACCGAGGGCGAGGCGCTCCGGCGCTACCGGGCGCTCTACGTCGGATCGCACCGTCTCGACCAGGTAGAGCTGCCGGCGGACCGGACGCTCACGCTGCGCGAGATGTACCGGCCGGTGGACCGGGTGCTGGACCCCATCCTCACCCGCGCCGGCTACCGGCTGCGAGCACTGGGGCCGCTGGCGCCACTCGGGGACGCGCTGGCCCGGGGTGGCCTCGCCGGTCGGGCGAGCGAGTATGCCTTTCGGGTGCACGGTGTGAGCCCGGCGCTCGTGCGCGCGCTCCGCGTGCGGC
The DNA here is from genome assembly GCA_035761165.1 of Gemmatimonadaceae bacterium. Classification (GTDB taxonomy): domain Bacteria; phylum Gemmatimonadota; class Gemmatimonadetes; order Gemmatimonadales; family Gemmatimonadaceae; genus CALCHX01. The sequence goes on along the minus strand of DASTRO010000238.1, from coordinate 20,160 downwards.
GGCCGGTGCTGCTCCACGCCTTCACCGGCGTGAGCGGCGCCCACGCGCTGCCACTCGCGCGCCGGCTCGGGATCCCGCTCATGGTCACCTTCGGCGGCTACGAGGCGACGGCCACCGACGAGGAGCTGTACCAGTGGAAGGTGCGCGGGCGCGTCTTCCTGCGCCGCCGCGAGGCGATGAAGCACGAGGTACGGCTCATCCTCACCGTCTCCGACTTCCTGCGACGCCAGGTGATCGCGCGCGGCTGGCCGGTCGAGAAGGTCGTGGTGCAGTATCGCGGCATCGACACGGATCTCTTCACACCCGAGGGCCGGCCATCGCTGGCCGAGCGTGCCCCGGTGGTGTTCCATGCCGGGCGGCTGATGGAGGCGAAAGGGACGATCTACCTGGTGCGCGCGATGCGCCGGGTGCAGGACGCGGTGCCCGACGCCGAGCTGGTCGTCGCCGGCAGCGGCGCGCAGGGGCCCGTGCTCGAGCGCGAGGCGCGCGCGCTGGGCGTGCGCGTGCGGTTCCTAGGCCGCGTGGCACCCGAGGTCGTTCGGGCCTGCCACGCCGAGGCGCAGGTCTACTGCATGCCGAGCGTCAGGTCGTCCACCGGGCAGCGCGAGGGGCTCTCCAACGCGCTGCTCGAAGCCATGTCGTCCGGGCTGCCGGTGGTCGCGTCCGATTCGGGGGGCATTCCCGAAGCCGTCGGTGATGCGGGCGTTCTGGTGCCCGAGCAGGACGTGGCGGGGCTCGCGGCGCGCATCCTCGCGCTGCTCGGCGACCCCGAGCTGCGCCAGCGCATGGGGGCCGCGGCGCGCCAGCGCGTGGTGACGCACTTCGACCTTCACCGGCAGGTGGCGCGACTGGAGGAGCTGTACGACCGGGTGCGGCGGTCGTCGTAGTCTGGCGGCCAGTGCGGGCGCCACGTCGGCATCAGAGCCCGAGGCACTCGCGCAGGTGTGCCTCGAGCGCCGCGGGATATGGCGTGTCGCTCAGCGGGATTCCCGTGGGCGCCTGCGCGATGTCGGGATTGGACGCGAGGTTCCCCTCCACCAGCACCGGGCCGTCGTCGGTGATCGCGACGTCCCAGCCCACCGCGGGCAGCCCCGGTGCGGCGTCGAGGGCGCGCTCGGCCAGCGACACCGCCTGCTGCCAGCACGGGAGCGGGAAGCCGCCGATCGGCGTGCCGGTGTCCGGATGGCGCTCGACGGGGACGAGGACGTGCCCCTGTCGTCGCAGCGCAACGCCGAGGCGGCCGGTGGCGAGGTCCACGCTGGTGATGATCCCGCCGAAGTGGAAGTTGTCGGCGGGCGCGTCGCCGACGGCCATCCGGTACGCGGCGAGCAGGACGCGAGCGCGCTCGCCCGGCATCCGGAAGGTGAGGATGCGGAGGGTGCAGAGCGCGCCCGGCGTGAGCGGGAGGAGGTCGCGGTGATTGCGCAGGCAGGGCTGGAGGAGCATGCGGCGCGACCGCCGGAAGTCGCGCAGCGGCAGGGTGAGCGAGGTCCGCGCCAGCTCCTCGAGCAGCGCCGCGGCCGACCGGATGCGGCCGTCCCGCGCCATCCAGCCGCCGTCGCCGTGGTCCGATACGTAGCGCCACCGTTCGGTGCCGTGCCCGCCAGTGGCGTCGTTGGGCTTCGAGAAGAGATCGCCGCGTGGGAGCGAGCTCGCCGGATCGCCGGGCAGCCGGCTGGCGACGAGCTCGCCGTGGTCGAACTCGAGCAGCACCGGCACTCCCGGGAGCCCATGTGCGCGGCACCACTCGGAGAAGCGTGCCTTGCCGCGGAACGTCTCGGCCAGGCCGTCATCGCGCTGGCGGCTCAGCCAGCGCGCGACACGTGTGTGCTCGAGCTCCTGCAGGTAGGCCGAGGCTCGCGCGCGGCGATCGGGGCGGTAGAGCTGGAAGTCGAGGTAGCTCTGCGTGTTCAGGCCGCGCTTCACGGCCAGCCACCAGAGCTGGCGCCGCTGGCCGCGCGGCGGCACGCCCGAGACGGCCTGCACCTCGGCCCCGAAGGCCGCGACCGCCTCCCCGGCCTGCCGCCACGCGCGCACCGGCGTCCACGCAGCCCGCTCGAGGAGCCGGCGACGCTGGGCCCGTGTGTGGGCGGCACGCCAGCGGAGCACGCGCTCCCAGCCACGCAGGCGTGCGGCCGGGGTGGGGCGGAGCCAGCCGGGCGTGAGCAGACGGTGCCAGAGGCGGAGCCCGAGGCGCGCCCAGGCCCCGGCGGACGCCCGCGCCCGGACCTCCGGCGTTCGCATCTCCGGTCCGGGAACCGCGGGTGGTGCGACGATCTCTGACGTCGAGGGTGCCATGCAGTCTCCGCTCTGCCGAATTCGCTACCTGAGAGGTTCCGGGGCGGCGCCCGCCGCTCCCGACTTTGCGGCGAGCTCCGGGCCATGACCTTCCCGACGCCCGCCCTCCGCCCGGCACTCGCCTCGATCGGCCTGCGGCTCCACCGGCGGATCTCGCGCCACCTCGGCCGCCTCCGCGGGCTCGCGGGCGAGGCGGAGCTGGCCCGGCTCGCCGGCCTGAGCGACGGACGGGTCGCGATGGCGGCGCTGCACCTGGAGAGCGGCCAGGCGGTCGGGCTCGACGCCGACACGCCCGTCCCGATGGCGAGCACGATGAAGGTCCCCCTCGCCGTCGAGTTCCTGACGCAGGTTCACGCGGGCCGCATCGATCTGGCCACCATGCACGATGTCGGCCCGCACGCGCTGCGGCCAGGCCACGGGATCATCGCCGCGCGCCTCGGCGGGCAGGGGGTCGCGTTCTCGCTCGACGCGCTGCTACGACTGATGCTGGTGGAGAGTGACAACACCGCCACCGACATCCTGCTCGCGCGCGTCGGTGGGCCGTCGGCCGTGACGGCACGCCTCGCGGCGCTCGGGATCACCGGGATGCGCGTCGACCGCACCATCCTGCAGTTGATGAGCGACCACCAGGGGATCGACCTCGCGACGCTGCCCGAGCCGTTCGACCTCGGCGCCTGGCGCGCTCGTGAGCGGACGATCACGCCCGCCGCCCGTGCGGTCGCCGCGCACCGACTGCTCGCGGATCCGCGCGACAGCACGACGCCGGCCGCCATGGTCCGGCTGCTCGCCGCCATCCAGTGCGGCCACGCGCTCCCGGCCGCCGCCGCCGAGCGACTCCTCCGGTTGATGCAGCGCTGCGCCACCGGCCCCGGCCGCATCCCTGCCAGGCTGCCGCCCGGGTCCGTGGTCGCTCACAAGACCGGGTATCTCCCTTGCGTCGTCACCGCGGACGTGGGCGTCGTCACGTTGGGGCAGGGGCTCGGCCATGTCGCGCTCGCCATCTACGTGACGGCGTCCAGAGCCAGCGAGGCGCACCGGGACCTCGTGATCGCCGACCTCGCCCGCGCCGCCTGCGATCACCTCGCGGTTGCCGCGCGGCGATGAGGCAGGAGCCGGCCCTCTGCAGGCCGGCGTGCTCCACCGGCTGTCGTCGTTCGCAGTACCCTTCGTCGTACCCGCCGTTGTCTCGCCTCGTCGTTCCGCCCCGCCTGAAACGCGCCCTCGGGCGCGCCGGCACACGCCTGTTCGCTCACTGTGCGCGCCTCGTCCTGCGCCGTCATCGCCCGCTGATCGTCGGCGTCACCGGATCGGTGGGGAAGACGACGACGAAGGAGATCGTCGGGATGGCGCTGGCCCATGAGGCCGTGCGGCCATACGTCGGCTCGGTCCGCCGGACGCCCGGGAACATGAACGGCCTGCAGGGACTGCCGCTCGTGGTCCTGGGCTACGACGATTGGCCCCGGACCACGCACGAGCTGCTCTCGCTGATGCTCCGCGCCCCTGCACGCACGCTGCACCTCCTCCGGTCTCGCGCCTATCCGCGTGTGCTCGTGCTCGAGTACGCGCTGTCGTCCACGAGCAGCGTGCGCACGCTCGCCGGCATCGTGCCGCCGACTGTCGCGATCGTCACTGCCATCGGGCATGCCCACATCGAGCGGTTCGGGAGCGTGGAGGGCGTGATCGCCGACAAGAGCGCGCTGGTGGAGGCGGCCCCGCCGGACGGGCTCGTGCTCCTCGGAGCCGACAACGAGCACGCCGCATCGCTCGACCGGCTGAGCCGCGCCCCGGTACGGAAGCTCCCGGGTCGCGGCCGCGAACTCGCGCAGGGCGTGGCGCGCGCGGTCGGCGAGTATCTCGGGGTGCCGGCGGAGGCGATGGAGCGCGCCCTCGCGGCACCGGTGCGGATTCACGGCCGGCAGGACCTGGCCGTGTGCGGGCCCCTGCGCGTCCTCGACGACGCCTTCAACGCCAACCCGCTCTCCATGGCGTACGGGCTGGAGACGCTGGCGACGCAGGCGCGCCCCGGCGAGCGGCGCGTCGCGATCCTCGGTGGGATGGGGGAGCTGGGGCGGGAGAGCGAGCGGCTGCATCGCGCGACCGCGGAGGTAGCGCGGCAACGCGCCGACGTCGTTGTGGGCGTCGGCGAGCTCGCCCGGCAGTATGCGCTCGAGTGCTGGTACGCGGACGTCGCGACCTGTGTGGCCGCGCTGTCCGGGATCCTCCGTTCCGGCGACTTCGTGCTGGTGAAGGGCTCGGCGTCGGTCGGACTGAGCGGGGTCGCCGAGGCGGTGCGGGCGATCGGCGCGACGATGGAGGCCGCGTCCGCTACCGCCGCGCCCGGCGGCTGAGCGGACCCGGCGGGACGAGCTACATCACCAGTCGCATGTAGGCGTCGATCGCCGCCGGGAACGGGGTCGCGCTCAGCGGAACGCCGCTCGGCGCCTGCGCCACGTCCGGGTTCGACTTCGTGTTCCCCTCCACCAGCACCGGCCCGTCGTCCGTGATCGCGATGTCCCATCCGATCGTCGGGCGCTCGAAGCCCGCCTCCAGCGCTCGCCGGGCGAGCGTCAGCGTCTCGCTCCAGAGCGGGAGCTGGTGGCCGGCGATCACCGTGCCCGTGTCGGGGTGGCGCTCGATCGGGACGGGGACCGCTCCCCGGCGGCGGATCGCCTCGCCCAGCCGGCCGGTGGCCAGGTCCACCGGTGCGATGATGCCACCGTAGCAGAAGTTGTCGGCAGGAGCATCGCCCACCGGCATCTTGTACGAGGCGAGCGCCACGCGCGGCTCCCCGCCCGGATGCCGATAGGTCAGCACGCGCACGGTGCAGAGTCCGCCCGGCGTGAGCGGGAGCAGGTCGCGGTGGTTGCGCAGGCAGGGCTGCACCAGGATCCGGTTCGACGCGATGCCGTACTTGTGCGGCAGCGTGCGTGATACGCGCGCGATCTCGCCGAGCAGCGCGTCAGCGGAGCGGAGGGCGCCGTCACCTCCCATCCACGCCGGCTCGCCGTCACGCTCCCCGACGTAGCGCCAGCGCGCGGTGCCGTGCCCGCCGGTCCCGTCGCTCGGCTTGGAGAACAGGTCGCACCGAGGGAGCGCGGCCGCCGGTGCGTCGCCGAGCATCGAGGTGACCAGCTCGCCGTTGTGATACTCGAGGAGCGTCGGTACCACGGCGAGCCCGTGGCGCCGGCACCACTGCTCGAAGGCTGGCTTGTCCAGGATCGGGTAGCCGTCCCTGTTCGGCACGGCCCGCTGGAGCCAGTGCGCGACGCGAAAGAACTCCGCCTCCTGCAGGTACTCGGCGGCGCGGCGCCGCCGCTCCGGACGGAAGAGCTGGTAGTCCAGGTAGCTCCCGGTGACGAGGGCGTGGCGGGCACCCAGCCAGCAGAGCTGGCGATGCTGCGTTCGCGGCGACAGGCCGGTCACCGCCTCGACGTCGGCCCCCGAGCGCGCGACCTCCTCCCGCGCCTCCTTCCAGGCGCGCACCGGAGTCCAGACGGCGCGCTTCACCAGGCGCAGCCGACCGGCCGTGTCGGCCTCCCGCCACTCGAGCACGCGCGCCCAGCCGCGCAGCCGCGCGGCGGGCGTGGGCCGCAGCCGGCCCGGGGTGAGGAGGCGATGCCAGAGCCGGAGCGAGAGCCGCGGCTTCCCTCCCATGGACCGCTCGGCCACCGCACGGCGGGTCGGCGTCGCTGCGGCCTCGTAGCCGGGCGGGTCGGGGGTGGCGGTCGCAGTCGGAATGCTCATGCGGCGTGCCTCAGACGGGAGTCCAGCGCGCGTACTCCGGTAGCTCCCGATCGGCCACCGCGCAGGCAGGCTCGGCGAGCCAGGCGGCGAAGGTGTCGGCGAACTCGGTGGCCAGCAATGGTGTCTGCGTGGCCACCTGGAGGAGCTTGGTGCAGGGATTCCAGTTGCCTTCCAGCAGCACCGGGCCGTCCTCGAGTACCGCCACGTCCCACCCGACGCAGGCGATCGGGCCGAGGCGGGCGTGTGCGTCGAGCGCGAGCTGGACGCCCTCCCGCCAGCAGGGGACCTGGAAGCCGGGGATCGTCGCGCCGGTGTCCGGATGCGTCGTGTACACGTACGTCCGCTGCTCCTCGTCCAGCCGGCGCGCCTCGCCGATCACGCCCGTGTCGGCATCGACCGGGCTGGCGATCCCGCCCTGTGCGAAGTTGTCGGCGGTCGAGGTACCGGTACCCATGCGCAGCACGCCGGCCAGAAAGCGGGGGGGCTCGCCGGGGCGCTGGGTGGTCATGATGCGGAGCGTGCTGAGCGCGCGCGACGAGAGTGCCCGGAGCGCCGGGTGATTGACGAGGCGCGGCTGCAGCAGCACGACGCCGCGCGTGGACCGTCGGGCGAGGGCGTCGGCGATCTCGTCGAACGTCCAGGCATGCCCTGCGTCGTCCAGGTAGCGTCCATCCACGTGGCGCCAGCACTGCGTGTCGTCGCCGCCGTACTGCGCACCCCACTTGGCGAACAGGTCCGAGGCCGGCCGCTCGCCATCCGGCACGTGCCTCCGGCTCACCCGCCCACCCTCGAACTCCATCAGCATCGGCGCGGTGGGGAGCCGCTGGTCGGCGCACCAGGCCGCGAAGCGCCGCTTGTCGGCGAGGATCGCCGCGGCGGTGGGCGCCGTGCGGGCGAGGACCGTGCGGTAGAGGACCGAGGCGATCTCCCACTGGAGGAACCCCGGTCCCGGGGTGGCGCGGCGTCGGGAGAAGAGCCGGAACCGGTAGACCGTCCTACCGTCGTACTCGTAGCGGAGGTTGAGCCACCACGTCCAGGCGAGTTGCCGGAGGGGCGAGATGCCGTCGTGCTCCACGGTGACCGAGCCGTACCGGCGTACCGCGTGCAGCGCCTCGCGCGCCGCCCGGGCCGGCGCGAGCAGCGCCGCCCGCACCGCCCAGGGGCGGCCGCGCCGCGTCATGAGCTCGGCCCTATGATAGCGGCGGGCCAGCCGGAGGATCCGTGCGGCGGCCGCCGTGCCGTCGCGGCGCGCCCCGGGCCGATCGCCGGGCGACGACGCGAACGGGCGCGGCGCGCGCCGACGGGTCGCGGCGGCGTGCGTCAACTCCGCCGCGCCGATCGGCCGCACCTCAGATGACACCGCACACCTCGTAGAAGCGGCGCACCGCCGGATCCGCGAGGAGACCGCCGTGCACCTGCAGCAGATCGACGGAGGTGTTGTGGTTCCCTTCGATGAAGACGGGCGTACCCTCGGGGTCGATGGCGACGTCCCAGCCCACGTAGCGAGCGAAGGGGAGGCTGCGCGCGGCGGCGAGCACGACCTCCTTGATCCGCGCCCACTCGGGGAGCACCAGCCCGGCGATCGGCGCGCCGGTGTCGGGGTGGTGCGTGTGGGCCCCATCGTCGCGGCCGTGCGTGTGCTCGGGCGACATGCGGCCCGGGCCCAGCATGCCCGTCGCGAGGTCGATCCGCGCGCACACGCTTCCGCCGGCCCAGTTGTCGGTCGGGAGCGTCTCCGCGGTGCCGATGCGCTGCACGGCGCAGCCGATGAACGGCGCGGGATCGCCCGGCGTCCACATCGTGACGACGCGGATGGTGTTGACGCTGAACGGGGAGAGCGCGTGCCAGAACGGGTGCTGTTCCACCGCCCGCTCCACTAGGCTCACCGGCGGCGCATCACGTGCCAGATCGAGCGGGCGAGTGTCGCGCCCCCGACGCGTCACCAGCCGTCCGTCCTCCCCGACCTCGACGAGCGAGATCTGGCGCCCGAAGCGGCCGTCCTCCGGCTTGATGATGACCCGCCCGCGCTCGGCGGCGAGCCGGGCCATCAGTTCGGGTCCGCTGGCGTGGCCGGCGCTGCCGAGCGGATCGACGATGATGCCGTGGTGCGTCACCAGCGCCAGCGTCGCGGGCTGGACGAAGCCGCGATCGGCGAGGATCCGGCGCAGGAGGAGCTTGTCGCCGAAGAGCGCCGGGATCGGATTCAGCTTGTCGCAGCGGTAGCCCTGGGCGTAGTCCGTGAGGTACTCGCCGGCCTCCAACCGGGCGCGGTCGTAGAGAGCGGCGTGCCGCACACGGAATCCCCGACGCCACGCCCACAGCTTGAAGGAATAGGGATACGGCGCCTGCAGCTCGCTCCGCGTCGCGAGCCGGTAGACGGAGCGGGCCGCGACGAACGTCTGCGGCCCCATCACGCGCTTCACCAGCGCCCGCACGCCGCCGGCGCCGGCTATCCGCGTGGCGGAGGGCGGCGGTGAGAGATTTCTGTCGGTGACGATCGCAAGGCGTGATCGTACGCCTCGGTCGAGCTCGCTGCTGATATTCGCGGGCTGCTGCATGGTGCTGCTCGTGGGGGACACATCCACCGCGCGCCGATAGGGCCGGGACGGCCGGGTCCGACGTGCAGCGCACAACGAGCGCAGCCGTATGCTGCCTCGGAGCGCGTGGGAAGCGCAGCGCGGAGTGCAAGACGTGTGCGCGGCGGCTGCGTCGTACTGCGCCGGCCCGGGACGTGTCCGATGCCTTCGACGCCCCGCCCGTGCAGCTGGGAGCCGGTCGGCTGCCGGGCGTCGCGTCGCCCCGAACCGGCGCGACGCGGAACATGGTGTTCCGTCGTCGGCACTTCGCAACGCCTCATCACGGGCGCCGACGGATCGCCGGGGCCGCCGGGCGTGCAAGCGATGCTCAGCGCGCGAACGAGCGGCGCAGGTGGGCGTCCAGGTAGCGCGGGTAGACGGTCTCGCCCAGCGGCACTCCCCAACCGGCCTGCACGATGCTGACGCCTGGGTTGAAGTTGCCCTCAAGCAGCACCAGGCCGTCGGGCGTGAAGGCGATGTCCCAGCCGACGAAGGGCATCGCGCGAAGACGACGGTGCGCCGTCAGGGCCAGTGTCACCGCCTCTTCCCACTTCGGGAGCCGGAAGCCGTGGAACTCGACTCCCGTATCCGGGTGACGCCGGACCTCCGCCACGAGCGTCTGCTGATCGCGCCGGATGCCGTGACGGAGCCGACCGGTCGTCGGCTCGACCGCGACGGCGATACCGCCATCACTGAAGTTATCGCTCGGGCTCCGTCCCGCGCCCGTGCGGAACGCCGCTGCCACCAGCTCCGGATCGGCGTCCGGCCGCCGCGCCGTCACCAGCCGCAGCGTGCAGAGCGCCATCGAGGCGAATGGGCGGAGCGAGGCATCGTTGACCAGGCGTGGTTGCAAGATCAGGGGCCCAGCCTTCGACTGCTCGGCCAGCGTTGCCAGCATGGTCTCGTGGCTGTGGGAGGCACCCGTATGCTCGTCCACCCAGCGGCGATCCGGGACGTACCGCCAGAGCCGCGTACCGACACCTCCGTACTGATTGCTCGGCTTGGAGAAGACGTCCTGGTCCGGGATCAGGAGGCGCTCCGAATCCGCCGGATAGGCTGCTCCGTCACGGAATTCGCCGAGGACTGGAACGGTCGGCAAGCGCTGCTCCCGGCACCAGGCGGCGAAGCGGTGCTTGTCTTCCAGTACGGCAAAGTCGTCCGTCGCCTCCCGCACGGCGATGACGCGGTACAGCATCGCGCATTCGTGCCACTGCAGGTAGTGCTGTGCCGAACGGAAGCGCTCAGGGCGGAAGAGCCAGTAGCGATAGTACGCGTCTCCCGTCAGCCCGCGCACCATGCCGAGCCAGTACAGCTGCGCGAACTGCTTCGGCACGGAGATGCCATGGGCTGCAGCGCAGGCCGGGCCGTATCGTTGCACGAGCGTGTACGCCTCGCGCGCGACGCGACCGGGGGTCTTGGTCGCAGCCATCAGTGTCCGGGCACGACCGACGCGGCGCCGAGTGCTGATCCACCAGTGGCGGCGGTACCACGCGCGGACGGGGCTGGCCGCCCCGCCTCCGATGCCGAGCACACGCTGAATCAGCTCGAAACGGAGTGCGCGGAGTCCGCCCGGTCCGGTGCGGACCTGCCCGAGCGCATACGCGTACGCCGGGTCGAGTGCGCATCGCGGTGGGACGGCGCCGCCCGTCGGCGTGATCCGCTGTCGGCGCGGGGCAACACCGGTTGCGGGTGGCTCGAACGGCGTCCGATCCTGCTCTCCCTCACGGGGGAGGGACTGGCGGAGCGGGCGTGGCGGGTGTCATGGCGTCAGCGTGCGCCCGAACGATCGGCGAAGGTGCGCGTCGATGTGGCGCAGGTGGTTCGTCTCCCCGGCCGGCGTGCCGGAGGGTACCTGCGAGAGCGGGCGTCCGGGACTGAAGTTCGCTTCCACCAGCACGGGGCCGGATGGGGTCAGCGCCACATCCCAGCCGACGAACGCGATCGCGTCGAGCGACCGATGGGCATGCACGACGAGGTGCCGCGCCGCGTGCCAGTGGGGCAGCGGCGTTCCCGAGAATCGCGCGCCGGAATCAGGATGGCGATCGATCGGCGCGTAGGGCAGCGCGCTGTCGTTCCGGATGGCGTTTCCGAGCCGGCCGGTCGTGGGCTCGATGGCAACCGCGATGCCGCCTCCGGAAAGATTGTCGGTGGCGCTCGCCCCGACGCCCGTCCGGTAGACCGCGTGCACGATTTCGGGCTCACCGTCGGGCGCGCGGCTCGTCACGAAGCGGACGGTGGACAGAGCGTGGGCGCTGACGTCGGCCAGTGCTGCATGGTTGCGGAGGCACTCCTGGAGCAGGATCGGCGTCGCCCTCGACTGCTCGGCGAGCGCCGCCGCGAGCGCCTGCCAGTCGTATCGCCGACCGGCACCGTCCGTCCAGCAACCCTCATCCCATCGCCATCGGCGCGCGCCCTCGCCGCTGTGCCCATGGATCGGCTTCGAAAAGAGATCGCGGCCGGCGAATGACTCCGCCGTGGGCGTACCGGTCGTCGCCGCGACCAACCGCCCGTCGCGGAACTCGGCGAGCGTGGACGCGAGCGGGAGGCCGTGCCGGCGACACCAGGCGTCGAACCGACGCTTGTTCACCATCATGGCCGCGTCGTCGAGCGCTTCGCGCTCCACCAGTACGCGATAGAGCACCGCCGCGGGCCGCTGCAGGAGGTACAGCCCCGCGCGACGACGGCGTTCCGGCAGGTAGAGCCGGAATTGATAGTACGAGTGCGGGTCGACGCCGTGAACGAGCCGCAGCCACACCAGTTGGGTGAGCTGGACGAGACGTGGAACGCCGCTCGAGTGGCGACAGGCCGGGCCGAGGTCGGCCACTGCCACGCGTGCATCGCGCACCGCGCGGAGCGGCGCTTTGATGGCCCACGAGAAGGCGTGGAGCGCACCGCGCCGCTGACGAATCTCCGCCATCTGGAAGCGGCGGTGCCAGGCGCGCAGTGCCGCCGGAGGCCCGACGCCGATGCCGAGCACGATCTGGCCGACCGTGAAACGGAGCGCGCGCCACCTGCCCGGTCCCGTGCTGAAGTTCGCCGATAGACGATGCTGGCCGATCTCGAGCCGCCCCAGCTCGGGCCGCTCGAGATCGGCGGCGTCGGCGGCCGCGATCCGCTCATCCGCCTCGCGCGGTGGGCGGAGCGTGGGCTCGGGGAACGTGAGGCTAGACGACACCGCACGCCTCGAAGAAGCGCCGGGTGGGCGGGTCGGCCAGCAGCCCGCGAGTCAGCTGCAGCGCCCGCACGCCGGTGTTCCTGTTGCCCTCGATGAACACCGGCTCACCGGTCGCATTGACGGCGATGTCCCATCCGATGTAATAGGCCAACGGCAGGGTGCGGGCGGCGGCCAGCGTCGTCTCGAGGATTCGTGGCCAGAACGGGAGCGTCGCGCCCTCGATCGGCGCACCGGTGTCGGGGTGGTGCGAGTAGGGGCGGTCGGCACGGCTACTGCGAAACCGGTGCACCCGTCCGGCACCCAGGCGGCCGGTGGCGAGGTCCACGCTGGCGAGGAGCCCGCCCGTATCCCAGTTGTCCGTCGGCAGTCCTTCCTCGGTGCCGATGCGCTGCACGGCTCTCGCCACGAATGGCGCGGGATCGCCCGGCGTCCACAACGTGAGGATGCGCAGGGTATTCACGCTCGACGGCGACAGGCCATGCCAGAACTCGTGCTGCTGGACGACGCGTTCGATCAGCGTGTCGGGTGGAGCGTCGGTCACGATGTCGTACGGGCGCACGGTCCGACCACGGCGTGCGACCAGCCGCCCCTCGCGCACCTCGAGGCGGGCGATGCCGCGGCCGTACGTGCCGTTCTGCGGCTTGACGATGTACGCTCCACGCTCGGCGATGAGCCGGTCCTGCAGCTGGCGGCGCGTCGACTGCCGGACCGTCGGACCGAGCGGGTCGTCGAGCACCCCGTAGCGGGTGATGAGGGCGACCGTCTCCGGCTGGACGAACCCGTGGTCCGCGAGCACCCGCCGCAGCAGGAGCTTCTGATCGAACAGCTCGGGGATCGGGTTGATGTGTACGCAGCGATAGAGCCGCGCGTAGTCGGACACGTACTCGCCGGCGTCCACCCGATCGAGATCATACAGGACTGCGTTCTCGACCTTGAATCCCCGCGCCCACGCGCGGAGCGTGAACGAGAGCGGGTACGGCAGCCGCAGCTCCTTCCAGGATGCCAGCCGCCAGGTGGCGCGTGCGGCTGCGAAGAGCTGCGGGCCGAACGCCCGTCTGAGCAGCGCGCGGACCGTCCATGGCTCGCGCGCGCGCCCATCGCGGGGCGGAAGAGGCAGCTCGATGCTCGGTGGGACGTCGGTCGCTACGCCGCCGTCGGTCATTGTCTGTCGTGAGAGGTTTTCGCGAGACCCGCGGGGCGCGGGCGGGGAGATGACTCAGCTGTCTGCCGCGATCACCAGCCTGGGGGTGCGCTCCCCCACCACCCGCATCACCGGGTTCATCTGGACCGAGCCATTGAACGCCGTGCTCTGCGACACGCGCAAGTGCGCGTGCGGCCCCACGGCCACGTCCTGCCGTCGCGACGAATCGTGCACCGCCGTCTCCACCGAGAAGATCCCCTGACCGACGTTGAGCTGGAGCTCCACCTCGATCTCGAACTCGCCGGGGGGTAGGTCGCCCACCCCGCAGTTCACCCCCAGTGTGGAGAAGACGACCTTGCCCGTGCGCGCCGAGCGGACGCGCAGGTGCAGGTCGTAGATCGGCGGCGCACCGCGATCCAGCTCGCCGCGCACCAGGAGGTGGACCCGCTCGCCCGACGGGACCGGCGACGGCGAGACCACCTCGACCGCGGTGAGCCGGAAGGGGAGGTGCGCGCCGCGGTCGCCGGACTCGAACACCGCCGTCGCGTACGTCTCCACGCACTCCTCCGGCGTCCCCTCGCGCACGATGCGCCCGCCGTCGAGCAGGATCGCCTTCGTGCACAGCGTCGTCATGCGCTCCAGCTGGTGCGTCACCAGCACCACCGGGATCCCCGAGCTGCTCATCTCCTTGATGCGGCCGAAGGCGCGCTCCTGGAACGCCAGGTCGCCCACCGCGAGCACCTCGTCGATGATCAGCACCTCGGTATCGAGGTGCGCCGCGATGGCGAAGCCGAGCCGCGCGTTCATGCCGCTGGAGTAGCGCTTCACCGGCGTGTCGATGAACTTCTCGATCCCCGAGAACTCCACGATCTGGTCGAACTTGCGCGAGATCTCGGCCGTCGACATGCCGATGATCGCGCCCTGGAGGAAGACGTTCTGCCGCCCCGTCAGGTCCGGGTGGAAGCCGGCCGAGATCTCGATCAGCGAGCCGGTGCGCCCGCGCACCTCGGTGTAGCCGCGGGTGGGGCGGATGATCTGGTTGATGAGCTTGAGCAGCGTCGACTTGCCGGCGCCGTTGTGGCCGATGACGCCGAGCGCCTCACCCGGCTCCACGTCGAACGAGACGTCGCTGAGCGCCCAGAACTCGCGCGCGGCCAGCACGTCGGCCGGGCGACGGCGGCCCACCAGCCGGCGGGCGAGGGCCGGGACGAGGTCGCGCAGACTGTCGTGGACGTCACCGCGCCGGAACTTCTTCCAGACGCCCTCCACCTTGATGCCAGGCGTCGGCATCAGGCGTACTCCGCGAAGACCACCGCCGAGCGGCGGAAGATCCGCATGCTGACGGCGAGCCCGCCGAGCGCCCAGGCCGCCGAGTAGAGCAGGTACCACGGCGTCCAGCTGAGCACCTCGACGCCCTTGGCGTTGGCCACCACCAGCGGGCGCAGCAGGTCATGCCCCTCGATGACGACGAGCCGCATCCCCTCGATCATCGGCGAGATGGGGCTGAGCATCAGCAGCCGCCCGCCCACCGGGCCGAGCATGACCGGCTCGAAGAACACCGGCGTCAGGAAGATGCCGAAGGTGAGTAGCACCTGCACGATGTACTTCACGTCACGGAAGAAGAGGTTGGCGCAGCTGGTGAACAGGCAGACGCCGAGCGTGAACACGAACATCAGCGCGACGAGGAGCGGCACCCAGAGCAGCGCCGGCGTCAGCGCCCCGCCGAGGAAGGGGAGCAGCAGCGCCAGCGCGGTGCCGCCGATGGCCGTATCCACGCACTGCGCGAGCACGGCCGCCAGCGGCAGCACCTCGCGGGGGAAGTAGAGCTTCGTGAAGAGCTGCTTGTTGGCGAGCAGGCTCTGGGTGCCCGTGCCGAGGGCGCCCGCGAAGAACGCCCACATGATCCCCTTCACGGCCGTGGAGCCGAGGACCTGGGGCGCCAGCGCGTTGCCCGATACGGTGGCCATGGCGACGCGCACCAGCGTGCCGGAGAGCACGATGAGGAGCGGCATGAAGAGCGCCCAGGCGAAGCCCATGACCGCCTGGTGGTAGCGCACGCGCACGTCGCGCAGCACGAGCTGCCCCACCAGCTCCCGCGACTCCCACACCTCGCGGACGGCCAGCGCGAGCTCGCCGGCCCAGGAGCGCCGCTCGGCGGTCGAGCGGCGGACGAGCAGGCGTCCTCCGCCGGCGGCGGGCGTGATCGAGGGCATCGTGTCGGTCAGCGGCGACATGGGGGCTTCGGAACGGGGACGACGGGCATGGCACCCAATGGTGTGAGGTGAGACGCGGACGGCGTCAAGCCTGGATGACGAGCTGCTCGAGCTGCGACAGATAGAGGCCCAGGGTGGCCAGCGACCCGGCGTTCTCGACGTGTCCGGGCGCCGCGAGCAGCGCCGCGAGGCGCGCCGTGTATGGCCCGTGTCGGAGCAGGCTGCGCATGCGCTGCTCCCGCGACCGCACGGGACGGAGCACTTCCCGCCGGAGCGTCGCGATCCCGAACTGCCGCAGGTG
The DNA here is from genome assembly GCA_035761165.1 of Gemmatimonadaceae bacterium. Lineage (GTDB taxonomy): Bacteria > Gemmatimonadota > Gemmatimonadetes > Gemmatimonadales > Gemmatimonadaceae > CALCHX01. The sequence goes on along the minus strand of DASTRO010000238.1, from coordinate 4,712 downwards.
CGCCGCGGCCGGGCGCGGCGGGGCCTGGGGATCCTCGTACGGCAGCCGCGCGAACGCCGGATACGCCCGCGCGATCGCCGTGCTGTGGAAGGTGCGGTCCACCAACAGCTCGCCCGGCAGCGATGCCAGGAAGTCGTACACTTCGGGATCCAGGAAGGGGGCACGGACGGTGGCCACCGGCGCGAGCAGCGCGAACGGGGCGGGGGCCACCGCGCGGCGCGTCCGGTTCCAGAAGCGGTACGAGCCCACCGGGTTCGGCGCGTCCACGTGCGTGCGCAGCTCGGCCTCCAGCCGCTCCAGCGCCAGGCCGCGCGCGAGGCGCTGGTACATCTCCCGGCGCAGGAGCAGCGGCAGGTAGCCCTCGGTCTCCAGCTCCTCCTCGGCCAGCTGGCGCAGCTCGTTCCGTCGGAAGCGCCCCAGCCGGTGCGCGTTCATGTACTTCGCCTCGCTCAGCGTGTCGCCGGCGATGCCGTCGTAGAGCACCAGGTCGCGCCCCGTCACGTGGCGCACGAGCGGCATCACCCAGAAGTGCTCCTGGACGCACAGACTCGTGCGGAGATTCTTCTCCATCTCGTCGGCGAAGCGGTCCTGCGTCGTCTCGAGCACCGTGTGCGGTACCCCCACCGCCGCCGCCACCGCCGCCGCCACACGGACGTCCTCGTCGGACTTGGGCGGGGCGGGCTGCACCGTCACGCAGGGCACGCGCACACCGGCCGCGTGCAGCTCCAGCAGGATGTGGCGCGAGTCGCGCCCGCCGGAGAGCGGCACGAGCGTCCGCGCCGGGTCGACCGGATGGCGCGCGACCGCGGCGCGGAACACCTCGACGTAGCCGTCGATGGCCGCGTCGCGGCGCAGGTCGCGACGCGCCGGCTGGGTGCGTGCCCCCTCGACGCGCAGGCGCCCGGCCTCCCAGGTGAGCCGCGCCGCCGGCGGCACCGCGCGCACGTGGCGGAACGGGGTGTCCTCGCCGAGGAAGGTGCCGAGCCGGAGGAAGACGGCCAGTGCCGCGTCGTCGAGCTCCGTCGGTGCGCCCTGGCGGACCAGCTCGGGGATGGAGGGCGAGAGCCAGAGCGTCGTGCCGCTGACCGCGTAGAAGAGCGGCTGGAAGCCGAAGAGATCGGTGCTCGCCTCGAGTCGCGAGCCGTCCCAGTGCCAGAGGGCATGGATCCCGGCGGCAACGCGGTCATCCAGGCCCCGCTCGCCACCCAGCAGGCATGTCGGGGTGCCCTTCGCGGCGGGACGTGTGCCGTTCCATGTGAGCACCAGCACGGGCGGCCACTGGCCAGGAGCCGGTCCGGACCGCGCGGGGGCGGGGCGGCGCTCCGGGATGGCCTGTGCGGGACCGACGTGCGCCAGGGTCATGGGGTGTCGTGAGGGTCGCCAGGTGGAGATTGGCCACGCCGTCGGCGCGCCAATGGTAACGAGCGGACGTCGGGCTCGCCATACGGCGCCGGGCGGTTCCATGCGGTGGACCGCCGGCGCAGTATTCGTGGCCCGTGTGCACGAGCCGTTCCGCCGCCCGTACACATCGCGCAGCAAGCTCATCCAGCACCTGGCGTGCCACTCCACCAGATCCTGCCGCCGTGAAGATCGCCCTCACGCTGAGCGACGATGCCACCACCGCCCGGCGGCTCACCAGCGACATGCTGGAAGCGCAGCGGCACGAGGCGGAATGCGCCACCCGAGTGCTCCCCTTCACACTCGGCTGCCTCGGCCTGCTCGGCCGCCCCGACGAATCGCCGACCACCTGGCTCGCATGGGAGGGTGCGGACGGCAGCTTCCTCGCCTTCGCCGGGCTGCCGCTCAGGACTGGCGGGCCGGGAGCCGGTCCAGTGCGGGCATCGGATCCGCTGGTGACCGGTGCGCTCGCCGGTGACGAGCCGGCCGACACGATGTCCCGGCTGGGCGCGCTCGATGGCGCATTCGTGGCGCTGTGGTGGAGTCAACGTCGGGGTGAGCTGGCGCTGGTCACGGATTTCCTCGGCATGCAGCCGCTGTACCGGGCGACAGCCGCCGGGGCGACGGTGTTCGCGTCCGAGGTGAAGGCGTTCGCGCGTGCCGGCGCGCTCCCGATCGAGGCCGACGCCGGGGCGTGGGGAGCGATGCTCCTCTTCGGGCACCAGATCGGGCCGCGCAGCCTGCTCGCCGGCGCCGAGCGCGTGCCAGCGGCCACGGCGATGGTGTTCGGGCCGGGACGTGCGCAGCGTGCGTGCCCCACCTGGGCGTGGCCGTCGACCGAAGGACTGCCCGACTCGCCGTCGCTCCGCGACGCCATCGGCGAGGCGGTGCGCGCCGACGTCGGCGCCTACGCGGCGGCGTACCCGGATGCGTCGATCCTCTTGAGCGGCGGCTTCGACTCGCGGCTCATCCTCTGCCTCTGCCGTGACCTCGGGCTGCGCCCCCGCGCCATCGTGCAGAGCCACCCGGACGAGAACGCGGACGCGGACGCCCACTTCGCGGAGGCGTTCGCGCGGGTGCTCGGGCTCCCCGTGCGCCGGGTGCCGGCACGAGCCGACTTCTTCGGCTCGGCGGCGTACCTCGACTTCCTCGAGCGCAACGAGGTCGCCACGCCGTCGTACCAGCTCTTCATCCCGAACGTCGCCGCCGCGGTCGCGCCGGAGCGGCGGGGGGTCTGGGAGGGGCTGCTTCTCGATCCTGCGCTCAAGTTCGAGTACGGCGAGGGCGGGTTCGCGCCCTACCTCGACGCGCGGGCCCGTGCCCGAGGCCAGTATCGCGAGGCGGCCCGACTGGTCTTCGCGCGGGAGTGGGCCGACCGCATGGAGGCGGAGTACGAGGCGCTGCTGGCCGCGGAGCGGACGCAGTTCGCGGACGATCCGGACGGCGTCTGGCGATTCAGCGTGCTCAACCGCTCACGCTTCCGCACCGGCGTCAACCCGTATCAGGTGTACGAGACGGTGACGCTGGCGCTGACGCCGGGGATGTCGCGGCGCTTCTGGGAGGCGGTCGCCCGCGCCGACCCGCGGGCGCGGTTCGGCAAGCGGCTCTACCGGGCAGTGTTCGAGCGTCTGGCGCCCGACGGGCTTCGGGTCCCGATCGCCACGGGCTCGACGCTGCTGCCGGGGCGCGGCGGGGCAGGGCTGTACCACGCGCAACGGGCGCGCGCCGCGGTACAGCGCTTCGCCCAGCGGCCGAAGGTCGCGCGTCTGCTCCGGTCGGCCGGGCTCCCGGGGCCGTTCACGTGGGAGCGGTCGCGCTTCCTCGACGTCGCGCTCGCCGAGGCGTCGCTCGACGACCCGCGGCTGAACGCGGACTGGATCCGGCGGCGGCGGGCGGAGGTGGCCGCCGGGCCGGTGGACGAGGCTGCGCTCGAGGTGCTGATGTACTGGCAGGCGTGGCACCACGTCATGCGGGGCGACCTGCGACCGGCGTGGGGGTGAGCGGGCGGGGAGTGAGCGAGGACGCCCGGAGCGGCCACGCGCCGAGCGCGCGGCGTGCCGTCAGGTGGCCGGGCGCCGTCGGCGCGCGCCGAGCACGATACCGAGCAGGATGGCGAGCGCCGCGGCCACCGTCTCGGTCGCGCCAACCGTGAGTCCCGTGGCGGCGCTCACCCCCCATACGGCGGCCGCGGCTCCGACCGCGGTGGCGATGGCGCCGATCAGCGCGCCACGAGGACCGGGCGGCGCCGCCTGCCGGGCCCAGAAGGCCAGCGGGAGCAGCGGTCCGGCCAGCCAGAGTGCCCCGAGGAGGGGCCCGATGCGCCGGGCCGGCGCGAGGTCGGGGACGACGAACGCCCACCCGAGGGAGAGGCGGCGCTCCAGCGTCGCGGCGCGGGCCGCGGCACCCCGCACACTGCCCGAGAGTCGGACGGCGGGCCCATCCACGCTCGCCGCGACGGTGATGGGATCATCGCCCGACGAGCGCCCACCCGGCAGCGAGTCCAGGGGCGGGAAGACGTCCGCGAGCCGGAAGGTCGGCCCGCCCAGGTGCGCCTCCTGGCTCCGCGTGCGTGCCCGGAAGACGAGGTCGCGCCCCTGCTGCCCGAACACGAGCACCGGCTCCCAGGCACGGGAGAAGTAGACGACGAGCGGCCGGAGCATGCCGGGAGGATAGGCAGGGCGCACGGTCGCGCGCACGGCGAGCTGCCCGCGCGCCAGCCCGGCCTCGACCGCCGCGCCGCCGAACCCGGTGCCACTCGGCGTCCCGTCCACCCAGCGGCCGAGCAGCTCCCCCTCGAACGCCCGCATCTGGGCGCCGACGGGAGGAAGGACGTTCTCGACGTACGGGGCCGGCGGCGGCGCCCACTGCAGCCCGGCGGCGGTGAGGGCGAGCTGGGCAAGCCAGAGAAGCGCGCCGGCGGTCACGAGGCGGCGGGCCTGGCGGCGCGTCGGCTGGAGCCAGAGCGGGGCGTGGGCGGCGATCAGGTAGCCGAGCAGGCCGCCGAGGGTGTTGGCGAGGACGTCGCTGAGAGTGGGGTCGCGGCCGGGGACGACCCAGAGCTGGGCACTCTCGACGAGGAGCGTGAGGGCGAGGGAGAGGGCGAGGGCGGTGCGGAGACGGGTGGAGCGGAGGGCGAGCGCCGCGCCGAAGGGGAGGAAGAGGAGGACGTTCCGGGCGACATCGGCGCCGCCAGCGGGGCCGCAGACGAGGCAGGTGAGGGGGAAAACGTGCGGGCCGGGCTCGCCGGGGGTGAGGGTGGCGAGGGCGATGGCCGCGAGGGCAGCGGGGAGGAAGAGGAGGGCGAGGCTGCGCGA
>DASTRO010000237.1:0-25075 GCA_035761165.1 Gemmatimonadaceae bacterium | reverse complement strand
GGCGGCCGGCGTGCTGCTGTTCATGGCGCGCTCCACGTCGGCGCGCAGCACGGTGAGCGGCGTCTTCAGCTCGTGGCTGGCGTCCGCGGTGAAGCGGCGCAGCGCGCCGAAGTAGTTCTCCAGGCGCCCGAGCATGGCGTTCAGCGTCGCCGTCAGCCGCGCGATCTCGTCGCCGCTGTCATCCACCGGGAGACGGCGGTGCAGGCTGCGGCCGTCGGTGATCGCCTCGAGCTGCGTCATCAGCCGTTCCACCGGCCGGAAGGTCTGGCCGGCGATGACGTAGGCGATGCCGATGGAGAAGGCGATGAGCAGCGGCGCCACCACGAGCATCGTGCCGAGCAGCTCGCGACGGGCCTGGGCCACCTGCCAGTCGAGCGGGACGCCGACGACGACGCGCTCCACCGGGATGGATGGGTCGCGCAGCAGCCGGGCGACGACGAGGACGTCGCTCCCGTCGATCTGCACCTCACCGGAGAGCGACGGTTCGGCGAGCGCGCGGCCGTACCGCACCAGCCGCTCGTACTTCTCGTAGGCCTCGAGCCGCAGCGGATAGAGCTCCTCCTCGCTCTTGCCGACGAGGAGCACCGGGTCCACGAGGGTGAGGGCCGAGGCGGCCGGCGAGTTGTAGAGGACGCGTCCGTCCTCGGCGAGGACGAAGACGTAGTCGGGCAGCGGGGTGAGGCGGGAGCCGATCGCGTCCGCCAGCTTGGGGCGGAGGGAGTCCTCGTGCGAGATCATCTCGCCGGGCTCCTCGGAGGCCTGCTTGAGCACCCGGGCGACGAGCTCGGCCTGCGCGAACGCGCTGCGGCGGACGAACTCCTCCGTCGTGGCCGTCTTGGCGAGGCTGAGGGCCGCGCCGAAGACGAGGATCGTCGCCACGAGGGCGGCCGCGTAGGCGACGGTGAGCTTGGTGCGTACGCTGATCATGGCCTGAGCCCCCGGCCCCGCGCGTGGCGGGGCCCCCGGTGGTGCCGGCGCGCCGACCTAGCCGCGTCCGTTGTCGGCGCGGATGACGTAGCCGACACCGCGGACGGTGTTGATGAGGCGCTGGTCGGGATCGTTGTCGAGCTTCTTGCGCAGGTGGTTGATCACCACGTCCACGATGTTCGTGCCCGGATCGAAGTGATACCCCCAGACGTACTCGGTGATCAACGTCCGGCTCATCACGCGGCCGGCGTGGCGCATGAGGTATTCGAGGACGGCGTACTCCTTGGGCGTGAGCTCCACCGGCACGCCGCCGCGGCGCACCTCGCGCGTGGCCTGGTCGAGCTCCAGGTCGCCGACGCGCAGCACCGGCGGCGCCATGGCGCGCGGGCGCCGCGACAGCACCTCGACGCGCGCCAGCAGCTCCTCGAAGGCGAAGGGCTTGGTGACGTAGTCGTCCGCGCCGGCGCGCAGCGTCGTCACCTTGGCGTCCACCGCGTCCTGCGCCGTGAGCACGAGCACGGGGCCCTGGAAGCCGCGCGCGCGGAGGTTGCGGAGCACGTCCAGCCCGGGGCGGCGCGGCAGGCGCATGTCGAGGATGATCAGGTCGTAGACCTCGCGCAGCGCCGCCTGCTCCCCCTCCTCGCCGTCGGTGACCAGGTCCACCTGCCACCGCTGCTCCTCCAGGCCGCGCTTGACGAACTGCCCCACGGTCGGGTCGTCCTCGATCACCAGCGCCTTCATGCCGTCGTCGGTAGTGGGGGGTGATGGACCGCGGGAGCGGCCGAGCGCTCGAGCACGGCGCCGGTGAGCCGGCCGTCCCGCGCGCGCAGCAGGGCCAGCTCCAGCACGAGGCGCAGCTCGGCGACGTTCCCCGGCCAGGGCTGGCGCTCCAGCCAGGCGACGGCGTCGTCGTCGAGCACCGGCGGCGTGGTGGCCTGCCGCCGCGCCCCGTCGCGCAGAAGATGCTCGGCGAGCGGTCGCACGTCCACCACCCGGTCCCGCAGCGGCGGCACGACGACCCGCACGCCAGGCCACGCCACCACGACGTCCGGGTCGCTCGCGACGGTCAGATAGCAGCGCGGCCGCGGTGGGCCGTCGTCGGGCGCGGCATCGGTGGTCCGGAGCCGCTCGAGCACGGCGGCGCGAACGGCGGGCGTGAGGCGGTGGGCGTCGTGCACGAGCACCGAGATGCCGTCCAGTGCGGCCAGCGCGCCGTTCGCCGCGATGCGCGCCGCGAGCGCGTCCGCCGTGCCGTCGCCGGCGCCGAGCAGCACGGCGGCGTCGCGGCGCGCATCGCCGGCACAGCGCACCTCGCGCAGCGCGTCCGGGCCGCGACCGGACTGCGCGTGCAGCCAGCGGGCGAGGCCGCAGCGACCGCTCCCCGGCTCGCCCTGGAGGACGATCGGCACGCCGGGGGTGGCCCGGCGGGCCGCGGCGAGGGCTGCGACGAGGGGCGGATGGCGCGTGACGGCCACGTCGTCGGCGGGCACCGCGTCGAGCCGGGCGCGCAGCGCGGCGACCTCGCGGCGCAGTCGACGCTTCTCCGCGGCACGTCGCACCACGAGGTCCACCTCGGCCATGCGATACGGCTTCGGCAGGTGATCGTAGGCACCCAGCTGGAGCGCGGTCACGGCGACGTCCGCCGTGCCGTTGCCCGTCATGACGATCGCCTCGGGCGCGTCGTCGAGCGCCGCCAGGCCGCGCAGCACGTCGAGCCCGTCCAGCTCCGGCATCATGACGTCGAGCAGCGCCACGTCGAAGTCGGCGGCCCGCAGCGCGTCCAGCGCCGCGCGGCCGTCGGTGACGCGATGCACGCGATGCCCGCGCGCCTGCAGGAAGCCCTCGAGGATCGTCCCGAGGTGCTCCTCGTCCTCGGCCAGCAACACGCGGGCGGCGGGCGCGCTCACGCGTCGCCCGCCGGGAGCAGGATGCGGAAGCTGCTGCCCTCGCCGACGACGCTGTCCACCTCGATCCGGCCGCCGTGCTCGGCCACGATGCCGTAGCAGATCGACAGCCCGAGGCCGGTCCCCCGTCCCGGCGCCTTGGTGGTGTAGAACGGCTCGAAGACCTTGGACAGCTGGCCGCGCGGGATGCCGTGGCCGTGGTCGCGGACCTCGATCGCGACCTCGCCGCCGGCGCGTCGGCCCACCGTACGCAGGTCGATGCGCCCTGGGTCCTCCATCGCGTCCATGGCGTTGATGAGGAGGGCCATCAGCACCTGCACCAGCTGCTCGCCGTTCCCGCGCGCCACCGGCGCCGGCTCGGCGAGGTCGACGGCGACCGTGAAGCGCTTGAAGCGTGAGTGGTGCTTGAGCAGGAAGAGCGTCTGCTCGACGGTGGCGTTGAGGTCCACCGGCTCCGGCGCCAGCGGCTTGGGGCGGCTGAACTCGAGCAGCCGGTCCACGATGCGCTTGCTGCGCTGCACCTCGCCCTCGACGATGCGCAGGTACTCCGTGCTCTCGGGCGGCACGGCGGCGCCGGCGGCGCGCAGATCGTCGAGCGCGAGGCCCAGGCTCTCGGCGCACGCGGCGATCGTCGCCAGCGGGTTGTTGATCTCGTGCATCACACCGGCCGCCAGCTGCCCGATGGCGGCCAGCTTCTCCGCCTGCGCGAAGCGCTCCTGCGCCTCCCGCCAGTCGGTGACGTCCTCGCCGACCGTGATGACGTGCGTGACGGCCCCGTCGTCGGCGCGCATGGGGATCTTGGTGATCCGGTAGTAGCGCAGCTCGCCCGTGGAGTTGGACTCCATGGAGAAGTGCTGCACGCGGCCGGTGGCGAAGACGTCCTCGAACTCGCGGCGCAGCATGGCGGCGGGCTGGCGGTGCAGGATCTCGTAGATCGTGCGGCCGATGGCCTCCTCGCGCGAGACGCCCTGGAGCCCCGTCTCGCGCTTGCGGTTCCACACCTGGATGCGGAAGTCGCGGTCGATGACGTAGAGGCCGAAGGGGAGCGAGTCGATGATGCGCTCGGTGAAGCGGCGCTCCTCGTCGATCTGGCGGGTGCGGCTGGCCACCTCGCTCTCCAGCCGCCGGCGCCGCTCGGCGTGCGCGACGGCCGGCGCGAGCAGGTTGGCGAGGGTGGTGAAGAGGAGGCGGTCGGCGGCCCCGAGCGCCCGCCCCGGGACGAGGGCGAGGGCGCCGTAGGTGTGGCCGGTGACGGCGAGCGGCGCGAGGAGCGGGCGCGGATCGGCGTCCGGCGCCGCCGGCGCGGTGCCGTCGGGGGCGAGCGCCTGGAGCCACGCGGCCACCCGCCGGGGCTCCAGGCCGTGCGCGTCGCCGGCGGCGAGCCGCAGCCCGTCAGGGTGGCGGAGCCAGACGGAGCAGTGGCCACCGCCCCAGGCGGGCGCGAGGGCCGCGAGCACGGCGGGGAGCGCCGCCTCGAGCGGCTCGGTGGTGGCGAGGAGCGCCGCGGCGTCGGCCATGGCACGCAGCCCCACCGGCACATCGGCCGGTGCGTCGAGCACGGAGGGGTCGAGAGGTGGGGCCACTACCGGGAGCGAGGGAAGCACGAAGCGGGCGCGAGGCCGCGCCTGATATGACGGAGCGCCGTCAGGAGGACCGCCGAAGAATAGCGAAGGTCACGCTGTCAGAACGACCGCCGGCTTGCCGCCGTGACACGCGAGCGCGCACCGTCGGCAGGCTGGAGCGGGAACGGCGGTTGCCACTCGCGGGAGCACCGGCCGCCACACGGCGCCGGCGATCATCGTCACCCCGCCCACCCCAACCACGAGGAGGAGAGCGAACATGCTGTATCGGACCGCGAACACGTCGCCCGTCTTCTCACTGCGCCACGAGATCGACCGGCTGTTCGAGGACACCTTCGGCGCCACCAGCGACCGGCGCAGCTGGCTGCCGGCGGCCGACGTGCGCGAGAGTGCGGACGGGTACACGTTCGAGCTGGAGTTGCCGGGGCTGGAGCCCGACCAGGTGGACGTCACGGCGGATAACGGCGTACTCACCGTCCGCGGCGAGAAGCGCCGGACCCAGCGCAAGGAGGGAGAGGAGGACCGCTACCACATCGTCGAGCGGAGCTACGGCTCGTTCGTGCGGGCCTTCCAGCTCCCGCAGGGCGTGGAAGAGGAGCGGATCACGGCCGACTTCCGCAACGGCGTGCTGGCGATCCACGTCCCGAAGCCCCAGCGGCCGCAGCCGCGCCGGATCCAGATCGGCGGCGGCGAGGAGCCGGCGGCCATCCAGAACGGCGCCCGGTCGCGCGAGGGGAGCGCGAAGGCGTCCCGACCGGCCGAGAAGGCCGCGGTGACGGCGGGCGCCTGACGGACGCTCGAGCGCGGCGGGCGCTCCCGCCGCGCTCAGGCCAGCCGGTCGATGGCGGCGAGGATCTCCGCGTTCTCGCGGCGGGCACTGGGGTTCGCCTCGACGTGGCTCCAGCGCACCACGCCCTGCGGATCGACGAGGAAGTAGGCGCGGTTGCTGTAGAAGCGCTCCGGGATCAGCACCCCGTAGGCCCGCGACGCCTCGCGGTGGAAGTCGCTGAGGAGCTCCGCCCGCAGCCCGTACTTGGCCTTGTACTCCCGCAGCGTCGCGACCGAGTCGACGCTGATCGGCAGGACGCGGACGCCCTTCGCGGCGAAGGCGTCGTAATCCTCCGTGAAGGCGCAGAGCTCCGCCGTGCAGGTGCTCGTGAAGGCGAGCGGAAAGAAGGCGAGGAGCACGGTCTCGCGCCCGCGCAGCGCGGAGAGGGTGACCGTGCTGCCGTCCGTGGCCGGGAGGCTGAGGTCGGGCGCGGGCTCGCCGGCCATGGGCGGACGGGTGGCGGCGTCGGTGATGCTCATCGACAGAGCGGGTTGGAGGGAGGGCGGCGCCGGGGGCGCCAAGCACGCACGCCCCGCACCGCTGCCCAGGCAGGGTCGCCCGATGGCGTCGGCGCGGGGCGTGCACGGAAGCGGCCGGGAACGCGAGTCCGGCGGACCGAATGGAGCGGACGGGGCTCGAACCCGTGACCCCCTGCTTGCAAAGCAGGTGCTCTCCCAGCTGAGCTACCGCCCCGACGGAGCCGAAGTATAACCACCACCCGCCGCATCGAGGGAGTGAGGATGACCACGTCAGCCACCGCCAAGCGGAGCGCCACGCTGCGCTGCCCTTTCTGTCTCGCCTGGAACCGCATCGACGTCGCCCGCGCCGCCGACCGGCCGAAGTGCGGCAAGTGTGGGCGCCCGATGCTGCTCGACCGGCCGATCACGCTGGACGACGAGACGTTCGCGCGCACCGTGGAGTCGGCCGACGTGCCGATCCTGGTGGACTTCTACGCGGACTGGTGCGGCCCCTGTAAGGCGATGGCGCCGGCCGTGGACCAGCTGGCGGCGAGGGTGCAGGGCCGCGCCCTGGTGGCCAAGCTGAACACCGACCAGAGCCCCGCCACCGCCCAGCGCTTCGACATCCGCGGCATCCCCACCTCGATCGTCTTCGAGCACGGGCGCGAGCGGCGTCGGCAGGCGGGGGCGATGCCGCTGGCAGGGCTGGAGAAGTTGCTGGACGGCTGACGGGAGAGGAACCTGGGAACCAGGAACCAGAAGAATGGGCAACGGGGAGCAGGGACACGCCGCGGTGCCCTGCTCCCCGTTGCCTGGTCCCCTGTTCCTGATTCCCTTCCCTACTCGTGCGCCGGCAGCGGCTCCATCGTCTTCGGGTCCACGGGCACCTGCACCTCGTCGCGGTAGGGCGACGACATCATCACGATGCGCAGGCGCGGGAAGGCGTCCATGAAGGCCAGATAGCAGAGCCCCCACAGCCCGAGGAAGCCGAGCGTCACGCCGATCTCCCAGATGCCGAACGGCAGGTCGGCGATCTCGCCGTAGGTCGACGGGTAGACCTCGATGTAGCGGTGCAGCCAGAGGCCCACCGTGACGCAGATGGCGACGCCGATCATCCACGGCGCCCAGATCTTCGGCTTCTTCCCCATCAGGCCGAAGAAGGGGACGACGAACATGAGGACGCCGACGGCCGTCGTGAGCCACACCCACGGATGGATGAGGCGCAGATGGAAGAAGTGCGTCTCCTCGGGGAGGTTGCCGTACCAGATGATGATGTACTGCCCGAACGTCAGATAGCCCCAGAAGGCGGCGAAGGCGAAGCAGAGCTTCCCGAGGTCGTGGTACGTGGTCTCGGTGACCAGATGCCCCAGGTGGTAGTGACGGTCCCACCACCGGGTGATCAGGTTCCACATCGCCAGCATGCCGAGGAAGCCGCCCATGAAGAACTGCCAGCCGTACATCGTGCTCTGGAAGTGCAGCGACAGGCTCATGGAGAGGTCGAACGACAGGCTCTCCCAGCCGTAGGCGAAGAGGATCACGAGGAAGACGGCGAGCTTGCCCTGCAGCGAGTGCGTGGAGTGGAGCTCGCGGCGCTCCTCGCCGAAGCCGCGCCGCATGCGCTCGCGCAGCCCGCGCGCCCAGCCCGCCCCGGCCTCCGGCACGACGCCGACGTCGAGGCGTACCGAGGTCCAGACGTACCACAGGCTGATCAGCGTGATCAGCGTGTAGACGCCGAGGACGCGCAGCAGGAAGAAGCCTTCCCCGAAGTAGAAGCGCTTCTCCGGGACCGGCGGCGTCTCGTGGGTCCAGGTGAAGACGTGGCTCTGCCCCACCGTGACGATGAGCAGGAGGATGATCCACGCCACCGGGAGCCAGGCGACGTACCCCTCGAGGAAGCGCGCGACGGGCCGCGACCAGCGGGCGGTCGTGATACGCTGCACGCCGACGAACATCACGCCGGCCGAGGAGACGGTGGTGAAGAAGAGCCAGTTGAAGTGCGCGGCCCGCCACGCCCGGTCGGGGGCGAGGAAGAGGCCGGCCACGAAGACGACGAGCCCGAGCACGGCGAGCACGATGCTGCCGAGCTTTGCGCCACGCGGGGTGGGTCCGGCGACGCTGCGGAGGAGCTCCTCGCGCGGGGGGTAGTGATAGACGGAGGCCATCAGTGACGCGCTCCCGGCTGGGCGGGGGTGGGCGGAGTGGTGGCCGGCGGCGCGGCGGTGGCCGAGTCCGCGCCGGTGGGTGTCACGCCGGCGGCGGGCGCCGCACCCGGCGCGCCGGTCGGCTCGGCGGTGCCGGACCACGGCCGCATCGGCGCCGGTCGCGTCGGCGCGGTACGCGTGTAGCCGGGCACCGTGCGCCCCGTCTCACCCGGGAGGCCGAGCGGCCCGGTCTCCACCGCGTAGCGGCCCTGCAGGCCGCGCACGTAGTTCACCACGTCCCAGCGATCCATCTCCTCGATGCGGTTGTAGGTCGGCATCAGGCCGCGGCCGTTGCGGATGATGCCGAACAGGTAGCCGTCGGCGTAGCCCTGGGCCTGCGGGGTGAGCAGCGACGGCACGGGCAGGCCGTAGAGCGACGCCGGACCCTTGCCGTCGCCGGCCACGCCGTGGCAGACGGCGCAGTTGACCTCGTAGTACTTGCGCCCGTTCTCGAGCGAGCGGGCGTCCGGCGCCACCGGGTTCGTCAGCAGCGCGGCCATCGAGTCGAGCTGCGCGATGCCCGGGGTGTACGAGACGACCATGGCGGGCATCACCGAGCCGGTGATCGGCACCGAGTACTGCGGCTGGCCGCGGTAGGCCACCTTGGCCGCCGCGGCCGAGTCGAGCCGGCCGGTGCTGTCGTGCAGCGCGAACGACTCCCACGGCTCGATGCGCGGCTGGTCCTCGAAGTCGGTGAACCAGTCGCAGGCGCCGAGCGAGAGCAGCAGCACGGCCGGCGCGGCGAGCCGGAGTGCGCGGGCGAGGACGGACTCAGCGCTCACTGCGCACCTCCAGCGGGTTCTGCTGGCGCAGCACCGCCTCGGCGGCCGCGGCGCGCTCGGGGGGGCACCGTACGAAGACGCCGTAGTCGGCGTGGGAGAAGCGTGGGTCGTAGCCGACCGTCATCGTCAGCTTGGGCAGGCGCGAGTGGACGAACATGCCCGCCACGGTGGCGAGCGAGCCGATGAGCACGAACAGCTCGAAGCCGATGATCGTGTACGGGATCCAGCTCGCGATCGCCTTCCCGCCGACGACCAGCGGCCAGTAGTCGGAGGTCCAGATCGCGATCCAGTAGCCGAACGTCGCCCCCAGCAGGCCGCCGATGAGCGTGAAGACGCGCACCGGGCTGATCGGCGGGTTCACGGCGTGCTCGAGCTCGTGGCGCGGCACCGGCGAGTAGACGTCGATGTCGCGGAAGTTCTGCTTCTTCAGCTCCTCGATCGCGTGCACCGTGCTGTCCAGCTCGCGATACGAAGCGAGGATGCCAGCCATCAGTCGTGCCCTCCCTGCAACGCTGGCGCGTGCGCCTCGGCGGCCACGTGGTGGCCCACGCCGCCGTAGGCGCGCATCTTCGGCGGGACGATCTCCTTGATCTCGGCGACGGCCAGCACGGGCAGCTGCTTCACGAAGAGCAGGAACCACATGAAGAACCAGCCGAAGCTGCCGACGAGGAGGGAGACGTCCACCCAGCTCGGCATGTAGAACGTCCACTGCCACGGCTCGTACTCGTGCGAGAGCGACGGCACGACGATCACGAACCGCTCGTACCACATGCCGAGGTTGATGAACAGCGAGAGGATGAACAGCCAGGTGGTGTTCCGCCGCAGTCGCTGCGAGTAGAGGCTGAGCGGCAGGACCATGTTGCAGAGCAGCAGGATCCACGCGCTCCACCACCACTCACCGAAGACGCGGTTCCAGAAGTACCGCTGCTCGTACTGGTTGCCGCTGTACCAGGCCACCCAGAACTCGGAGAGGTAGGCGAGCCCCACGACCATCGACGTGAACAGGCACATCTTGGCCGCCGCGTCGAGATGGTTGAGGGTGATGTAGTGCTCCAGCTTGAACCACTTCCGGATCGGGATGATGATCGTGAAGACCATCCCGATGCCCGAGTAGATGGCGCCGGCCACGAAGTAGGGCGGGAAGACCGTGGTGTGCCAGCCGGGCACGATGGCGGACGCGAAGTCGAGCGACACGACCGAGTGCACCGAGAGCACCAGCGGCGTGCTGAAGGCGGCCAGGAAGAGGTACGCGCGCGCGAAGTGCCGCCACTCCCGCTCGCTGTTGCGCCAGCCGAGGGAGAGGAAGGCGAGGATCCGCTTGCGCACCGGGTTCGTCTCCCGATCACGCAGGACCGCGATGTCCGGGATGAGCCCGATGAAGAAGAAGGTGGCCGAGACGGTGAGGTACGTGGAGATGGCGAACACGTCCCACACCAGCGGGCTCTTGAACTGCGGCCAGATGAGCCGCCAGTTCGGGTAGGGGATGAGCCAGTAGAACTTCCACGGCCGCCCGATGTGGATGATCGGGAAGAGGCCCGCCGTCATGATGGCGAACACCGTCATGGCCTCGGCACATCGGTAGATCGACGTGCGGAAGCCGGCGCGGAAGAGGTAGAGGATGGCGGAGATCAGCGTGCCCGCGTGGCCGATACCGACCCAGAACACGAAGGTGATGATGTACACGCCCCACATGACCGGCGGCGTGTAGCCCGCCTGCCCGAGCCCCCAGTAGATCTGGTAGGTCCAGGCGGCGGCGCCGATGAGCATGCAGACGACGGCGAGCGCGAGGCCGGCGAACCACGGCCCGGTGGGTCGCAGCGTCGCGGTGATCTCGTTGTCGACCTGCTCGTAGTCCCGGACGGCCGGGAGCTGGACGTTGGCCGACGGGATGTTCGGTCGCCGTCCCTCGGGATATGCCAGGCTGGCCACGTCGCCCCCTACGCCTGGGCCGGCGCGGCCGGCGCCGGATGGATGACCTTCTTCAAGTAGACCACCGCGGTGTAGGTGTTCAGCTCTTCGAAGACGTGGTAGGCACGCCGGTCCACCGCCAGCTGCGCCACCGACCACGACGCGTCGGCCGCGTCACCGAAGGTGATGGCGCGCGACGGGCAGGCCTGCGCGCAGGCGGTCGTGAACTCGTCGGCCCGGACGGCGCGCCCCTCCAGCCGGGCGCGGTGTTCGGCCTCGCGGATGCGCTGCACGCAGAAGGTGCACTTCTCCATGACGCCCTTGCCGCGGACGGTGACGTCCGGGTTGAGCTGCCAGTTGAGCGGCTCCGGCCAGGCGTACTGCCGGCGGTCCGGCTCGCCGTAGCCGAACCAGTTGAAGTAGCGGACCTTGTACGGGCAGTTGTTGGAGCAGTAGCGGGTCCCGACGCACCGGTTGTACACCTGCACGTTCAGGCCGTCCGGCGAGTGGTAGGTGGCGTACACGGGGCACACCGGCTCGCAGGGGGCGTTCCCGCAGTGCTGGCAGAGCATCGGGACGAAGCGCGTCTCGAAGTCGCTGCTGCCGTCCTCGCCCCCCTCGAAGTAGCGCTCGAGACGGATCCACGTCATCTCGCGCCCCTTGAGGATGTTCGCGCCGGGGCGCTCGTCCCACGTCACCGGGCTGGTGGCCCGGCCCTGCCACGGCGCGCCGACCGTGGGGAGGTTGTTCTCGGCGTAGCAGGCGACGACGCACGCCGAGCAGCCGGTGCAGCGCGCCAGGTCGATCGTCATCGCCCAGCGGCGCTTCGCCATCCCGCTCCAGTGCTCGGGGTCGTACATCCCCTTGTCCTTGGAGCCGGAGTCGGCGTAGACGCCCTGGGCGTCGGCCGCCACGGGCGAGCGCAGCCCGGGGCCGAACTCGAGCGGCGGCATGCCCGGGATGTCGTGCCCCTCGCCGTGCTCCACCGGCCCGGCATCCAACTCGGCGGGCAGCATCGCCTGGGCGATGCCGCGGCCGTGCTGGCGCGCCGAGCCCTCGGTGGTCACCAGCGGCGAGTGCTCGGCGGCCTTCGTGACCTGCGCCTTGGTGCTCGCCAGCGCCAGCGCACCGGAGCGCGCATCCTCGGCGGAGGCCAGCAGGACGAGCGGGTTGACGCCGACGCCCTTCGCATAGCGCCCGTACGCGGTGTGGCCGCGCCCCAACGCGATGGCGACGGTGTCGCGCCGGACGCCGAGGTACGGATAGGCCGGCGCGGTGATGCTGCCGGTGGGCGTGCGCACGGTGAGATGGTCGCCCGCCTGCACGCCCAGCTCGCGCGCCGTGAGCGGATGGATCTCGACCCACGACTGCCAGGAGATCTTGGTGACCGGGTCGGCCAGCTCCTGCAGCCAGGGCTTGTTGCCGCCGGCCCCGGTGCCGAGCAGCGGCGACGGGTAGACGACGAGGTAGTAGTCGCCCTCCGTCTGCTGGATGGGCGTGGACGGCGGCACCGGCGCGGCCCGCGTCGGCGCGGGGCCCTGGAGCACCGTGCCGTCGGCGACGCCCGTGACGAGCGCATCGGCCAGCGCGCGCGGCCCGCCGGCGCGGGCGGCGATCCACTCGCGATAGTTGGTGGCACCGCCGAAGCGGCCGCGGGCCTGCTCGTCCGTGCTCGCCACGCCGAGCAGCACGTCGGCCGTCGCGCGGGTGTTGAAGACGGGCGCCATCACCGGCTGCTGGTAGCCGACGACGCCGGGGAGCGGCTGCGAGTCGCCCCACGACTCCAGCGCGTGGTGGTCGGGCAGGACGAGGTCGCACAGCTCGGTGGTCTCGTCCGGGTAGCTCGAGAAGCTGACCTTGTACGGCACCTTGGCCATCGCCTGCGCGAAACCGAGCGAGGCGGGCGTGGTGAAGGCCGGGTTGGCGCCGCGGACGAAGAGTAGCGGCACGCTGCCCGCGTTCATCCGCGCGACCAGCGCGCGGATGTCGGCGTAGGCGGCCGTGCGCTCGAACGAGGCGATCGGCTCGGCGGGCAGCACCGCGGTGCCGACGGCGCCGGTGGCGGCGTTGATGGCATTGGCCGCCAGCGCGACGTCGGTGGCGTCGGCGCCGGTGGTGCCGGCCAGCACGACCGCGGGGCGCGCCGCCGCGAGCTCGGCGGCGAGGCGGCGGAGCTGCGCGGCGTCGGCGCCGGCGGCCTCGGCGGCCTGATCGAGCGTGCCCATGTTGCCGCCGACCGCGTCGCGCAGCGCGTTGGCGATCGCCAGCTCGCTGCCCGGCCGCACCGCGATCCACTCGTCGGCGTTGAGGCCCGTCAGCGACCGGCGGGCGCCGATGTAGACCAGGCGCGGCGCGTCGGCCAGCTTGGCGCGCGCGTCGGCGAAGCTGAGCTGCTGCGGGACGGAGGCGCCCCACGTCTCGAGGAAGTCGGCGCCGATGGAGACGATGAGGCGCGCCGCCGTGAAGTCGAGCCGCGGCCAGGCGACGCCGTAGGTCTGCCGATTGGCCTCCATCGCGGCGTGCGTCGCGTCCGCGTCGTACGCGATGTGCGCCGGCATGCCGAAGGCCGCCAGCCACTGGTCGAGAAAGGCCGGGAAGCTGCCGCTCTCTGCCTGATTGATGAAGGCGGCGTTGGCGGCCGCACCGCCGCTGCGCGCCCGCGCCAGCTGCGCGCCGAGGAGCTGCAGCGCGTTCTCCCACGTGGTGGGGACGAGGCCGTTCCCCTGCCGCACCATCGGTCCGCGGTAGCGGTCGGGGTTGTACAGCCCCTGCAGCGCCGACTGGCCCTTGGCGCAGAGCGCGCCGCGGCTCAACGGGTGCTCGGGGTTGCCCTCCAGCTTGATGGCGCGGCCGTCACGCACCTCGGCGATGACGCCGCAGCCGGCGGCGCACTCGCGGCAGACGGTGGCGTAGTAGTTGGAGACGCCCGGCGTCGTGTTGTCGGGCGAGACGAGGTAGGGGATCAGCTTCTCGACGCGGTCGGACGTGCAGCCCACCGCGGCACCGGCGGCGGTGGTGGCGCCGAGAACCTTCAGGAAGTCGCGGCGCTTGACGCCGGCGGACCCCGGATCAGTGCTCATTCAGGAATTCCTCAGTGGCCAGATGGGGACGCCGCGACGGGCGACGGGGCGCCACAGCTGGCCGGCGGACGAGAGAGGCACGGT
The DNA here is from genome assembly GCA_035761165.1 of Gemmatimonadaceae bacterium. Classification (GTDB taxonomy): domain Bacteria; phylum Gemmatimonadota; class Gemmatimonadetes; order Gemmatimonadales; family Gemmatimonadaceae; genus CALCHX01. The sequence continues at coordinate 11,322 of DASTRO010000237.1, read as the reverse complement.
GGCGATCACATGTGGCAGGTGCTGCAGTCGTAGCGCACCTTGCGCTCGACGTGGCAGTTGACGCACCAGCCCATGTTGAGCGCCGAGTACTGGTAGACGCGCGGCATCTTCTGCACCTCGCCGTGACACGTCTGGCAGGTGACGCCAGCGTTCACGTGGCGCATGTGCGGGAACTGGACGTAGTCCGGCACCTTGTGGATGCGCACCCACGGGATCGGCGTGCTGTCGCGCCAGAACTGCTGGAGCTTCTGGATCTCCGGCTTCTGCGCCGCGACGATCGTGTGGCACCCCATGCAGGTGCTCACGGCGGGCATCCCCGGGTCGGGCGACTTGTTCGCCGAGTAGTGGCAGTAGAGGCAGTTCATCTGCAGCGACTGCACGTGCTGCGGATGGGGGAAGGCGATCGGCTGCTCGGGCGAGTAGCCCTGATCGCTGGAGCCGGCGCTGTACGCCCACGGTCCCTCGGCCGGCTGCGTATCGCGCTGGGCGCGCAGAGCGGCGGTATCGGTGGTGGTCGGCGCGGGCGAGGGGGCGGGCTGCCCCGCCTGGGCCTGAGCCGCGGCGCCGGCCTGCGCGCCGCCGTACGCCGACAGGACAGTCGCGGTCACGGCGATCAGAGCCAAGCCCGGGATCGCCGCCCACTTCCTCCTCTTCGTCATCTCTGCGACCTGTTGTGCTCGAGGTGTATTCCCGATAGTCCCGCTCCCGATTTGTGAACTCTTTCACAAGCCTGAGCGGCCGGGCGGTAAGTTGACCGGGCCGGTACACGTTCGCAAGGCCGTTGCACCGCGCGCGCATGTCGTGCACCGCACACGCAGCACACACGCAACGCACACGCGCCGTGCGTGCACCGCGCACGCACCACGCCCGCACCGCGCCCGCCCGCGCGCACATGCCGCGGGCAGCGGCCGCACCACGCCGCGAGCAGGTGCGCGACGCCGCGCGCGGTGATGCGCGCGGCCACGCACCGGCGGCCACCGCGATGCAGACGGCGGCGAGGCGCCCGCCGGGAGCCGCGTCGCGCGAATGGCACACGTCGGCGTCGCGTTGCACGCCCCGCCGGCAAGGCGCGCCGCCGGTCCGGCGCGTGGTGCCGGACCGAGGTTCGCCGGCCCGCCTGCGAGTTGCGTGCCGGTCGCCGCGTGCGGGCCGGACAGGCGGCACGTCGCGCTGCGGCACCGTCGCGCGCCGCGCTCAGCCCGCCGCCACGCGCCCCGCGTCGCGCGCGAGCTCGACCAGACGGCGCGGATCGGCCAGCGCCGGCCGGCGGAGCTCGTCGGGCAGCAGCGCCAGGTTGGCCGCCGGCGTCTGCGTGAGCCGCAGCGGCCAGCCCGTGCCGAAGACGAAGCGTGCCGCGCCGATCGTGCGCAGCAGGTGCGCCAGATGGTCGTCCGGCGGGCCCCAGATCCACGAGAGATCCCACCACACGCGCCGCTGCTCGGCTAGCGTGAGCCCCCAGTGCACCTCCTCCACGAACTCGCGCGAGGCGCCCGCGACGACGATGGCCGCCCGCGTGCCGCGCGCCAGCTCGCGCACGGCCGCCGCCTGCAGGTCGCCCGCGACGTCGAGCCGCGAGCGCTGGCGCAGGTCCTCGAAGCGCACCGTGAGGAGCAGCACGAGGCCGTGCTCGGCGCACGCCGCGCCGAGCTCGCGCATCGCCGCGCTCTCCGGCGCGTGTCCCCAGTGCGCCGGATAGGCGCGGATCGCCGGCGCGCCGGCCTCCACCGCCCGTGCCAGCGCACGCTCCCAGTGCGGCCAGTCGGGGCGGATGCACGGCACCGGCCGGAGTGTGGCGGCATGGGGCGCGAGCGCCGCGTAGAGTGCGGCGTTGCCGTGCGAGGGGTCGCGGTAGAAGGCGCTCGGCAGGTGCCCCACCCACGCCGTCTCCACGCCCTCGCGCGCCAGCACGCGCACCAGCACCTCGGGCTCGGGGTGCGGCACGTGGCGGAATGGATATCCGCCGATGCACGCGTTGACGTCCACCGGATGGCGCCACGCGCTCATGGGCCGCCTCCCGCGTCGTCGAGCATGTCGAAGGTGCCGGGCGGGAAGATGCGCACCGCGTTGCGCCAGCGCACGGCGGCCCGGTCCTCGGGCGAGAGGCCGATGACGTCGAGCGCCCAGAGCTTGGCGAGCCCCGTCTCGAGCGTCACGTCGGCGCCCCAGAGCAGGCGTCCCGCGCCGACGGCGGCCAGCGCGTCGTCGAGCATGCCGCGATCCACGCCGCTGCCACTCAGGTCGAGCAGGATGTTGGGCACGTCGGCCACGGCGGCGAAGGTGTGTGCGTAGTCGCCCCCCCCGCCGATGTGGGCGAGGATGAACCAGACCGACGGATGCCGCGCGGCCAGACGCGCCAGGTCGGCGCCGTCCGAGATGTCCTGCGACGGCCAGTGGCGAGTGCGATGCTGCCAGATGTGATGCAGCACGGGCAGGCGGTGGCGCGCCGCGGCGTCCATCACGGGGTCGAGCAGCGGGTCGTCGGCGCGGCGGCTGGCGAGCAGCTTCAATCCCACCGCGCCGCCGGCCACGCGTCGCTCGATCTCGGCCAGCGCGTGCCCGGTGTAGTTGGGATTGACGACGACGTAGCTGCGCAGCCGCCGCGGCTCGGCGCGCTGCAGCGCGAGCATCTCCTCGTTGCCGCGCTCCACGTCGGGCGGCGACGGGAAGTAGATGGGCGACGCATGCCCCCAGCTGCCGAGCACGGACGCGACGTGGCAGCGGATGCCGATGCGCTCGCCGGCCCGCATGCGCGCCGCGTTGATCGCCGCCCAGTTCGTGCGGCCGCAGCCAGCATGGAGAAAGTGGGCGTGCACGTCGACGAGCGGCTCGGGGCCGGCCAGCGGCGCGCGATCGGCGGCCGGGGCCTCCGCCGGAGGCGCGATCACGACGCGTCCTCCCGCAGCGTCTCCGCCCCCAGCGCTTCCGCGAGCGCGCGGCCGAGGAGCGCCAGGCCGGCGTCGTCGTGGGCCAGGGTGGGAAAGTCGTAGGCGCCGCGCTTGAGCAGCACCCCGAGGCCGGCGAGCCGCTCGAGCACCCGCGTCTCGCGCGCCGCGTCGGCGTGCCGCAGGAACCACATCGGCGGGATGCCGAGCAGGGCGGCGTCGGTGCCGCTGGCGACCAGCGCCTCGCGCGCGACGGCCATCTGCGCCTCGCCCGTGCGCCAGAGCCGTCCACAGACGTCCTCGCGCGCGTGGCGGTCGAGGACGGCGCGAGCCGCGGCCAGCGCCGCCGTCTCGCCGGCCAGCGTGGAGGAGATCCAGCTGCGCCGCGCCTCCTCCATCACGTCGGCGCGGCCGAGCACGGCGGCGAGCGGGAAGCCGTTCGCGAGCGCCTTGCCGACCACGGCCACGTCGGGGCGCACGTCGGCATACGCCTGGTAGCCGCCGGCGTGCAGCCGGAAGCCGGTCTTGACCTCGTCGAGCACGAGGACGGCACCGTGCCGGTCGCAGGCGGCGCGCGCCGCCCGCATCCACGCCGGCGACGGCAGCCGCTCCTGCACGGGCTCGAGCACGATCGCCGCCAGACGGCGACCCGCGGCGTCGGCCGCGGCGGTGAGCGCGTCCGGCTCGTCGAAGGGCAGCGCGCGGAAGTCGGCGCGAACGCCCTGGGGAACGCCCGGGGCGTCGCTCCACCAGTCCAGCCAGCCGAAGTAGCCGCTGCCGAGCACCAGGTCGCGCCCGGTGGCGGCGCGCGCCAGGCGCACCGCGGCCGCCACCCCCTCGGCGCCGCTCTTCAGGAAGCGCACGCGCTCGGCGCACGGCACCACCTCGCACAGCCGCTCGGCCACTTCCACCTCGAGCGTGCTGGCGAGCCCCGAGACCGTACCCGCAGCGACCGCGTCGCAGACGGCGCGCGTGACCTCAGGGTCGGCGTAGCCGAGGGCGACGGAGCCGAGAGCGGAAGTGAAGTCGGCCAGCTCGCGGCCGTCCGCGGTGAGGACGCGATAGCCGCTGGCGCGGACGAAGTGCGTGGGCGCCGCCGGCTCGTCGCGGCCGTAGAGCGCGAACGGGCGCTTGCTGCCGGTGGAGGCGCCGCCGGGGATGACAGCGGCGGCGCGCGCCGCCCACGTGCCCGGCGTGACGGGTGCGGAGTCGTCCTTCGCTGCGGTCGGGGCCGGAGGGCCGGCGGGCGCGTCGCGCATGGCGCGGAAGAAGCGGCGGCCGGGCTCGTGGGTCAAGCGTCCTCGGGGTCGGCCGGCGCGGGCACGCCGGCCGACGGCGCCTCGACGACGGGGGCGTCGTGCGCCCGCTGCACGCGGTCGAGCGTGCGCCGGACCTCGATGGCCATCGCCCGCACCAGCTCGATCTCGCGGGCATCCGGCGCCGCGCGCCCGATGAGCGACCGCACGGAGCGCATGACGTGCTCGGGATTGCGCGTGCGAAAGAAGCTGATGGCCGTCAGCGACGCCTCGATGTCGGCCAGGGTGAGCTCGAGCTGGGCCGCGGTGGCGGCCGGGGCGTGCTTGCGGTGGCGCCCCATGGGGCGCGTGGCGTCGCCGGCCGTGACGTGCAGCTCGTAGAGCGCGACGAGCACCGCCTGCGCCAGGTTGAGCGAGGCGTGAGTGGAGGTGGGGATCGTCACCATGAGGTGCGAGCGGTCCAGCGCCTCGTTGGGGAGGCCGTGGTCCTCGCGGCCGAAGAGCAGCGCCACCGGCCCGCGCTCCGCCCAGTCCAGCAGCTCGGCGGCGGTGCGCCGCGGATCGGCGCGGGCCCACTTGGCCGCCCGGCGGCGCGCGGAGAAGGCGGCCACGCGCACGCAGTCGGCGAGCGCGGCATCGAGGTCGTCGTAGTGGCGGATGCGCGCCACCAGGTCGCGCGTGTCGTGCGCCACCTGCTCGATGCGATTGGGCTCGTACGGCACCGGGCGCACGAGGCGCAGGTCGCGCACGCCCATGTTCTTCATGGCGCGGATCGTCGCCCCGATGTTGATCGGATCCTGCGGCTCGAACAGGACGACGCGCACCTGCGTGAGGAGGGACTCGGACTGGTCAGGCATCGGGCAGGACGAACGTGGGCGCGCGGCGCAGGTCGTGGCGGTCGCCGCGCAGGTAGACGTGCTCGCCGGCCACGCCGCCGAGCACCAGCTGGCCGCGGCGGCGCTCGCGCCCGGGCGCGCTCTCGTTGACGATCACGGCCAGCCGCACGCGCGGACCGGCCACTCCGCGTGCACGCAGGCCGGCGAGCGGGAGACGCGCCTCGAGCGCGTAGCCGCCCGGCGTCCGCCGCCACGCGGCGGTCACGGGAAGATCGGTGCCGGCGCCGAGCGGCACGACCCGCACGCCGCCGGCCAGCTCCGGCACGAGGAGCCAGCCGAGCGCGTCGGCGTCGCTGCCCGGCGGGTCGGGCGCCAGGTGGAGCTGCACGCCATCGCCGTTGATGTCGGGGCGCTCGTTGTCCATCTCGTTCACCGCCCCGGGCGGCACGAAGGCGAGCGCCGGCTTGCGCACGTCGACGCGCACGACGAGCGCCTCGTCGACCGCGGAGAGCTCCACCGTCGCCGACGGCGCGCCCGCCTCGCGCCAGTCGGGCTCCGAGCGGCGGTACTGCGCCTCGCCCAGCTCGAAGCGGCGCGGCACGGCGAGCGACAGCGCCGCCGCGGGCGGTGCGATGGCCTGAGCGCTCGGCTGTACCGGCGCCCCGGCCGCCGGCGCTCCAGCCGCCGGCGCTCCGGCCGCCGGCGCTCCGGCCACCTGCCCCGCGAGATCGACGCTGCTGCGCGCCGTGCCCACCGCCAGGTCCACGTGCCAGCCGTGCGGAGCGCGCGCGTGGGCATGGCAGCCGCCGTCGGCCAGGCGCAGGTGGACGACCCCGTCCGCCAACCACGCGTCGCAGACGGCGCCGCGCCAGCTCCAGACGGTGCGCAGCACGCCGGTCGCGCCGCGCAGGCGCACGAGGTGCATCGGGGCGGACGGCCGTCCCGGCGCACCGGGCGCCACGGCGCGCCACCACTCCTGTTCGCCGTCGCCCAGCACCCAACCCGCCGGACGCTCCTCGCCGGCTCGACGCAGCGGCACCACACCGCCCGTCTCCCTCTCCAGGCGCTGGATGTCGCGGAGGAAGCCGGCTCCTTCGACGTCGAGCAGGTCGCCCGTCCAACCGCCGGCGACGTCCGGCGCGACCGGTGCGTGGAGGGGGAGGTCGAGCGTGACCGGCGCGTCAGCGAACCACGACAGCTCGTCCACCAGGTAGTCGGGCATGGCGACGAGCGCACGGCGCAGCGTCACGCCCGGCGCGAGCGCGACCTCGGCATCCACCCACCCCGCCCCGCCCCGCTCCTCCCAGGCGCGCAGCACGCCGTCGGCGGGGGGTTGCGAGCGCCCGTTCAACAGCGGCGCGTGGTGCGCGAGGGTGCTGCGGTACCAGTGCAGGGTGGGGTCGACGTACGAGCCGGTGCCGGGGTCGTCGAGCCAGCGCTCGTCGCCGACGGAGAGGAGGACGTCGAGCCGGTCGGGGTGCCCGTGGCCGCCTCCGGAGAGCCCGTAGTCGAGCGCCGCGTAGAGGCGGCCGCCGTCGCGCCGCAGCACGGCCAGCCCCTGTGCCGGCAGCAGCACGGAGGCGGGCGTGCTGGCGGTGAGCTCCGGCAGCACGGGCAGCGCGAAGAGGAGGGAGCGCCAGCCGAGGTCCGCGCGGTCGAGCGCGGCGGCGGGCTCGTTGCGCTCGGCCTCGGCGGTGGAGCGCGCGCGGCCCGTATCGCGCTGCGGCGCCCCGCCGTCGTAGAGCCGGGCGAGCGCGGCGCGCAGCACGCGGCTCTCCGGCCGGCGCGCGAGCCCCAGCTCGGCCAGCTCCGCGAAGCGCCACTGGCGCAGCGAGACGGCGTACTGCGAGTCGCGGCGGGCCGGGAAGGTGAGATCCGGCAACGCGGTGAGGAAGGGCGTCTCGAAGCCCGCGTCGAAGCGCGCCAGCAGCTCGGCCGGGAGCTCGGCCCCCCAGGCCGACGCGAGCTGCACCCCGTACCAGAGGCCGCGGTGCGCGAAGAGGTGATAGTTCTCCCCCTCGTACCAGCTGCCGTCGGCGAGCAGCGCGCGACCGAGGTGCGCCGCCAAGCCGCTCGGGCCCCACAGCGCCCGCTCCGCCACGCCCTCATCACCCAGCAGGCGCGCGGCGGCGAGCAGGGCGGCGTCGTTCCACACCTGGCGGTTGGAGTCGCCCTCGTCGTACGAGGCGACGAGCGCCATCGACGGCGCGACGACGCGCTCGCGCACCGCCGCGCCCAGCGAGTCCGGCCCGGCGACGCCCTCCAGCAGGTCGAGCGCGACGCAGAGCTGGAGGAGCCAGATGGACTCCAGGTACGTGCTGAAGAACGGGCGCGACGGGCCGAGGACGTTGTCGGCGTTGGGGTAGCGCAGGTACGCCTCGGTGTAGCGCGCGAGCACGTCGCACGCGAAGGCGGCCTGGCGCGCGTCCCCGAGCAGCGCGTGGAGCGCGGCGGCGTGCACGGCGCGCTCGGCCAGCCAGAGGTGGAAGCCCATGCTCCACCAGCGGTCGTGCGCCTCCCCCTCGTACTCGGCGCCGCAGACGGCGCAGCGGTGGCGGTGCGGCGCGCGCGGGTCGAAGACGAGCAGCGCGGCGTCGACGGGGCAGCGGCCGCCGGCGCGGGTGAGCCGCGCCTTGGCGGCGGGCAGCGGCAGCTCGGCGTCGAGCAGCGGCGCGAGGTCGGCGGCCAGGGAGGCGGCGAGCGGGGCGAGCGGGCCGGCCACGGCCGCCCGGCGCTCCGCCAGGCGCGCGGCCGGCAGCCAGACGGGCATCACGGGCTCGCGAGGGTGGCGCGCGGCTCCGCGGCGCTCCCGGCCACCGACCAGCGGGCGACCGTGGCGAGCTCGCCGCGCAGGTCCATCGTCACGCCGTGCAGGCGCGCGCTGAGCCCCTGCACGCCGCGCGAGTGGTAGAGCCACGCGGCGGGGAGCTCGCGCGCCAGCTCGCGCTGCACGGCGGCCCAGGCCCGGCGGACGGCGGCGGTGTCCGGCGCGGCCGACACGCGGGCGAAGAGCGAGTCCAGCGTGGGCGTGTGGAAGTCGGCGTAGTCGAGGGCGCCCCCGGCGGCGCGCGAGTCGTACATGGCGGCAAGGTAGGCGAGCGACGGGTCGCCGGGTATCCCCGCGATGAGCGCGTCGAAGCGCGGCGGGCGGGCGCGCGCGGCGTCGAGGAAGGCACCCATCTCGCGCTGCCGGATCTCGACGCGGATGCCGCGCTCGGCCAGGTCCGCCTGGATGAGCTGCTCGGCGGCGTTGTCGCCGCTCCCCACCGTGAGCAGCTCGAAGGCGAGCGGCTCGCCGCCGCGCGACCGCCAGCGCTCGCCCGGGGCGCGTCGCCAGCCGGCCGCGTCGAGCAGCGAGTCGGCGGCGTGCGGATCGTAGCGCGGCTGGACGGGAACGTAGAGCGGGCTGGCAGGCGGCACCGGCCCGGCCGCGGGGAGCGCGAGGCCGGCGAAGGCCGCGTCGACGATCCGATCGCGGCGCACGGCGAGATCCACGGCGCGGCGCACGCGCACGTCGTCGAAGGGCGCGCGCGCGGTGTTGAAGACGATCGCGGTGGAGAAGAGCACCGGATAGGTGAGCACGCGCAGCGACGGGTCCTCGGCGACGAGGTCGGCCATCGTCGGCGCGATGCCGGCGGCGTCCAGCTCCCCGCTCACCAGGCCGGCGAACTTGGTGGTGGCCTCGTCCACCACCGCGACGACGAGCCGGTGGATGCGCGGCGGACCGCCGAGGGCGGGCGGGAAGGACTCGTTGCGCTCGAACACCCAGCGGGCGCCGGCGCGGCGCGAGACGAAGCGGAACGGGCCGTTCCCCACCGGGGCCGTGCCGAAGGCGGCGCGCCGCATCTCGGCGCGCGGGACGTCGCGCAGCAGGTGCGCGGGCACGAGCGGCAGCTCGCAGAGCACCGCCGGGAAGGCGGCCTGCGGGCGCGCGAAGCGGAGGACGAGCGTCGTGTCGTCCACCGCCCTCGCGGCCTCGATGGCGGCCAGGTCGGCGGCGCGCGGGTAGCCGGTGGCGGGGTCGCGGCCGGCGGCGATGGTGAAGGCCGCATCGCGCGCGGTGGTGGGGCGGCCGTCGTGCCAGCGGAGCCCGCCGAAGAGGTGGAGCGTGAGCGTGCGCCGGTCGGGGGACCACTCCCACCGGCGTGCCAGGTACGGCTCCGGCGCCAGCGTCGAGTCGTAGCGCGCCAGCGTCACGAGCAGCACGTGCCGCTGCACCTGGCGCGAGAGCGGGTGCACGGTCACCAGCGGGTTGGCGGATTCCAGGTCGGCGCCGGAGGCGATCACCACCGTGCCGGGGTCGCGCGCGGTGGGCCCGCAGGCGGCCGCGAGCCCGAGCGCCAGGAGGGCCGCGCCGCGCAGCTGGCGCGCGGGGAGGCGCGCGGGGAGGCGCGCGGTTGACCTGCCGCTGCGGCGGCGCATTATCGACACGTGCGCGAACTCGTACGACGCCTCACCGGCGCGGCCCTCCTCTTCTGGCTCGTGGTCACGCTCACCTTCGTGCTCGTGCGGCTCGCGCCGGGCGATCCGGCCACGCTGCTCGTGCCGCCGGGCGCCTCGCCGGCCGACGCGGCGCGGCTGCGCGCGCGTCTCGGCCTGGACGCGCCGCTGCCGGTGCAATATGCGCGGTGGGCGGGCGGCGTGCTGCGCGGCGACCTCGGCGAGAGCGTCGCGCTCGACCGCCCCGTCACGCGCGTGCTCGCCGACGCGCTGCCGGTCTCGCTCTTCCTCGGCGGCGCGTCGCTGCTCCTCAGCTTCGTCCTCGGGACGGTGATCGGCGGGGTGCAGGCGGCGCGGCGCGGCGCCGCCACGGACCGCCTGCTGACCGTGGTGACGACGACCATGTACTCGGCGCCGAGCTTCTGGCTGGCGCTGGCGCTGGTGGCCGTGTTCACCTACGGCGCCGCGCGGTGGGGACTGCCGCCGGCGCTGCGCCTGCCCGCCTTCGGCGTGCGCGACCCCGCGGGCGAGGCGAGCGGCCTGGCCGCGCTGTACGACCTGCTGCGCCACGCGGTGCTGCCGGTGACCGTGCTGACGGTGGTGGGCGCGGCCGGGATCGCGCGCTACGCCCGCTCGGCGATGGCCGACGTGGCCGCCACCGACTACGTGCGCACGGCCCGCGCGAAGGGGCTGGCCGGCGTCGCCGTCTACCGCCGCCACGTGCTGCCCAACGCGCTGCCGCCGCTCGTCGTGCTCCTCGCGCTGTCGCTGCCGGGGGTGATCGCCGGCTCCGTGTTCGTGGAGAGCGTCTTCGCCTGGCCGGGGATGGGACGCGCGATGCTGCAGGCGATCGCCGCGCGCGACTATCCGGTAGTGATGGGCGCGACGGTGGTGTACGCGGCGATGGTGATCCTCGCCAACCTGGCCGCCGACCTCGTGCTGCCACGTCTCGATCCCCGACGCCGGTGAGCCGCCTCGCGCGCTGGTCGGTGGCCGTGCTCGTGCTGCTCGCAGCGGCGGCGGTGCTGGTGCCGCTGCTCGCGCCCCAGGACCCGGTGGCGGTGGGCGACGTGCTCGGCGCTCGGCTGCTGCCGCCGCTGGCCCGCGACGCGGCCGGCCACTTCCACCTCCTGGGCACCGATGCCTTCGGCCGCGACCTGTTCGCGCGCATGATGCACGCGGGGCGCATCTCGCTGGCCGTCGGGGTGGCCGGCTCGCTGCTGGCAGCGGCCGCGGGCACGGTGGTGGGTGCGCTGGCGGCGTGGCGCGGCGGCGTGGTGGACGCCTCGGCGATGGCCCTGGCCGACGCGCTGCTCGCCATCCCGCGGCTGGTGCTGCTCCTGCTCTGCGCTGCGCTGTGGGCGCCCGGGTTGACGACGGTGGTCGTCATCCTCGTGGCGACCGGCTGGATGGGCGTGGCGCGCCTGGTGCGCGCCGAGGTGCTGGGCGCGCGCGAGCGGCCGTACGTGGAGGCCGCGCAGGCGCTCGGCGTGCCCGCGCGGCGCCTCCTCTGGCGTCACGTGCTGCCGAACGCCCTGGGGCCGGCGATCGTCGCCGCCACGCTCGGCGTCGGGAACGCGATCCTGCTGGAGAGCGGGCTGTCGTTCCTGGGGCTCGGCGTGCAGCCGCCCACGCCGAGCTGGGGGAACATGATCGCCGGCGGGCGCCAGCTGATCGTCACCGCGCCCTGGGTGGCGATCGCCCCGGGGCTGGCCCTGGTGGTGACGGTGCTGGCCTGCACGCTGCTCGGTGACGCACTGCGCGACCGCCTGGCCGGCGAGCGCGACGCGACGGTCGTGCGGCAGTCGGGGTGATGGTACGGCGGGGACGGCGGCGGACGGGACGAACCGGGACCGGCCAGACAGGATGAACAGGATGAACAGGATGGACAGCAGGGGAATGCCCCGA
>DASTRO010000236.1:0-3806 GCA_035761165.1 Gemmatimonadaceae bacterium | reverse complement strand
CATCCAGGTCCGCGGCGGCACGGTGGAGGGGCAGACGATCAGCTTCACCCTCGTGCTCCCCTTCGCCGACAACATGGAGGTGCCGGTGCGCGCGACGCTGGAGGAGGACGGCTTCACCGCCACGATGAGCACCCAGATGGGCGAGGCGCGCATGACCGCGCGCCGCACGCCCGGCGCGGCCGCCGCCGAGGAGACGAACTGAGATGACGACGACCACGCTTCGCGCCCGCCTGCGTGGCGGGCTGCTCGCCGCCGCGCTCGCGGCGCCGCTCGCCGCGCCGCTCGCCGTGCCCGTTCCCGCCGCCGCGCAGGCCGCGCGCCAGGGGGGCGACGGCGCACCCATCACCCAGCCGGTCTGGCCGGCCACCCTCACCCAGCAGATCGCCCCCGGCACCGTCCAGGTGCCCAGGGGCTCCGTCGTCATCCGCAACCTCGACTCGCTCTGGACCGCCACCGGCCAGGTGCTGACGCACGTCTCCGTGCTCGTGCGCGACGGGAAGATCCGCGCGATTGGGCCGAGCGTCGACGCGCCGGCCGGCGTGCCGGTGATCGACGGCGCCGGGCTCACCGCCATCCCCGGCATCGTCGACACGCATTCGCACAGCGCGATGGCGACGTGGAACGAGGGGACGTCCGCCGTCGTCCCCGAGGTGCGCGTCGTGGACGTGCTGCGCCCCGAGAGCCTGGAGATCTACCAGGCGCTCTCCGGCGGCGTCACGACCTCCGTCATCCTGCACGGCTCCGCCAACCCGATCGGCGGGCAGAGCGCCATCATCAAGATGCGCTGGGGGATGGACGACCCGCTCAAGCTGATGGTGCAGGGCGCGCCGCGCACGGTGAAGTTCGCCCTCGGCGAGAACGTCACGCGCAAGAACGGCAACCGCGGCGGGGTGCAGCGCTACCCCGCCTCGCGCGAGGGGGTGGAGGCGCTCTACGTGCAGGCCTTCACCGCCGCGCAGGCCTACCGCAAGGCGTGGCAGGACTACCGGAAGAACCCGTCCGCCTTCAAGGTGCCGCCGCGTCGCGACCTGCGGCTGGAGGCGCTGGTGGACATCCTGGAGGGGCGCATCAACGTCATCGCCCACTCCTACCGCAGCGACGAGATCGTGATGCTGCTCGGCATCGCGGATCGCTTCGGCTTCAAGATCGACCTGCTGACGCACGTGCTCGAGGGCTACAAGGTGGCGGACGAGATCGCCGCGCACGGCGCCGGCGCCTCCACCTTCAGCGACTGGTGGCAGTACAAGCTGGAGGCGTTCGACGCCATCCCGTACAACGCCGCCATCCTGCACGAGCACGGCGTGCTCACCAGCCTCAACTCCGACAGCCCGTGGCTGCAGGCGACGATGGTGATGGAGTTCAACAAGCCGGTGAAGTACGGCGGCGTGTCGAAGGAGGAGGCGCTGCGCATGCTCACCGCCTACCCGGCGCGGCAGATCCACCTCGAGGACCGCATCGGCACGCTGGAGGTGGGGAAGGACGGCGACATCGTCCTCCTCAGCGGCGACCCGTTCGACAGCTACTCGCGCGTCGAGAAGACGATCGTCGACGGCATCGTCTACTACGACCGCACCAACGAGCGGGCCACGCGGCAGGAGCCCGTGCGCACGCTGGCTGCGCTGCCGCTGGGGAGCGCGCCGCCCCCGGGCGACGCCACCGGCGCGCGGGCGCAGGGCGACGGCATGGCGGCCGCCGGGCCGGCCGCGGCCGCGCCCCGCGCCGCGCTGCCCCTCGCACCGAACCAGCCGGTGACCGCGCTCGTCGGCGCCACCGTGCACCCGGTGAGCGGGCCGCCCATCCCCAACGGCGTCGTGCTCGTGCAGGGTGGGAAGATCATGGCCGTCGGCCCCGCCGCCGCGGTGCAGGTGCCCGCCGGCGCGACGCGCGTGGACCTCGCCGGCAAGCAGCTCTATCCCGGGATGATCGAGCCGTTCACGCAGCTCGGCATGATCGAGATCGGCGCCGTTCCCGCCAGCCGCGACGACGAGGAGGTGGGGGACTTCAACCCGCACGTGCGCGCCCTGGCCGGCGTGCATCCGCACTCCACCGCCATCCCGGTGGCCCGCGCCAACGGCATCACCGCGGTGATGGACGTGGTGCAGGGCGCCATCATCGACGGGGCGGGCTCGGTGGTGCAGCTGGCCGGCGACACGCCGGCGCGCATGAGCGTCGACGACCGCGCCGTCATGGTGATGGAGCTGCCGGACGCCAGCGGCAACGCCTGGGACCCGCCGAAGCTCGAGGGGGAGAAGCTGGAGGCCACCGTCCGGCTGCTCGAGCGCGCCCAGCACTTCGCCGAAGGGGGTCACATCGCCGAGAACCCGACGGCGCCCTTCCAGCCGCAGGCGCACGGCAGTGAGCGCGTGCTGCTCGAGTCGCTGGTGCCGGTGGTGACGGGGCAGATGCCCGTCTTCTTCCGCGCCCACACGGAGCGCGAGATCCGCACGGTGTTCCTCCTGCTCGACCGCTTCCCGCGGATGAAGGGGGTCATCGTCGGCGGCGACCAGGCGTACCGCGTGGCCGCCGAGCTGGCGCGGCGCCGCATCCCGGTGATCATCGGCTCGGAGATCGTGCCGACGATGGACGAGGACGACCCGATCACCGCCGGCTGGGAGAACGCCGCCCGCCTGCACCGCGCCGGCGTCACGGTGGCCTTCACGACGCAGTTCGGCGAGAACACGACCGACGTGCGCAACCTGCCGTATCACGCGGCGCGGGCGGTGGCCTATGGGCTCCCGCAGGAGGTCGCGCTGCGCGCCGTCACGCTCACCGCGGCCGAGCTGATCGGCCAGGGCGACGCGATGGGGAGCATCGAGCCGGGCAAGCGCGCCGACCTGATCGTCACCGACGGCGATCCGCTGCAGATCGTGACCAACGTCGAGCGCGTCTGGATCGACGGGCAGGAGGTGTCGACGGAGAGCAAGCACACGCGGCTCTACGAGCAGTTCAAGGATCGGGACTGAACGACCAGGCAGCAGGAAGCAGGGAGCAGGAAACAGGGGAATACTCTCCGCACGTCCTGCTTCCCGCTCCCTGCTTCCTGCTGCCTGCCTCCTGCCTCCTGCTTCCCCAGCCTTCCCCCTCGCGACGCCGTGCCCGCGCCCCGTTCCGTCCTCCTCCTCACGACCCTCGCCCTCTCGGCTCCGCTGCACGCCCAGCCGCCGGCGCACTGGTATCGCGGCAACACGCACGTCCACACCACCGAGTCGGACGGCAACGGCACGCCGGCCGAGGTGGCGCGCTGGTACCACGACCACGGCTACGACTTCGTCGTCATCACCGACCACGAGACGATCACCGACGTCGCGCCGCTGAACGCGGCGCTCGGCGACGGCGGGCGCTTCCTCGTCATCCAGGGGCAGGAGGTCACCCAGCAGGTGGCCGACGCCACGCACCCGCAGGGGCGGCGGCAGGCGCACGTCTCGGCCGTCGGCGTGACGCGCGTCGTGCGGCCGCTGGGGGAGCAGGGGATCGCGCGCGGCACGACCATCGCCGCCACCTACGCACGCAACCTGCCGGCGGTGCGCGCCGCCGGCGGGGTGCCGATCGTCAACCACCCGAACTTCCGCTGGTCGGGGGGGCTGGCCGACATGACCGATCTCCCCGACTCCACGCTCTTCGAGGTGTGGAACGCGCAGCCACACATCAACAACCGGGGCGGCGGCGACGGGCACGGGCACGTCGCGCTCTCCACCGAGGCGTTGTGGGACTCGCTGCTCACGCGCGGCACGCTGCTCTTCGGCGTGGCCAGCGACGACGCGCACAAGTTCCGCCCCGAGCAGCTGCGCGAGCTCGGGCTCACGCGC
>DASTRO010000235.1:0-9545 GCA_035761165.1 Gemmatimonadaceae bacterium | reverse complement strand
AGCCGGTGTGCGGGTTCTGGATGGAGAAGGAGGCCACCGAGCGGATGAGCGCCGCCACGGCCCCCACGCGCGCGGCCGCGTCGGGCGCGCCGCCGCGGTAGCGCACGGCGTCGCCGTACGCGTCGAACGGCGGCCTGTCGGTGGGGAAGGGGTAGTCGAACAGCACGATCTTCCCCTTCGCCTCGGCCGCGTGCGCCGTGAGGTCGTCGAAGCTGGAGACGACCAGCACGGGCGCGGTGATCCCCTCCGCCGGCGTGCCGACGCTGCCGCCGAGGCCGAGCATGTGAAGCGGCGCGGCGCGCGGCGCGACGAGCGTGGCGCTCTCCGCGCCGCGCACCCAGTGCGGCACGGTCACCGGCTCGCCGTGCACGTTCTGCAGCCCGTCGCGGCGCATCTCCTCGAGGATCCAGTCGATGGCGCGCTCCAGCGACTGGGAGCCGGAGAGGCGGTGGCCGAAGCGGTCCACGAGGACGCCGAGATGGTGGTAGCCGGTGGTGTCGCGGAGCGCGGCGTCGATGAGGCGGTCGGCGGCGGCGGCGTAGGGGTCGACGTCCTGCGCACGGACGGGTGCGGCGAGCGATGTCGCGAGGGTGAGCGCGGTGGTGGCGGTGAGGAGTGGAAAGCGGCGCATGGGACGGAGCGGGATTGATGGGAGCGCGGCGTCGGACGGCGGGACCACGGCCGGAACGTACGCGAGACGGCCCGCCGTGGCGACGGCCATCCCTGCTCGGAGGGGCCGGACCGACTTATCCTCCCCCGCATGTCCTCCCGCTACCCCGTCCCCGCCCACCGCCACCGCGTCGAGCAGGAGGTCCGCCGCAGCCGCTTCATCGCCACGCTCGACCGGGCCGCCACGGCGGACGAGGCGCACGCCGTCGTCCGGGCGGTGAGTGCGGAGCTTCCCGACGCGACGCACCACTGCTGGGCCTTCGTCGCCGGTCCGCCGGGGAGCACGCTGGCCATCGGCATGAGCGACGCCGGCGAGCCGCACGGCACCGCCGGCCGGCCGATGCTCACCGCGCTGCTGCACGGCGGCGTGGGCGACGTGGTGGCCGTGGTCACGCGCTACTACGGCGGCACGAAGCTCGGCACCGGCGGCCTGGCGCGGGCGTACGGGGGCGCGGTGCAGGAGGCGCTGGCGTCCTTGCCGCTGGCCGAGAAGGTGACGTACGCGCACGCCACGCTGGCCGCCGACTACGCCGCGGTGAGCGCGCTGCAGCAGCTCTTCGCCGCGCACGAGGTGGAGGTGCTGGCCGACGCGTACGCCGCGGACGTGCGCTGGAGGCTGCGGCTGCCCGTCGAGCGCGTCGACGCGTTCCGCGCGGCGGTGCTGGACGTGACGCGCGGGCGGTCGGTCGTGCAGCTGTCGGACGAGGAGTCCGGGAGCCAGGCCCGGACCGGAGGCACCCCGAACCCTGCGTGAGCGTTCGATGAAGGGCCGATGAGGAGTCGGTGACGGGGCGCCACACGTCTGGCATGTGCCGGGTCCCGGGCGCAGGATCGCGGAGTCACGACGTGCCTGCCACCTGTCGCCGAGGACTCCATGCCTCACACACTGCGCTGCGTCCGCCCCCGGGCATCGCTCCTGGTCGGGCTCGCGCTCGCCGCCTGCGGCGGCGCCGACGACGTCGGCGAGACGGCCGGACAGCCCGCCCCCACGCTCACCGCCGTCGACAGCGTCGTCCTCCCCGACACCGGCGCGCTCGCCCTCGGCGACGTCGCGAACCTCGGGCTGCACGTGGGCGACGACGCCATCTGGGTGGCCGACCGGCAGAACGGCCGCCTCGTGCGCTTCGCCCGCGATGGGCGGCCGCTGGCGCAGGTGAGCCGCAAGGGGCGCGGTCCGGGGGAGATCGCCGGCCCCGGGCCGCTCGCCGTGATGGGCGACGGGACCGTCGCGGTGTGGGACTACGGCGGCAACAGGGTGCTCGGCTTCGCCCCCGACGGCGCGCTGCGGTGGGAGCTGCCGGTGCGCGAGCAGGCGCTACCGCTGCAGCTGCAGGCCACCGGCGACACGCTCTGGGCCGGCGTCGTGAGCCTGGCCGACAGCACGGGCGTGATGCGCATCGTGCCACGCACCGGTGCGATCGAGAAGCTGGCGCGGGTGCCGCTCGATTACACGGCGGGACTCGCCCACAGCCTGCCCTTCGCGATCGCCCTGCGGCTCGGCGATGGGGTGCTCGTGAACTACGCCGGCGACCACCGGCTCTTTCTCCACCGGGACGACGGCGGCATCGATTCCATCCCGCTGCCGAAGCGCCTCCGTCGGGGCACGCCCCCCGACCTGCTGGCGCGCGCGATGCGCGGCGAGTACCGCGAGGCCGGAGGGTTCGAGAACGTGGTCTCCATGCCGGCCCGCGTCGCACGGCTGACCGACGGCACCATCGCCCTCCTGCACAGCGACGTCGACTTCAGCCAGACCGAGCACCGCCCACCTCGGGCCGACGTCTGGCTCACCGTGCTCGACGCCGCGAACGAGCGCGCCTGCGTGGACGCACCCCTTCCGCGCAGCGATCACGGTCTTCCCAGCCTCACCTTCCGCGGTGACACGCTCTTCCTGCTCGACCAGGTGATCGGCGCCGACCGGGCGACGCCGGTGCTGCGCTCGTTCGTCGTCTCGACGGCGGGGTGCGCGTGGATGGCGGTGGCGCACCAACCCTGACGCGGCGCGCCCGCGTCACCCCCCCGGCAGCTTCGGCGCCGGCAGGTTGACCACGATCGCCGTCACCAGCAGCACCAGCGCCGCCACCGCCAGCTCCAGCCGCGCCGATCGGCGGATCGCCGCCGCCCCCGCGTCCTCGCCCAGCGTGGGCCGCACCCGCCGCCAGTTCCACGCGCCCAGCGCCACCACCGTCAGCACCAGCGCCAGCTTCACCAGGAACATCTGCCCGTAGGGCGTCGTCCACAGCGCCGCCCAGTACTTCAGGTGACGCACGGCGGTGATGACGCCGAAGGTCACCAGCACCAGCGCACTGCCCAGCGCGAGCGGCGAGAAGGCGTTCACCATGTCGGCCACCACGCGCCCGCGCTGCTCCCCGGTCACGCCGTGCGCGTAGGTCGTCGCGATGCCGACGAAGACGAGCACCGCCAGCGTGCCGATCCAGAGCCCGGCGGCCAGCATGTGCACCGGGTTGACGATCGAGGCCACGTTGCCGGTGGCCAGCCCGCGCAGCGCGCTCAGCGCCAGCCCCACCGCCGCCATCGCCCACCCCGCGTTCATCCGCCGCAGCGCCAGCAGGAAGCCGGTCACCAGGAGCGCGAGCGCCACCACCTGCAACAGCTGTCCGATGCCGCCGGCCCGGAACGCCTCGCCCACCGACACCCCGCGCCGCGCCGCCGTCTCCTGCAGGCCGACGACGAAGAGCACCGCGCGCACGACCGCCCCCGCCACCCCGATCCACGCCGCCCGCCGCGCCGCGTCCAGATAGATGTCCGGCTCCTCGGCCGGCACCGCGGCGGCGAAGCGCGCGCGCAGCGCGCTGTAGCGGAACCCCACCGCCCCGGCCGTGGCGAAGACGGCGAGGAAGGAGAGGAGCTGGCGGCCCACGTCGGCCCAGTCGATGAGAGGCTCGGCTTGCATGTCGTGGCGGGGGGTGGATGGACGGCGGCGCCGCGCCCGGCTCTCGCGCGCCGCGGCTCGCGCACGCAGCTTAGCGGCATCCTCCGCCGGAGAGAAACCCGTGCGTCTCCTCGCTTCCGCGGCCCTCCTCGTCCTCGCCGCCCTCCCGGTCCATCGCATCGCGGCGCAGGCCGCCGCCGACCCGTTCGGCGAGCTGCGCTGGCGCATGATCGGCCCGCACCGCGCCGGCCGCACCAAGGCCGCCGCCGGCGTGCCCGACCAGCCCAACGTCTTCTACGTGGGCGTCGTGAACGGCGGCGTGTGGAAGACCACCGACTACGGGCGCACCTGGAACCCCATCTTCGACGCCATGCCCACCGGCTCGGTGGGCGCCATCGCCGTCGCCCCCTCCGACCCGAACCGCATCTACGTCGGCAGCGGCGAGGGGCTGCAGCGGCCGGATCTCTCCACCGGCGACGGGATCTATCGCTCCGACGACGCCGGCCGCACCTGGACGCACCTCGGGCTGCGCGACGGCCAGCAGATCCCGCAGATCGCCGTCGACCCGCGCGATCCCGACCGGCTCTTCGTCGCCGTGCTCGGCCACCCGTACGGCCCCAACGCGGAGCGCGGCCTCTTCCGCAGCGCCGACGGCGGGCGGACGTTCGCGAAGGTGCTCTACCGCGACGAGAACACCGGCGCGGTGGACGTCGTCCTCGCCCCGGACGACCCGAACACCGTCTACGCCGTGCTCTGGGAGGCGCGGCAGGGGCCGTGGGAGAACGCCTCGTGGTATGGCCCCGGGAGCGGCGTGTACAAGTCGACGGACGGCGGCGACACGTGGCAGCCCATCAACGAGGGGCTGCCCACCTTCGCCGACGGGCTCGGGCGAATCGGCATCACCGTCGCGCCGAGCGACGCGCGGCGGCTGTACGCGACCGTCGAGGTGCGCGGCACCGGCTGGGTCTACCGCTCCGACGACGCCGGCGCGCACTGGTACCGGGCGAGCGACGACACGCGTCCCGCGTCGCGGCCGAGCGACTTCGCCGAGATCAAGGTGGACCCGCGCGACCCCGACGTCGTCTACACCGGGAGCATCGTGAGCTGGAAGAGCACCGACGGCGGGAAGACATGGGCGGCGTTCCGCGGCGCGCCGGGCGGCGACGACTACCACCGGCTGTGGATCAACCCCGAGCATCCCGAGATCATCCTCCTCGCCGCCGACCAGGGGGCGATCGTCACCGTGAACGGCGGGAAGACGTGGAGCTCGTGGTACAACCAGCCCACCGCACAGCTCTACCACGTCACGACGGACAACGCCTTCCCCTACCGGGTCTGCGGCGGGCAGCAGGAGTCGGGCTCCGTGTGCATCCAGAGCCGCGGCGACTACGGCGCCATCACCTTCCGCGAGTGGACGCCGGTGGGCACCGAGGAGTACGGCTACGTCGCCCCCGACCCGCTCGACCCGGACATCGTCTACGGCGGCAAGGTGACGCGGTGGAATCGCGACACGCGCCAGGTGCAGGACGTCGGGCCGCGGCCGCTGCGCGGCGGCGACTACCGCACCGTGCGCACGGCGCCGCTCGTCTTCAGCACCGTGAACCCGAAGGCGCTCTACTTCGGCTCCAACGTCGTCTGGCGCACCATCGACGGCGGCACACACTGGGACCGGATCTCCCCCGACCTCACGCGCACCGACTCCGCGCTGCCGCCCAGCGTCGGCGTGTACGCCAACACGCCCTCGGCGCAGGGGCACCACCCGGGCGTCGTCTACACCATCGCTCCGTCGTACGTGACCGACAGCGTGGTGTGGGCCGGCACCGACGACGGGCTCATTCACGTGACGCTCGACGGCGGGAAGAGCTGGCGCGACGTGACGCCGCCGGCGATCCGCGCGCGGCCGTGGAGCAAGATCTCGATCATGGACGCCGGGCGGCACGACGCGCGCACGGCGTACGCCGCGGTCAACACCTTCCGACTCGACGACCTACGCCCGCACATCTGGCGCACGCACGACGGCGGCGCGACGTGGACGGAGATCGTCGCCGGCATCGACAGCGGGGCGACCGTCAACGTGGTGCGCGAGGATCCCGTGCGCCCCGGCCTGCTCTACGCCGGCAGCGAGACGCAGGTGTGGGTCTCCTTCGACGACGGCGACCACTGGCGCTCGCTGCGGCTGAACATGCCGGCCACGTCGATCCGCGACCTCGTGGTGAAGGACCAGGACCTCGTCGTCGGCACGCACGGCCGCTCCTTCTGGATCCTCGACGACGTCTCGCCGCTGCGGCAGTGGACGGACAGCCTCACGCGGAGCGACGTCGCGCTCGTCCGCCCCGCGACGGCCACGCGCTGGCGCTGGAACGTCAACACCGACACCCCCATCCCGCCCGACGAGCCGGCCGGCGAGAACCCGCCCGACGGCGCGATCGTGGACTACTGGCTGCGCGACGCGGCCGGCGGCCCGGTGACGCTCGAGGTGCTGGACGCCCGGCAGCGGCTGGTGCGCCGCTACAGCAGCGCCGACACGGCCATGGCGCCCCGGGACATCGGCAACGTGCCCGCCTACTGGATCCGCCCGACGCGCGTGCTCTCCGCGACGCCGGGGCTGCACCGCTTCGTCTGGGACCTGCGCTGGTCGCCGCCGACGACGGCGAACGGCGGCTCCTACCCGATCGCCGCCATCGAGGAGGACACGCCGCGCGAGCCGCGCGGCCCGTGGGTGGCGCCGGGCACCTACACGCTGCGCCTCACCGCGAGCGGCCGCACGGTGACGCAGCCGATCACGGTGCGCATGGACCCGCGCGTCACGACGTCGCCGGCCGACCTGCAGCGCCAGGAGGCGGTCTCGCTCGAGCTGCGCGACCTGATGGGCGCGACGCTCGACGCCCAGCGCGCCGCCACGGCGCTGCGCGCCCGCGTCGATTCGCTGCGCGCGGGGGCCACCGGCGCCCGTGCCGACTCGCTGGCCGCGCGCGCCGCGCAGCTCGCCGCACTCGCCGGCGGCGGCAGCGGCCGCTTCGGCGGCCGCGGCGGCGCGGGTGGGGACGAGACGCTGGCCAGCCTCAACGGCGAGCTCTCGCGCCTCTACGATCTCGTCCAGGACGCCGACGTCCCGCCGACGACGCAGGCCGCCGCCGCGATCGCCGACCGGATCGCCACCGCGCGGGCGCTGCTCGCGCGCTGGGAGGGACTGCGAGCGATCAGCGATCAGCGCTGAGCGGTCAGCGGAACACCCTCGTGCCGGCCAGTACTGGCCAGACCGGGGCTGTTACGCTGACCGCTGACCGCTGAGCGATCAGCGGTCAGCGCTGATCGCCGCCTCACTCCCTCAACGCCCGCACCGGATCCACCCGCGTCGCCCGCCGGCTCGGCACCCAGGTCGCCAGCAGCGCCGTCACGCCCAGCAGCAGCGCCACCGCGGCGATCGTTCCCGCGTCCGTCGGCGGCGTCTCGTAGAGCAGGCTCGCCGTCGCCCGGCCGGCCGCCAGGCTGCCCGCCAGGCCCACGACGATCCCCGCCGTGGTGAGCGCCAGGCCGCGGCGCAGCACCGCGGCGGCCACCTCGGCCGGCCGCGCGCCGAGCGCCAGCCGCACGCCGATCTCGCGCGTGCGCTGCGCGACCGCGAACGCCATCACGCTGTAGACGCCGAGCGCGGCGAGCAGCAGCGCCACCGCGGCGAAGGCGGCGAGGAGCAGCGTGCGGAAGCGCGTCCCGGCGAGCAGCGCCGCCTGGTTGGTGGCCAGCGGCGTCACCTCGGGCACCGGAAGATTCGGGTCGATGGACCAGACGATCCCGCGCAGCGAGCCGGCCAGCGCGGCCGGCCGGGCCAGCTCGGTGCGCACGAGCAGCGTCACCATCGGCATCTCCACCTGCGCGTAGGGCAGGTAGAGCATCGGCTGCGGCTCGGCCTCCAGCGCGCGGTCGCGCACGTCCCCCACCACGCCCACCACGCGCTTCGGCGTCCCGGTCGTGCCGCCCCAGTAGAGCGCCTTCCCCACCGCCTCCTCGCCCGGCCAGAGGCGGCGCGCGAGCGAGGCCGAGACCACGACCACCGGATCCGCATCGGCACCGACGGCTTCATCGAATAGTCGGCCGCGGAGCAGCGGGATCTCCAGCGTGCGGAAGAAGCCCGGCGTCACGCTGCGCCATCCCGCCACCAGCAGCCCGGCGGCCGGCGCGCTGGCCGCGCGGTCGGCCGGCGTGACGTCGTTGGCGAAGCCCCACTCGCGGTACGGGTTGGTGATCGTCACCGCGGCCGAGCGCACGCCCGGCAGCGCCTCGGCGCGCGCCACCAGCTCGCGCACGAAGGCGCGCTGCCGCTCGCTCGGGTAGGCGTCCGCGGGGAGCTGCAGCGGCACGGTGAGGACGCCGGCCGCGCTGAGTCCCGTGTCCACTCCCTGCAGCCGGCGGAAGCTCGTCAGCATCAGCCCCGCGCCGACGAGCAGCACCATCGCCAGCGCGATCTGCGCGACCGCCAGCCCCTCGCGCAGTCGGCGCCGCCCTGCCCCGGTGCCCGCACGGGCGCCGACGGTCAGCGTGCGGCCGACGTCCACGCGCGCCGCGCGCAGCGCCGGCAGCAGGCCGAAGAGCAGCGCCGTCAGCACGCCGGTGCCCAACGCGAAGGCCACCACGCGCCCGTCGAGGGCAACGTCGGCCAGCCCCGGCACGGCGTCCGGCGCGGCCAGCGTGCGCACCGCGTCCACGGCCCACGCGGCGAGCAGCAGCCCCACGCCGGCGCCGGCCAGCGCGAGCACCAGGCTCTCCGTGAAGAGCTGCCGCACCACCCGGCCGCGGCTCGCGCCCAGCGCCGCGCGGATGCCCAGCTCCCCCTGCCGCGCAATGCCCTGCGCGACCAGCAGGTTGGCGACGTTCGCGCAGGCCAGCAGCAGCAGGCAGGCTACGGCGCCGAAGAGCACCCACACGGCGCGCCGGTACTGGGCGCCGCGCAGCCAGTCGGCGAACGAGACGGCGCGCACGCCCCATCCCTCGTTCGTCGCCGGATGCTCGGCCGCCAGCTCCCGGGCCACGCGGGCGAGGTCCGCGCGCGCCTGCGCCAGCGTGACGCCCGGCGCCAGCCGGCCGACCACGTCCAGCCACCGGTCGTCGCGCTCCGCGCCGGCGCTCGGCGCCAGCGGCAGGTAGACGTCCACCCCCGGCGCGAAGGCGAAGCTCGCCGGCAGCACGCCGGTGACGACGAACGGCGCACCGTCGAGCGTGATGACGCGCCCCACGACGCCGCTGTCGCCGCCGAAGCGCCGCTGCCAGAGCTCGTGGCTCAGCAGCGCGACGCGGGCGCCGTCCCCCGCGCGATCCTCGGCCGCCGTGAAGGCGCGGCCGAGGACCGGCTGCACGCCGAGCAGCGGGAAGAGCGTGTGCGTGACCGCGGCGCCGTCGAGCCGCTCGGGCTCCCCCTCGCCGGTGAGGCTCGGATGCGCCGGCCGCATCGCCGCCATCGCGGCGAAGGTGCGGTTGCGCGCCTGCAGGTCGAGGAACTCCGGCTCGGACGCCGAGAAGTCCTCGCCGGCCGCACTCGTCGGCCAGATGCGCACGAGCGCGTCCGGCCGCGGATAGGGGAGCGGGCGCAGCAGCGTCGCGTCGAGCACGCTGAAGATCGCCGTCGCCCCGCCGATGCCGACGGCGAGGGCGAGCACGGCAACGAGGGTGACGCCGGGGCGGCGGCGCAGCTGGCGCAGGGCGTTGCGGAGGTCGGAGAGGAGCATGGCGCGAACGATGGGACGTCAGGACGTCAGAGCGGGAGCCCACCGGGGAAGAAGCGTGCCGACCGCGCCGTGAGCGGCAAGCGACTAACACGCAACGGGTTGCGCGATCTCAGGCCGGTCGGGTGCGACACGTTCGCTGTCGCGCGACGGGACACCCGGTCCCAGGAACGGACAGGGCGGCGACGGCGCCCCGGTACGCTCGCGGCCAGTGCGCGGGCGCCGGCAGCCAGGCGCACGAGCGGGGGCCTGCGGCGCACGAGCCCCAT
>DASTRO010000234.1:0-5538 GCA_035761165.1 Gemmatimonadaceae bacterium | reverse complement strand
CCCGCCCCCCCCCCCCCGCCCGCCGCTCGCCACGAGAGAACACCACGATGACGACTCATCCGATACGCACACCGCACCGCGCCCCTCGCGCCGCCTGCCGACGGTCGCTCCGCCTCTGGCTCCCGCTCACCCTCCTGCTGGCCACCGGCCAGGCCTGCGCGCGGGATGCCGGCGCGTCGGACGAGAGTGCGGGGCCGGAGGGCGGCGCGGCGGTGGCGCACACGCCCTGGCCCACCACCGGCGCCTTCCAGGTCGGCGACTCGATCCGCTACCGCGCCGCCGGCACGCTCTGGTACGACGGCGTGGTGGCCAAGGTGGGCCCCGACCCGCAGTCCCCCGGCTCCACCGCCGAGAGCTACCTGATCGAGGGCCAGGGGTGGTACGACTACCAGCACGTCGCCGGCCGGAAGCGCGAGCCCTACTGGACGGGCTTCTTCGTCGGCGACTGGGAGGTGAGCGTGCCGGTGGCGATGAACACGAAAGTCATCGACTCGGACCTCTACCGGGTGGTGAGCGGGGGCATGCGCCTGCCCCCCCTCCGCGTGAATCCCGACGGCACGTATCTCTGGCGCGTGCTCGAGAACGGCGGCGAGCGGGTGATCCGCGGCCGCTGGGAGCCGCGCGCCGACGCGCCGGGCATCATCCTGCGCGCCGGCGAGCAGGGCGCCGACTGGGAGCTCTACAACAGCACCGACCGCTCGGCGCGCCGCACCTTCGGCCGCACGCAGATCTACCTCACGGCGGAGTGCTGCACCGCCCAGACGGCGCAGCGGATCCCGACCGAAGTGCCCACCGCGCTGCAGGCCGGCGACCGCATCATCGAGCGACGCGAGAACGGCAGCTACCGGCTCGGCACGGTGGTGGAGGTGGACGGCGATCGCGTGCAGTTCCGCGACCCGTACCTGGGGGACAGCTGGGTGGCGATGACGAACCTGCGGAAGCCGGAATGGTGAGGGACCAGGAAGCAGGAAGCAGGAAGCAGGATGCAGGGGGCGCGCCTGGTAGCGTCCCGAGGGTGTTCCTGCTTCCTGCTCCCTGCTTCCTGCTTCCTCTCGCCTACGGCCCGATCTTCAGGTACGCGTCCTCGTACCGCCGCACCGACTCCGCCACCACCTGCATGGCGTAGTCGCTCTTCTCCCAGCCCAGCACCTGCATGCGCTTCCCTTCGAGGTCCTTGTAGATCGCGAAGAAGTGCTCGATCTCGCGCAGGTAGTGCTGCGGCAGGTCGGCGATGTCGAAGTACTCGCGATGGAGCGGGTCGTTCACCGGCACGGCCAGGATCTTGTCGTCCGGGTCGCCCAGGTCGAGCATCTTCAGCACGCCGATCGGGCGCACGTCGATCTGGCAGCCCGGGAAGGTGGGCTCGCCGATGCGCACGAGGATGTCCAGCGGGTCGCCGTCCTCGTGCAGCGTGCGCGGGATGAAGCCGTAGTCCCCCGGGTAGTGCACGGCCGAGTAGAGGACGCGGTCGAGCCGGAGCATCCCCGACTCCTTGTCGAGCTCGTACTTGTTCCGGCTGCCGCGCGGGATCTCGATGACCGCCGTGACCTGCTCGGGCGGGTGCGGGCCGGGCGGCAGGTCGCGCCAGGGATGGATCACGCGCCGCCCGCCGCGGCCGCGCTGCCCGCCTCCGCCTCGTCGCGCGTCATCGTCCCCTTGTACGCCATCGGCTCCTCCTCCACGCCGAAGTTGGCCGCGTGCAGCTCGGCGATGCGCGCCAGCTGCTCGTCGGTCAGCATCGGCCTGTCGACCGCCTCGGCGAACTCGTCGAGCTGGGCGTCGTCGTAGATGTTGGGCAGGGCGGTGACGACGCGCGGCTCCGCCATCAGCCACTGCAGCGCCGCCTGGCCGAGCGTCATGTCGCGGGTGAGGAAGTCCAGCGTGGCGACCTTCTTCACGCCGTTCACCAGCCAGGAGCGCGGGCGGTGGCGCCGGTGGTCGTTGGGCGGGAACACCGTGTCCTCGGTGTACTTCCCCTCCAGCATCCCCGAGGCGTGGGTGACGCGGATGTTGAACATGCAGTCGGGCGCGTGCGTGCGCGCCGCCTCGAGCATCGCCGTGCCGGGATGCTGCTCGAGGATGTTCCAGATCATCTGGATCGTCCCGACGTCCGGCTCCCGCTCGACGAGCTCCACCGCCTCGTAGAGCCAGCCGATGGCGGGCCCGAAGGCGGCGCCCCAGACGCGCACCTTCCCCTCGCGCTGGAAGGCGCGCAGCGTCGCCCAGATCTCGGGGTCGCGCACGTGCTCCATCTTGATGTTGTGCAGCTGGAGCACGTCCACGTAGTCGGTCTCCAGCCGCTCGAGCGAGCGCTCGAGCGCCAGGCGCATGTAGCCGGCGTCGAAGCGCTGCGGCAGCTCGTTCTGCCCGCGCCGCGCCGCGGCCGCGGCCTCGTCGTAGATGTCGTAGCCGATCTTGGTCGCCAGCACGACCTCGTCACGTCGGCCACGAAAGGCCTCGGCCAGCTGCCGCTCGCCGCGGCCGTTGCCGTACGTGTCGGCGGTGTCGAAGAAGGTGATGCCGTGCTCGTCGAGCGCGCGGCGCATCATCGCGATGGCCTCGTCGTCGCTCTTCTCCCCCCACCAGCCGGTGGACAGCGTCCAGGTGCCGAAGCCGATCTCGGAGACCTTCAGGTCGGTGCCGGGGAAGGTGCGGTACTTCATGGTCGTATCGCTCTCAGTCGGCCGAGCGGAGCGCGTGCGCCGCCTCGGTCGCGAAGTAGGTGATGATGACGTCGGCGCCGGCGCGACGGATGGCCACCAACGACTCCATCATCGCCCGCTCGCCGTCCAGCCAGCCGCGCTCGGCGGCCGCCCGAATCATAGCGTACTCGCCGCTCACCTGATATGCGGCCACCGGTACGTCCACCTCGGCGCGGACGCGGGCGATGACGTCCAGGTAGGCCCCGGCCGGCTTCACCATCACCATGTCGGCCCCCTCCTCGAGGTCGAGCCGCACCTCGCGCAGCGCCTCCACGGCGTTGCCGGGGTCCATCTGGTAGCTGCGCCGGTCGCCGAACGCCGGCGCCGACTCGGCCGCCTCGCGGAAGGGGCCGTAGAAGGCCGACGCGTACTTGGCCGAGTAGGCCAGGATCGCCGTCCGCGTGAAGCCCGCGGCGTCGAGCGCGGCGCGGAGATGGCCGACCCGGCCGTCCATCATGTCGCTCGGCGCGACGACGTCCGCGCCGGCCTCGGCGTGCGACAGCGCCTCGCGCGCCAGCAGCTCGAGCGTCGCGTCGTT
The DNA here is from genome assembly GCA_035761165.1 of Gemmatimonadaceae bacterium. Lineage (GTDB taxonomy): Bacteria > Gemmatimonadota > Gemmatimonadetes > Gemmatimonadales > Gemmatimonadaceae > CALCHX01. Next base: position 2,298 of record DASTRO010000234.1, on the reverse strand, counting down.
GTCCACGTCGCCCTCCGGCGTCAGCAGCCCGCAGTGCCCGTGGTCGGTGTACTCGCACATGCAGACGTCGGTGACGACGAGCAGCTCCGGCAGCTCGCGCTTGAGCGCGCGCACGGCCTCCTGCACCGGCCCGTGCGCGTCCCACGCGCCCGAGCCCTCGGCGTCCTTGTGCGCGGGGATGCCGAAGAGGAGGACCCCGCCGACGCCGGCGGCGTGCGCCGCGGCGGCGTCGCGCAGCAGCTCGTCCACGGACGTCTGCGCCACGCCGGGCATGGAGCCCACCGGCGTCCGCACGCCCTGCCCGGGACGGACGAAGAGGGGGAGGACGAGCTGCGCCGGGTCGAGGCGCGTCTCGCGCACCAGGCGCCGGAGGGCAGCGGTGCGGCGCAGGCGGCGCGGCCGGTGCAGCGGCGGCGAGGCCGCGGCGGCGGCACTCGCCAGATCGAGCGAGTATGTCATGTCACGTCGAGGATCACGAGAAACCGGAGGACGCTGGATGCCGGCCAGTGGCGAGCCGCCTGTCGCGGAACAACGGACCTGGATGACTGCTGGTGGCGAGCGGTCCGCTGGGCAGCTGCCACCCACGAGCGAACGACGCTCGGACCATCTCTCGCACCGAGGCCAGCCACGGGGTACGCGCGGTCCGGGCGTCGTTCGCTCGCAGCTCACGGCTTGCGGCTGACCGCTCGCCACTCGCCGTCGGTCAGTTCCACCGTCGCTCTGGCCACTCCCGCCGTTGGCAGCCGGCCACGTGCCTCCCGCAATCTCGCACCCGCGCGCGGAGCGTGGAAGCCGGCCGCCCCGCGCCTCACTGCAGGATGTTGCCGGGCCCGGAGCCGAAGCGGGGGTTGACGACCGAGTTGAAGATGGAGCCGAAGGTGTAGCTCAGGCCGACGTAGGCCGAGTAGCGGTAGTCGGTGCGCAGCGCGCGCCGCTGGAGGAGGATCTCCTCCGGCGTCGCGTCGCGCTTGACGATGGAGAGCTGGTCGCGGATGAGCGAGGCGTTGCCGCCGACGCGCAGCGTCAGCCCGCGCACCAGGCGCACGTCGAGCCCGGCGTCGAACTCCAGCCGGTTCTGCGTGAGGTCGTCCAGGAACGCGGCCGCCTCCAGCTCGGCGTCGGCCGAGCCCCACGGCTGCCGCACGTCGTAGCCGACGACGAACGACTGCGTCGGCCGCGTCTCGCGGAGGCGGTCGAAGATCGTCTCCTCACGGTAGCGGAAGGAGGAGACGCCCACGGAGTACTGGAGGGTGAGCTGCCGCCGCGTGGCCACCTCGTAGGGCCAGACGCTGTATTCCACGGCCGGGGCGGCGCGCACGGCGAGCTCGGTGTTCCGGAACGTGGACGAGCTGACGACCGCCTCGGCGCCAGCGCCCCAGTGGTCGCCGAGGCTGCGGACGGCGACGACGCCGCCCTGGTAGCTCTCGCGCCGGCTCGTCACCACGCGGTCCTCCAGCGTGAATCGCTCGCGCTCGACGCTTCCGTAGCCCGAGACGCCGAACTTCCACTCCGGGGTGATGCGCCGGGCACCGAAGTCGCCGCTGAACCGGAACTCGTTCTGCCGCGACTCGCGCTGCAGCGACGTGCTCGCCCCGACGGAGAAGACCCATGCGTGCCACGGATCGTCGGCCGGCATGGCCGGCGCGGCGGCGGCGTCGGCGCTGTACGACACGCGGAGCCCGGCCCCCTGCGGGGTCCGTGCGGCGTACGGCACCAGCCCGAGCTGGATGGTGCGCGTCAGCGCCGCGCGCACCACCTCGTCCGTGTCGGTCGGGCGGCTGACGTAGCGCAACGTGTCGGTGAGGCCGGCGAAGGGACCGCGGCCCACGAAGTCGAGCGTGTACTCCGAGCCGCCGGCGCCGGTGTTCAGCCGCGTCACCAGCACGTGCACGTCGGCGGCGGTGCGGTCGCGCACGTAGCTCACCCACGGCGTCTCCGTGCGCACGTAGTCGAAGTCGCAGAAGCCGCAGTCGAGGAAGACGCGCAGCTCGCCGCCGCCGGGCTCGCTCACGGGCTCCTGCGCCGGGAGGGTGACGGTCGACGCGGCGACGAGGACGAGCGCGTGGAGCGTGCGCGGATACGGCATCGGGAATGGGTGAGAGGTGTGAGGACGTGGGCCGGGCAGGCGGCGGGGCGCGTGCCGGCGCGGGTGACCACGCCCGGGCGACCATGCGCGTGTGATCACGCGACGCCACGTGTCGCGGCGAGTCGCCACGTGTCGCGGGCAGGGCGGGCGCGAGGGAGCCGGCGCCGTGGCGCCGGACACCATGAGGGGCGCGCCGGGCGGGTGTCCCGGCC
>DASTRO010000233.1:0-5476 GCA_035761165.1 Gemmatimonadaceae bacterium | reverse complement strand
CCGGGGTGGCGCGCGGCGCGGGGGCCCCCCCCGAAATGCACGATCGCGCCCCGCTGCCCTCCCCGCATCATCAATTCCTCGCCGCCCGCATCACCCGTTCGCGCGCCCGGTCCGCAGCCCCTCGAGCACCCGCTGCACCCGCGTCGGCAGCAGCAGCCCGTCCGCGATCGCCGCGATCTCCTCCGCCTCGCGCCACGCCGCCTCCAGCGCCGCCAGCTCCCCCTCCAGCGCGCGCCGCTCCTGCGCCTCGTGCAGCGCCATCTCGGCGGCCAGGCTCAGCGTCACGGGCAGCGCGAGGAGGCCCGACTCCAGCGGCGCGTCGAAATCGACACGCTGCTCCCGCTCCCGGTCGACCGTGTTGGCGACGCGGGTCAGGCGCGGACCGCGCTGGCCCAACGTGCGGAGAAAGCGCTCGGCGTCCCCGGCGTGCTCCAGCCGGCGGACGGCCAGCGCCACCTCGTCGCGGGTGCCGCCGGCACGATTCACCGCCCGCAGCAGCATCGTCGCGGCGCGACGAGCGGCCTCGCCGGTGAGGCGCGTACGTCCGCCATCGTGCGCGACGCGCAGGGCCAGGCCGCCATCCTCCCCCGGCTCGATGCTGGTCTGCGGCAGGTGCTGCCGCCGGACGTGCAGGAGCCGACCGACGGGGGCGCGCAGGTGCGCCACGGCGCGACTCGCCCGCCGGTCCCGCACCGTCCGCTGCAGCACCCCGGCGGCGACCCCGAACACCAGCGGCGCGCTCGCCGCCGCGACCACGGCGGCCGCCACCGCGCCGCCCCCCACCAGCAACGTGCCACCGACCGCCATCGCGCCGGCCGCGATGACGTGATGGCGCCGCCGATCCCCGAGCTGTCGCCCGTAGCGCCACGCCGCCAGCTCCGGCCGCTGCGGCTGGCCGACGCGCACCAGCTCCAGCCCCTCGCGCAGCCGCGCCAGCCCGATGTTGTCCGTGGAGACGCGGCGCCGCGTGTCGCGGAAGCGCCGCTCGGCGTCCTCGATCGCCTCCCAGCGCTCCTCGAGCGGGCTCAGGTTCCAGCGCGCGCAGTGCGGGCAGACCACCCAGAGCCGCCCCGTGGCCGCGTCGAAGGCCAGCCGCCGGCCGACGGGGAAGGACTCGATCACCGCATTGCGGCCAAGGGCGCGGGTGCAGTGCAGGCAGGTGGCGTACATCGGTGGACGGCAGGCGGCGGACGGTGAAGCGATGGCGGTCGCGCCGGCCAACGTCGGCCGCGGTACGCCGGGATAGATGCCGCGCGGGCGCGCCCGGCACAACCGCGGGGGAGGGGCCAGGGAGCAGGGAACAGGAAACAGGAAAACAGGGAACAGGGAACAGGGAACAGGAAACAGGAAGCAGGGGCGCCCCGGGACGCTCTTGTGGGTTGCCCAGAGGAGCGCTATCTTCTCCTCTGGCCTACCCAGAGGACCGGCGCGATGCCCGACGACTCGCTCTCGCTCATCCCTGGCACGCTCGAGATGCTCGTGCTCAAGACGCTCTCCCTCGCCCCGATGCACGGCTGGGGGATCGGCGAGCGCATCCAGCAGCTCTCGCGCGACGCCTTCCGCGTCAACCAGGGCACGCTCTACCCCGTGCTCGAGCGGCTCCAGCAGCAGGGGTGGGTCACCGCGGAGTGGCGCGCCTCCGAGAACAACCGCCGCGCCAAGTACTACCGGCTGACGCGGGCCGGCGCGAAGCGCCTCGCCGACGAGCAGCTCGACTGGGAGCGCTCGTCGCGCGCCGTCAACCTCATCCTGCGCACCGTGGGGTGATGCCATGTCCCGACTGCTCGGGCTCCGCTACCGCCTGCGCGGCCTGCTGCGCCGCGACGCCCTCGACGCCGAGACGGCCGAGGAGCTGGCCTTCCACCTCGAGCGACAGGCGCGGAAGCACGTCGCCGCGGGGCTCAGCCCCGCGGCGGCGATGCGGCGCGCGCGGCTGGAGCTGGGCGGCGTGGAGCGCTGGCGCGAGGCGACGGCCGACCTGCGTCCCGGTCGCCTGCTCCACGACCTCGCGGCCGACGTGCGCTACGCCCTGCGCGGCCTGCGCGCGCGGCCCGGCTACACCCTCTCCGCCCTGGCCACGCTCGCCATCGGCATCGGCGCGAGCACGGCGATCTTCGGCATCGTGGACGGCGCGCTGCTCCGCCCGCTCCCCTTCCGCGACCCTGGGCGGATCATGAGCGTCGTGCTGCGCATGCCGATGCAGGCGTCGCAGCTGGTGGACATGGTCTGGTCGTACCCGAAGTTCGCGCTCTTCCGCGAGCGGCAGACGGTGTTCGCGTCGCTCGCCCTGCACAGCCCCGAGACGGTGGTCGTCGCGCACGCGGACGGGGCCGAGCGCGTGCCGGCGGAGATGGCGGGCGCGTCGTACTTCGAGGTGCTCGGCGTCAGGCCGCTGCTCGGGCGGACGTACACGCCGGCGGAGGACCGCGTGGGGGGCGCCAGCGACGTCGTCGTGGTCGGCGAGGGGCTCTGGCGCACGCGGCTCGGCGCGGACCCGCGGGTGGTGGGCGTGCGGGCGCTGACGATCGACGGCGTCGCGCGCACCATCGTCGGCGTGCTGCCGGCGGGCTTCGGCGGGTTGAGTGGCGACGCGCAGCTCTGGATCCCCGTACCTGCGGCGCGGAGCGCGGCGGTGCTCGAGTCGCCCGGCGCGCACAACATGCAGCTCGTCGCGCGGCTGCGCCCCGGCGTCGCCCCGGCGGCGGCGCGCGCCGCGGTGGCGGCCATCGGCGCGGAGATCGACGCCGCCTACCCCGACGACGGCGGCCACTGGAGCGCCGCGGCGTACGAGCTGTCGGCGCTCCGCATGACGCCCAGCCTTCGCCGGTCGCTCCAGCTGCTGGGCCTCGGCGTCGCGCTGCTCCTCGCCATCGTCTGCGTCAACCTCACGATGCTGCTCCTCGTGCGCGGCACGGCGCGGCGGCAGGAGCTGGCCGTGCGCCTCGCCCTGGGCGGGAGCCGCGGGCGGCTCGTGCGACAGCTGGCCACGGAGAGCCTGGTGCTGGCGGCGCTGGGGAGCGTGCTCGGGCTGGGGATCGCGGTGGCGGGAATGCGCCTGCTGGCGTCGAAGCTGCCGCTGTCGATGCCCACCACCGGCGTCGGCATCGAGCTGACGCGGCTCGCCTTCACCGGTGTCGGCGTCACCGGCCGCACGCTCGGCTTCGGGGTGGCGCTCACCCTCCTCACCGGGCTGTGCCTCGGCGTGGCGTCGGCGCTGCGCGTCGCCGGCCGCGGCCTCGTCGCCGCGCTGCGGCAGGGGAGCGCGTCCTCGGTCGCGCCGCCGTCCCGGCACGGGGCGCCGCTGCTGCGCGGCGGGCTGGTGACGCTCCAGGTGGCGCTGGCCGTCGTCTTCCTCGTCGTCTCCGGGCTCACGCTCCGCAGCCTGCAGCGCGCGCTCGCCGTCCCGCTGGGCTACGAGCCGGACGGGCTGCTGCTGGCCAAGATGACGCTCGACCCGGTGCGGGCGCGCCCCGACTCGACGGGCGCGCTCTGGCAGGGGGTGGTGGACGAGCTCCGGCGCCTGCCGGGGGTGCGCGCCATCGGCATCGGGAGCTGCGCGCCCGTCGGCATGCACTGCGACGGCAGCAGCGTCACGCCGCAGGGGCACGCCGGAGCGGGGCGCGTGCTCTACCTGAGAGCCTCGCCGGAGTACTTCTCGGCGCTCCGCACGCCGGTGCTGCGCGGCCGCGCCTTCGAGCCCGGCGACACGCTGCGCGCGCGGCCGGTGATGCTCGTCAACCGCACCGCGGCGCGCACCATCTGGGGCACGGACGACCCGCTCGTCACGCCGGCGGTGGACGGCGAGCGGCGCATCCAGGTGGTGGGCGTGGTGGAGGACGCCCGGTACGAGGACCTCGAGCGCCCCGCGCCGCCGACGGTGTACGTGCCCTTCCGCGGCAGCCGCGGCGTGCTCCTCGTCCGCACCGACGGCGACCCGGCGGCGCTCGCCCCGGCCGTGCGCCAGGCGGTGCGGCGCGCGGGCGCCGGGCACGCGCTGGGCGAGGTGCAGACGATGCGCGCCCGGCTGCGCGACGCCACGGTGCGCAGCCGGCTCGGCGCGCAGGTGCTGACCGCCTTCGCCGCCAGCGCGCTGCTCCTGGCGGCGGTCGGCGTCTACGGGACGCTGGCGCTGCGCGTGACGCAGCGCACCCGCGAGCTCGCCATCCGCCGCGCCCTCGGCGCCAGCGCCTGGTCGCTGGCCGGGCTGGTGGGGCGGCAGGCCGTGGCGATCGCCGTGGTGGGCGGCGTCGGCGGCACGCTGGCGGCGCTCGCCGCCGGCCGCGGCGTGGCCGCGCTCCTCTACGACGTGCGGCCGCTGGAGCCGTCGGTCTACGTGGCGAGCGGGCTCCTGCTGCTCCTCGCCGTGCTCGCCGCCGCCGCCGTCCCGACGCGGCGGTCGCTGCGCGTGGACCCGCGTGAGGCGATGCACGCGGAGTGAGCGGGGGCGGGGGCGGCGCGGTGGAGCTCCGGCGCGCGGGGGGCGGCGCGCGGGGGGCCCCCCCGACTGCTACGATGACGTCCGCCGCCGGCGCGCGCACCACCAGAACGTCGCCGCGAGGCGCCGTTCGCCGCACGCCCCGTGACACGAGACGCCAGACGCCAGACGCTGCCCGCTCGCCGCTCGCCGCTCGCCGCTCGCCCATCCCCGTCCCCACCCCATCTCTTTATAGATTCGTTCAACCAGAGCGCCGCCGCCGGCGGCCCCGTCCCTCGCACCTCCGCAGGAGCCCGCATGCCCGTCGAGTGGCAGACGATCAAGGAGTACACCGACATCCGCTACGAGCGCGCGGCCGGTGAGCCGATCGCGCGGATCACCATCAACCGGCCCGAGGTCCACAACGCCTTCCGGCCGCAGACGGTCTTCGAGCTGATCGACGCCTTCGCCCACGCGCGCGACGACATGGAGACCGGCGTCGTGCTGCTCACCGGCCAGGGGACCGAGGCGTTCTGCTCCGGCGGCGACCAGCGCGTGCGCGGCCACGGTGGCTACGTCGGCGACGACCAGGTGCCGCGCCTCAACGTGCTCGACCTGCAGAAGCAGATCCGCTACCTGCCCAAGCCGGTCATCGCCGTCGTCGCCGGCTACGCCATCGGCGGCGGGCACGTACTGCACCTCGTCTGCGACCTCACCATCGCCGCCGACAACGCGCGCTTCGGCCAGGCCGGCCCGCGCGTCGGCAGCTTCGACGCGGGCTACGGCGCCACCTACCTGGCGCGCGTCGTCGGCCAGAAGAAGGCGCGCGAGATCTGGTACCTCTGCCGCCAGTACTCGGCGCAGGAGGCGCTCGACATGGGGCTCGTCAACACCGTCGTCCCGCTCGAGCGGCTGGAGGACGAGGCGCTGCAGTGGGCGCGCGAGATCGCCGAGAAGAGCCCGATGGCGCTGCGCTTCCTCAAGGCCGCGTTCAACGTCGACACCGACGGGCAGGCCGGGCTGCAGCAGCTGGCCGGCGACGCGACGCTCCTCTTCTACCTG
>DASTRO010000232.1:0-5178 GCA_035761165.1 Gemmatimonadaceae bacterium | reverse complement strand
GGCCGGGACGCCGCGCGCGGCTGCCCCGTCCCCGCGTCGCGGGCTATCATTGGGCGACACCTTCCGCCGGAGTCCCCGATGCCCGTCCGATTCCGTCTCCGTCACGGCGCCGTCGTCGCGCTGGCGCTCGCCTCCGCCGCCCTCGCCGTCCGCCCACTCGCCGCGCAGGAGCGCGAGTCCGGTCCGCTGCAGCGGGCGTCGCAGCTGGACCGCGAGGGGAAGACCACCGAGGCGCGCGCCCTCATCCAGTCGGTGATCGACACGGCCACCGACCCGGCGGCGAAGGCGCGGGCGCAGCGCATCATGGCGCTGTCGTACGCCTTCGACGGCGACTGCGCGAACACGCTGAAGTACGAGCAGATGGTGATCGACTACTGGAAGACGCAGGAGCAGGCCGAGCCCCAGAACGCCTTCTACCAGGAGGGCGAGATGGCCAACGAGGGGGCGCGCGTCTGCATCGACGTGGGCGAGCTGGACCTGGCCGAGCAGTGGTACCGCAAGGGCTACGAGCTGGGCACCAGGGAGCCGCAGCCGGCCACGCACCCGCGCAGCCTCTGGGACTACCGCCTGGCGCACGCACTCGGCCGCGTCGCCGCGCGCCGCGGCGACGCGGCCGAGGCGCAGCGGCAGATCGCCGCCGCGCGGCACGCGCTGGACTCGGACAGCGCGATGGCCGCGCAGCAGGAGCGCTTCTTCCCGTACCTGGTGGGCTACGTCGCGCTCTACACCGACGACCTGGCGAAGGCGCAGGCGGAGCTGGAGAAGGCGGTGGCGATGCGCGGCAACGAGCGCGACCCGTTCATGCACATCCTGCTCGCCATGACGTACGAGAAGCAGGGGCGCGCGAGCGAGGCGAACGCGATGTACGAGAAGGCGCGGGAGCTGGCGTCGCGCGGGCACAATCCGCCGGCGGCGTTCGTGCACTGGTACCTGCGGACGCAGCGCGGGGCGTCGCCGCGGGGGTGAGGTGACGTGGGACCGAGGCGAACGGGCGCGCCCGTTCGCCTCAGTCCTCCACCACCCACTGCGGATTCCAGGCGACCTCCCACAGGTGGTCGTCGGGGTCCGCGAAGTAGCCGGCGTAGCCGCCCCAGAAGGTCTCGTGCGCCGGCTTCACGATGCGCGCCCCGGCGCCCGCCGCGCGCGCCATCACCGCGTCCACCTCCGCGCGGCCGCGCACGTTGTGGCCGAGGGTGAGGTCGGTGGGGCTGTGCGGGGTGCGCGGGAGCCCCGCGTCGTGCGCGATGTCGTCGCGCGCCCAGAGGGCGAGGCGCAGGCCGCCCTGCAGGTCGAAGAAGGCGACCGCACCGTGCTCGAACTCGCGGCCGACGATCCCCGGCGTGGCCCACCCGAGGCCGTCGCGGTAGAAGGCGACGGCCCGCTCCAGGTCGTCGACGCCGAGGGTGATGAGGGTGATGCGGGGGCGCATGGGGCTCCTGGCTCGACGTTCGCGGCTGCGCGCTCCGCCCCGCGTCGTTCTCGTTCCCGGCGCGGGGCGCCCGGGTGACCCGTCCGTGCGGACGCGGGTCACCCGGTCCGCAGACGATGATCGTTCGACCGACCGGAGGAGCTCTCAGTCGTGCAACCAGTACAGGATACCACCGATCGTCCGCTGCGGGGACGGGTGGCCGTCGTCACCGGCGCCAGCCGCGGGGCGGGGCGCGGCATCGCGCTCGAGCTCGGGGCCGCGGGGGCGACGGTGTACGTCACCGGCCGCAGCGTGCGCGGGGAGCGCACGCCGGGCTACGACCGCTTCCTCGCGAACGTGGGCCTGGCCGAGATCCCCGGCACCATCGACGACACCGCGGAGGAGGTGACGCGGCTGGGGGGCGTCGGCATTCCGGTGCGCTGCGACCACACGCAGGAGGCGGAGGTGGAGGCGCTCTTCGCCCGCGTGGCGCGCGAGCAGGGGGCGCTCGACCTGCTCGTCAACAACGCCACCGGCCACCACCAGGACCCGATCACTGCGGCCCCGTTCTGGGAGCAGCCGATGAGCCACTGGGAGGGGATGTTCGACCGCGGCGTGCGGAACCACATCCTGGCCAGCCGGCACGCCGCCCCACTCTTCCTGCGGCAGCGTCGCGGGCTGATCGTGACGACGTCGTTCTGGGACCACGGGAAGTACACCGGCAGCTTCTTCTACGACCTGGCGAAGGCGACGCTGAACCGCCTCGCCTTCGGCCTGGCGGAGGAGCTGCGGCCGCACGGCGTGGCGTCGCTGGCCGTCTCGCCGGGGTGGATGCGCACGGAGCTGGTGCTCGCCAGCTTCGCGACGGACGAGGCACACTGGCGCGACGTGCCGGCGCTGGCCGGCACCGAGTCGCCGCGCTACGTGGGCCGCGCGGTGGTGGCGCTGGCCCGCGACCCGGAGGTGCTCGCGAGGTCCGGCGGCGTCTACCGCGTGGGGGACCTGGCGCGCGAGTACGGCTTCACCGACGTGGACGGGCGCCGGGTGCCGCCGTTCGAGATCCCGGCCGGGTGAGCGGCGGCGCGCGCGACGGCGCATCCGACGCGGGGCACGGCGCGGGGCCTAGCGCGCCCGGCGCCGCGCCCCCGCCCTCCGGCCCCGCGATGCTGGTGATCGTCGTCATGGGCGTCGCGGGGGCGGGGAAGACGACCGTCGGGCAGCGGCTCGCCGCGGCGCTCGGCTGGCCGTTCGTGGACGCGGACGACGTGCACCCGCCGGCGAACGTCGCGCGCATGCGCGCCGGGCTGCCGCTCACCGACGCCGATCGCGCGCCGTGGCTGGACGCGCTCGCCCGCCTGGTGGCCGAGGCGGTGGCGGAGCGCCGCGCGCTGGTGCTCGCCTGCTCGGCGCTGACGCGGGCCTACCGCCGCCGTCTCGTGCCGCCGGGCACGGCGGGCGCGGTGCGCTTCGTCCACCTGCACGCCACGCCGGCGCTGCTCGCGGAACGGCTGGCCGGCCGCCCGGGGCACTTCTTCCCGCCCGCGCTGCTGGAGAGCCAGCTCGACACGCTGGAGACGCCGGGGGCGGGGGAGCCGGCGCCGGTGCTCACGCTCGACGCGGCGGCGTCGCCCGACGCGCTGGTGGCCGAGATCCGCGCGGCGCTGGGGGTGTGAGCGGCGCGACGGGCGCGCCGCCGGCCACCGTCAGCCGGGCTGGTTGCGCATGTGGTCGGCGAGGGCGTGGAAGCGCTCGCGCAGGTGGGCGCGCAGGGCGTCCGGCATGGGGTGCTCGTCCAGCGCGTGGTCCATGCACCAGAGCCACTCGTCGCGCTCGCGCCGGCCGATGGCGAAGGGGAAGTGGCGCATGCGCAGCCGGGGGTGGCCGTAGCGCTCGACGTAGAGCGGCGGGCCGCCGGTCCAGCCGGTGAGGAAGAGGCGCAGCTTCTCGCGCGAGGCCTTGAGGCTGGCCGCGTGCAGCGCCCGGACGGTGGCCGCCTCGGGGGCGCTGTCCATCAGGTCGTAGAAGCGGTCCACGAGGCGGCGGATGCCGGCCTCGCCGCCGAGGAGCTCGTAGGGCGTGGGGGCGGGCGTGGGGACGGGGGCGGACATGCGGGAAATCTATCGGCCCACCGCCCCGGGATGGTGAGAACGGCGCCGCCGCCGCCACGTGCGAGCCATTCCGGGACGGCGCGCCGAGCCGTATGGTGGGGCATGACCAACACCGACCGGCTCGCACGGGGGGCGCGAGGGTCCGCTCCGTCCCGCTTCATGGCGCGCGTGACCCCCGAGCGGCGGCGGCTCCACTGGGTCGCCAACTACTTCCAGCTGAGCGCCGGACTCGGCGCCCTGAGCCTGGCGGGCGGCCTCGTCGCGGCCGCGCTAGACGTCGCCGGGTCGCGCGCGACGCTCCTCGGCCATCCGGTCGCGTGGTCGCTCGCCGTGGCGACGGTAGCGGGATGGTGGTACACCGGGCACCTGCTGCACGCGCGCCGCCGCGAGGGCGGCTGGATGGCGCTCCTCAACCTGGTCCCGCCGCTGGCGGGGTGGGCGCTGGCGGGGAACGGAGGCGTCAGTGCCACGCTCGTGCTCTCCGCCGCCGGCCTGGTGGCCGTGCTCACGGCCTGGCGCGACCTGCACTGAGCCGATCCGCCGCCGACGTCCGACCGCGCTCATGGCCGCCATCCCCCGCCTGACCACCCCCCGCCTGCTCCTGCGCGAGTTCCGGCCGGACGACTTCGAGGCCTACGCGGCGATGATGGCCGATCCGGAGGTCATGCGCTTCCTCGCCGACGGCCGCCCGCTCTCGCGCGCCGAGGCGTGGCGCCAGATGGCGATGTTCGCCGGCCACTGGGTGCTGCGCGGCTTCGGGGTGTGGGCGGTGGAGGAGCGCGCGACGGGCGCGCTCGCCGGACGCATCGGCTGCTTCGAGCCGGAGGGATGGCCGGGCTTCGAGATCGCCGACCCGCTGGCGCGCCCGTTCTGGGGGCGCGGCTACGCGCGCGAGGGCGCGGCCGCGGCGCTGCGCCACGCGCGCGAGGTGCTGGGTCGCGAGCGCATCGTCAGCGTCATCCGCCCGGACAACGCGGCCTCGATCCGCGTGGCGACGGCGCTGGGCGCGGTGCCCGGGGAGACGGTGGAGTTCTTCGGCGCGCCGGCGCGGCTGTACGTGTATCCGCGCGGGACGGAGCTACGGGCGGATACCACTGACTGAGCTATCATGGCGCACGCGGAGACGCGGAGGGCGCGGAGGAGCCGCCTCACACCTCCGCGCCCGCCGCGTCTCCGCGTGAGACGATCGTGAACCTGACTCGATCCGGAGACCTCGAGGCGACGCGATGCGCGAGCTGGACGATGTCACGGGTACGATCGTGGATGCGGCAGTGAAGATCCACCGGGCACTCGGGCCGGGGCTGCTGGAGTCCGTGTATGAAGCGGTGCTCGCGCGCGAGCTCGAGCGCCGAGGGCTGCGCGTAGCGCGGCAGCAGACCATCCCGGTCGTGTACGATGGAATTGCCTTCGACGAAGGGTTCCGTGCCGACCTCGTGGTCGAGGGATGCGTCATCGTGGAATTGAAGTCACTCGAGAAGCTGGCGCCGGTCCATGCCAAGCAGCTCCTGACCTATCTCCGATTGGCAGATCTGCGGATCGGGCTGCTCGTGAACTTCGGGGCAGCCACGCTGAAGGAAGGGCTCCATCGCGTCGTCAACGGTCTCTCTCCCGCCGCGTCTCCCACCCTCCACGTGAACCGGCGCGATCGGTCCGCGTGATCCC
>DASTRO010000231.1:0-11294 GCA_035761165.1 Gemmatimonadaceae bacterium | reverse complement strand
GCCACGCGGTGCCGGCGCCCGGTCCGGGAAGCTGGAGGCGGCCACGGCGCCTGCATCGTCGCCCAGCGCAGCCAGAAAGCCGGCGAGCTCGAAGAAGCCGACGGTCCCGGAGAAGCCGGCGAGCGCGAAGAAGCCAGCGGCCGGGAAGCCTGGCCGGAGGGCGGCGGCGTCGACGAAGCCCGCTGCCCCGACGAAGGTCGCCGCTCCGAAGCCGCCCACAGGGCGGAAGGCGGGCGCGGGCCCCAGGAAGGGGGCGGCCCGCACCGGCGCGGCCACTTCCAAGGCGGTCACGACGCACGCGACTCCGAAGCGGTCCGCGACTGCCAAGGGAGGGGCGAAGAACCGGGGGGCGAAGAACCTGGGCGCGGAGAAGAGCGCCGGTCGCTCCGGTACGGCGGCATCGCGGGTAGTGGCCGCGTCACGCCCCGCAACGCGGCAGCCGGCGCGCGCCGCCGCCCGCTCGGCGAAGGCCACCGCCGCCCCGGAGCGTCCTCGGGGCGAATCGGCCCGTCGTCGCAGGGCGGCACGCGGCACGACCGCGGCACGCGCCGGGAAGCGCACGGTGACGCGGGCTGGTGGGCGGGCGGCGGGCGGTGGTCGCAGGACGGGAAAGCGCCCGGCAGGAAAGCGCCCGGTGGGAGAGCGCGAGGTGCGCGTGCGCGCGCTCGATCCCGTGGCGCTGTGCGGACCGGCGACGTCGGTGGAGCAGCTCTATCGCGTCGACGAGTCCGTGGATGGACGCAGGACCTTCCACCTGGTCTTCTTCGACCGGCACGGGTGGTACTGCGAGCACGGCCGCGAGTGCATCGCGGTGAAGGACGTACGGAAGGCGGGTCTGGGACGTGGAACGGGACACTAACGGTAGGATGAGTGCAGCATGATCGCGAGACACGAGGGGTACATGGACAAGGCGGACATCTGGGCGAAGCTGGCGGCCCCCCTTCCGAGCGGCGTCGTCTCCTGGCGGCAGGACGGGAAGATCATCGCCCGTGACGGGCGGTACTTCGCCCGCTACGTGGCGTACGTCGACGCCAACACGGTGCGCGAGCGGCTCGACGGCGTCGTGCCGGGCGAGTGGGATCTCACACTGGACCTCCTGCCGGCGCTGCCGTCGCAGGACGAGGAGGGCAACCTCTGCTCCTTCAAGGCACGCCTGCAGATCCTCGGCGTGATCCGCGAGGACGTCGGGACGGGGCGCGACTACAAGGCGGCGGCGACCGACGCCTTCAAGCGCGCCGCGGTGCGCTTCGGCATCGCGCACGAGCTCTACGCGTACGAGCAGAACTGGGTGCAGATGGACGGTGACGGCCGCTACGCCAAGCCGCTCGAGGATCCGCAGACGGCCTACACGCGCCGCTACGGCACGCCCGCCGCGGCCGCGCCGGCGAGCGAGAACGGTGAGGCAGAGCCGGCGGCCGTGGCCGCGGTGCGTCCGTCGCGGCGCCGCCAGGCGGCCGCCCGGGCCAGCGAGGCGCCGGCGGCCGATGCGGGCGTGGCCGACGTGCTGGCCGCGCGCGATGCCGAGGTGCCGAGCTGCCCGAAGTGCGGCGGCAGGATGTGGGACAATCGGCTGAGCAAGCGCAATCCCAAGGCGCCGGACTTCAAGTGCCGTGACCGCGGGTGCGACGGCGTGATCTGGCCGGCCCGCGCGCCCCAGGGCGCAACGGCCGGCGCGGCGGCGGAGCGTGGCTCCAACGCCGGGCCGCTGGTGGACGTGGCCGACGACGCCCCGACGGCGTCCGAGGCGGCCGACGACCTGCCGTTCTGACGCGCGGGACACGGTCGGTGATGCGACGGGGGGCAGCCGGTACACCGGCTGCCCCCCGTCGTCACTTCGCGGGCCGCCGCCGTGCCGGCGGCGCTGCGTCGCGTGCTGCCATGCTCAGGCCGGGACTCGAACCCGGACCCCGTCACCGGGAGCGGGGTTTAAGCCCGCCGCGTCTACCGATTTCGCCACCTGAGCGAACCCGATCCGGCGCCGCCCGCGGCGGCCTGCGGGCACCTGACGCGAGCGGGAGCGGCTTCTGGCCGCTCCCGCCTGGCACACCACTGAGAGCGGGAAACGGGACTCGAACCCGCGACCCCAACCTTGGCAAGGTTGTGCTCTACCAACTGAGCTATTCCCGCGTGCGCCGAAAGGTAGCGGCCACCGCCGCGGCCGACAAGCGCGCCGCGCCCGCCTCCCCTGCGGCGCGCTATGGCCGGACGCCGAGGGCGTGCACGGCGTACCACGCACTGTAGGCGACGAGTCCGGCGAGCGCGGCGTCGCCACCGTCGGCCACGGCGCGGCCGTCCTCGTCCACCACCGCGGCGGCCACGCCCCGGTCGAGCGGGGCGTTGCGCAGCCAGCGCAGCGCGCCCTCCGCCTCCGGCCCCACCAGCCGCGCACATCGTTGGACGAGCGATTCCGGTGCGAGCGCGATGTCGCGCGCCGTGCGCCGGTAGACCGAGTCGTCGCGCGTGACGGCGTCGTAGAGCGGCAGCCAGAGTGCGGACGCCACCGGCGAGTCTGCCGACGAGCGCTCGCCGGCGAGGGTGGCCGATGCCGCGAAGCGCTCCTTGCCTTCGCGCTCGACTACGAAGTGCCGGCGCAGCGCCGCGCGCACGGCGTCCGGATCTTCCACGTCGCGCGCCGCCTCCTCGTCGAGCGTGCGGCGCAGCACGTCGAGCGCCTGTGCGGCGACGGCGTTGCCGTGCAACGTGTAGGCGTGCTCCACCGGCGCGCCGGCGGGGTCCACCTCGGTGGCGAAGAGGGGGGCGCGCTTGTCGCGGCGAGCCGCCAGGTCGTCGGCGGCCACGTAGAGCGTGTCGGCGATCGCCGCCTCGTCCACCAGCTCGTCGTCCCCCGTGCCGCGGATGTAGCGGTCGATGGCGATCGGGTAGGCGGCCGCGCCTTCCAGCGAGAAGCCGGGCGCGAACAGGGTGCCGTCCAGATAGTTGTCCCCGCGGCCCGGCGCGTAGCCGTGCAGCTCGCAGACGCGCAGCAGCAGCTCGCGCGCCAGCCCCGGGTCGGCCAGCTGCACCGCCGGCAACGTCCACATCAAGGCGTCCCAGTCGCGGTAGGTGACCCCGTGCCCGTTCCACGGCGCGCGGCTGCGCACCAGGTAGAAGTGCGCGTCGTCCAGCGCCCGCCCCACGGCGTAGAAGTAGGCGAAGAGCAGGTTGCGGTTGACGAGGCGGTCGGTGCCCTCGTGCCCTGTGGACTGCTCGAGCGAGAGCACCGCCTCGCGGGTGGCGGAGAGCATCGCGCGCCAGCCGCGCCGGCGCAGCGCCGCCACCGCCGACTCGGCCCCGTCGCGCTCGGGGCCGGCCGCGAGATAGAACGCCACCTCCGCGCGCTGCCCCGCCGGCACGGTCAGCGCGCGGCGCAGTGCGTAGCGCGGCCGCTCGCCCTCCTCCAGCGTCAGCTCGCCCGGCTCGTCGGCGGTGAGGGCGAGGGCCATCGCGCCGGGGAGCGCGGCCCCGTGGAGCAGGAGCGCGCCGTCCCCGGCGCGGGCGACGCGGTGCGCGTCCACGAATGGGCGCGCGGTGCGGATGCGCTGCTGCCGGTGCCCGAGCGTCCCCTCGAGCCCGCACGCGAGCTCGATCCCGGCACCGCCCCGGTTCTCGAAGGTGAGGAGATAGACGGCGCCGGCCATGTCGGCGTCGCGGCCGTACGGCGCGAAGATGGTCCCGCGCACCACCAGGTCCCCGGCCGTGCAGGCGAAGGTCGGCAGCCAGTTGACCACCAGCTCCCATGCCATGCCCTGCGCCGAGAGCTCGTGCCGCACGCCCGCGATCTCGACGAAGGGGCGCGCCAGCGCGGGCCCGGTGCCGGCGAGGAAATCCGCGCTGCCCGCGAACTCCACCGCGGCGCGCGATCCGCGATGCAGCACGCCCACCGCGTGGATCCCGCCGTCGGCGGGATGGATGCAGGGCAGCGTGACCCAGTGGTTGCCGGTGAACTGCCACGGTACGGGGGGGAGCGGTGCTGTACTCACGAGGCGGTGGTGTAAGTTTGGTCCGGGGCGTGCGCCGTAATCTATCGCGCCCGGCTCGCCCTCCGTCCACCCGCGCCAGCCTTTCCCGTGCCCGCTCGCCATCCGTCGCCGCGCCCGGCGCGGCGTGTGCTCGTCGCTGCCCTGTCGCTCCTCGTGCTTCCCTGCTCGGTCGCGCGGGCCCAGTGGCTCGGCGGCGTGGGCGAGGACGCGCGCGTCATGCCGCGCGGCACGGTGCGCGTGACGGTGGAGGGACAGCTCTCGCACTACGACGAGCGCTACGATGCGGCGGGCGAGCGCGTGCCGGTGGCCGGCGCGCTGGCGGACGCCGATCTCAGCGCGGCGGCGATGCCCGTGCTGCAGCCGCTGCAGGCGCAGGCGGCGGCGCTCGGTGTCGGCGACCTGCGCCTCACGCTCGGCCGGCTGGACGTGGCGGCCGACGTCAGTCGCGCCGAGATCCCGGTGCGCTTCGACGTGGGGCTGGGCGCGCGGCTGCAGCTCTCCGCCACCATTCCCTACGTCCAGACGCACGTCGCCGTGCGCGCCGGGCTCAACCCGAACGCGAGCGAGGGGAACCTCGGCATCAACCCGGCGCTCGCCGGCGGCGACGCCATGGCCCGGAACGACCAGGTGGTGTCGCAGCTGCGCGCGGCGGCGGCGGCGCTGCGCGCGCAGCTCGACGGCTGCGCGACCGGTGCCGGCGCGCCGGCGTGCGCCGATCCGGAGGCGGCCAGCGCCCTGGCGACGAGCGCCGAGGCCTACGCGGCCTCGGTCGCCGTGATCTACGGCGGCAGCGACGGCGCCGGCAGCGCCGTCGTCCCGATCCAGGTATCCGACGCCGGCGCCGCCGTGCTGGCGCGGCTGGGTGAACTTCGGACGCAGCTCGCCACGTACGGCATCACCGGCATCGACCCGGAGGCGGCGCCGGTGGGCGCGGTGGCCCCGCTCACCCTCCCCGATCTGCAGCAGCTGCTGGCGGCTCCCGGGCTCGGGCTGGAGCGGCTGCGGAACGTGTCCCGCTACGGCATCGGCGACGTGGAGGTGGGCGCCCGGTTCGCGCTGCGCGAGCTGCCGCTCCCCGTCGCCGACGCGCCCCGCCCGGCCCTCGCCTGGCGCGCCACCCTCGGCGCGCTCGTGCGCCTGGGCACCGGCCGGCCCGACGATCCGGCGAATCTGCTGGACGTGGGGATTGGTGACGGGCAGCACGACGTGGAGCTCTCGGCGCTCGCCGACCTGTTCGCCGGGCGCCTGGGCACCTCCGTGGTGGCGCGCTACGGCATGCAGCTGGCCGACGAGCGCGAGCTGCGCGTGCCGGCCGGTGAGGAGGTGGTGATCCCCGCGAGCGCCACGCTGACGACCGTCTCGCGCGACCTCGGCGACTACGTGGAGCTGGAGCTCACGCCGCGCTACGCGCTCACCCACTTCCTCGGGGTCGCGGCGCATTACCGCTTCCGTGCCAAGGGCGCGGACCGCTACACGAGCGCCGGCGACGGCGCCGACCCCGCAGCGCTGGCGCGACTCGGCGCCGGTACCGAGTCGCGCGAGCAGATCCTCGGCGGTGGCCTCGTGCTCTCCACCCTTGCCGCGGTGGCGGCCGGCGAGATGCGCACGCCGCTCGAGGTCTGGTACCGCCACACCGTCACCATCGCGGGGCGCGGCACCACGGCCGTGCACGCGCAGCGCGACGAGGTGGCGCTGCGCGTCTACCTCGACATCTTCGGCGGCGCCCGGCGGCGCTGAGCGCCGCGCGGATCAGCCCTGACGCGCGGCGCGCCTCCGCTTCACGGCCGGCTCGCCCGCGGCGCTCTCCAGCAGCTCGCGCGCGTGGGCGCGACTCACCTCGCTCTCCGGATCGCCGCCCAGCATGCGCGCCACCTCGTGCACCCGCTCGTCGCCGGAGAGCACGCGGACGTCGGCGGTCGTCACGCCGCCGCGCGCGCCCTTGGCGACGAGGATGTGGTGGTGCGCGCGCGCGGCGAGCTGCGGCAGGTGGGAGATGGCGAACACCTGGTGGTGCTCGGCCACGCGGCGCATCGTCTCGCCCACCTGCAGCCCGACGCGGCCGCCGATGCCGGCGTCCACCTCGTCGAAGACGAGCGTGGGGACGGCGTCCAGTCGCGCGAGGATGGTCTTCAGCGCGAGCATGACGCGCGACAGCTCGCCCCCGGACGCGACGCGGCTCAGCGGCCGCGCCTCGTGCCCCACGTTGAGGGCGACGCGGAACTCCACGTCCTCGGCCCCGTCGGCGCCGATCTCGGTGCACGGCGTGAGCGCGACGGTGAAGTGGCCGTCGGGCATGCCCAACTCCGGCAGCACCTCGTCCACCGCGGCCGCCAGGCGCTGCGCCGCGGCGGTGCGGAGCGCGGTGAGCGCGGCGGCCGCCTCCGCCAGCCGCTCCGCGGCGGACTGCTGCTCGGCCTCGAGCTGGCGCAGGTCGAGCGCCGCGGTGTCGATGAGATCCAGCTCGGCGCGCGCCTGCCGGCCCGTCTCGAGCACCTCGTCGAGGGACGGGCCGTACTTCTTGGTGAGCGCGAAGAGCAGGTCGCGGCGCGCCTGCGCCGTCACGAGCCGCTCCGGGTCCAGGTCGATCCCCGCCTCGTACGCCTCCAGCTCGCGCGACAGCTCCTCGAGCGCATAGAAGCCGCTGTCGAACAGCTCCTGCACGCGCTCCAGCGACGGGTCGATGCGCTGCACGGCCGCCAGCGCGCGCTGCAGCTGGCCGAGGCGCGGCACCACCCCCTCGTCGGCATCCTGCAGCAGCTGCACGGCACTGCCGGCCAGCTGGCGCAGCTCCTCGGCGTGCTCCAGCCGGCGCGCCTCCTCCTCCAGCCGCACGTCCTCGCCCGGGACGAGGCGCGCCTCCTCGATCTCTCGCGCGACGTGGCGCAGGTAGTCGGCGCGGCGCTCGGCGTCGGCGCGGCGCCGCTCCAGCTCCGCCCTCGCGCGGCGCGCCCGCGCCAGCCGCTCGAACGCCTCGCGCACCGCCGTCACCGCCTCGTCCGCGCCGGCGAAGGCGTCGAGGATGCGCCGCTGCGACTCGGCGTCGAGCAGCGACTGCGCCTCGTGCTGCCCGTGCAGGCTCACCAGCTCGCGGCCGATCTCGGCCAGCACGCCGGCCGTGACGGTGCTGCCGTTGGCCCAGGCGCGCGCCCGGCCGGCGGCGGCGATCTCGCGCTTCAGCACCACCAGCCCGTCGTCGGTCTCGATGCCGCGCGCGTCGAGCATGGCCGCCAGGGTCGTGTCGTCGCCGAGCTCGAAGACGCCCTCCACGGTGGCGCGGTCGGCCCCGGTGCGCACCAGGTCGGCGCTCGCCCGCTCGCCGAGCAGCAGCCCGAGCGCGCCGACGATGATCGACTTGCCGGCGCCCGTCTCGCCGGTGAGCACGTTGAAGCCAGGGGCCAGCGGCAGCGTGAGCTGCTCGATGATGGCGAAGTTGCGGATGCGAAGCTCGATCAGCACGTGCGATGGTCCTCGCCGCGCTGCGCGAGGCCGCCCCAGCCCAGCTTGCGGCTGAGGCGCGCGAAGAACGACGACCCGTGAAAGCGGACGATGGGCACCGGGCGCTCGGCGCGGCGCACGGAGAGCGTCTCCCCAGGGGCAAAGGTGGTGCCCCCCTGCCCGTCCACCGTCACCAGCAGCTGCTCGGGGCCGTCGTTCGGCTGGATGCGCAGCACCGCGGTGGGTGGCAGGACGAGCGGGCGCAGGGCCAGCGTGTGCGCCGAGATGGGGGTGAGGATGAGCGACTCGACGGTCGGCACGACCACCGGGCCTCCGGCCGAGAGGCTGTAGCCGGTGCTGCCGGTCGGAGTGGAGATGACCAGGCCGTCGGCCGAGAAGCGCGCGATGGGCTCGTCGTTCACGAACACGGTGAGGCCGAGCACGCGCGCGAAGCCCCCCTTGTGGAGCACCGCGTCGTTGAGCCCCAGCAGCCGGCGCCGCTCCACCCCCTGCACGTCCAGCGCCCGGACGTCGAGCGCCATGCGCTCCTCCACCTCGTACTCGCCGGCGGAGAGGCGGCGCAGCGCCGGCTCCAGCTCGTCGCCGCCGACCGCGGTGAGGAAGCCCAGGCGCCCCATGTTCACGCCCAGGATCGGCACCGAGCGGCCGCCCAGCAGGCGCGCGCCGCGCAGCAGCGTGCCGTCGCCGCCGAGGGTGAGCAGCACGTCGGCGACGTCGGGATCGGTCATCCGCTCGCCGCCGCCGGCGACCGCGTAGAGCTCGTCCTCGAAGTACAGCCGCAGGTTCAGCTCGTCGGCCAGCCGGAGCAGGACGTCGAGCGTCTCGCGGAGGGTCTCGTAGCCGGAGTGGCCGACGACGCCGACCTGGATCACCCGGCCATCGCCTCGGTCCCGTGCAGCGCCCGCACGCGCTCGGCGATGCCGGCCGCGTCCAGCCCCAGGGCGCGCAGCTGCACGGCGCGCGGCGCATGCTCGATGATCGTGTCCGGCACGCCGTGCGCGACGACCCGCACCGACGGCTCCAGCTTCTCCACCACGGCGGCCACCGCCGCGCCGAAGCCGTTCACGACCGTGCCCTCCTCCACCACCAGCAGCTGGCGGTGGTCGGCGAGGAGCGCGGTGAGCGTCAGCTCGTCCAGCGGCTTGAGGAATCGCGCGTTGACGACCGTGACCGACAGCCCTTCGGCCGCCAGCGCCTCCGCCGCCTCGAGCGACGGCCGCACCATCGTGCCCACGGCCAGGATGGCGACCTCGCTGCCGTGCCGCAGCACCTCCCACGTGCCCACGGGCACCGGCGCGATCTCGGCCACCGGCGGCGGCGTGTCGGGCGCGGCGTCGCGCGGGTAGCGCAGGCAGAAGGGCCCGTCGTGGCGCAGCCCGGTGCGGAGCAGCGCGAGCATCTCGGTGGCGTCCTTCGGCGCGGCCACGGTCATCCCGGGCACGGCCAGCATGTAGGCGATGTCGTAGAGCCCCATGTGCGTCGGGCCGTCCTCGCCCACCAGCCCCGCGCGGTCCATGGCGAAGACCACCGGCAGGTGCTGGAGCGCGACGTCGTGGATGACGTTGTCGTAGGCGCGCTGGAGGAAGGTGGAGTAGATGGCGCACACCGGCCGGATGCCCTGCGTCGCCAGGCCGGCGGCGAAGGTCACCGCGTGCCCCTCCGCGATGCCGACGTCGAAGAAGCGCTTCGGGTAGGTCTGGGCGAACTTCCCGGTGCCGGTGCCGCTCGGCATGGCCCCGGTGAGCACCGTCAGCTCCGGGAACTCCGCCCCGAGCTGCACCAGCCCGTCGCCGAAGACGTCCGTGTAGGCCGGGCGCTTGGCCCCGGCGAGCAGCTTGCCGGTGGCCGGGTCGTGGCCGGGCGGCAGGGCGTGCCACTTCTCGCGGTGCTCGCCGGCCGGGAAGCCCTTCCCCTTCTGCGTGAGGACGTGCACGAGGCGCGGCCCCTTCATCTCGCGGACGGCGCGGAGCGTGTCCACCAGCGCGCCGATGTCGTGGCCGTTCACCGGGCCGAAGTAGCGGAAGCCCAGCTCCTCGAAGAGCACGCCGGGCGTGAGGAAGCTCTTCATGGCCTCCTCCCACTTGCGCACCAGCGTGCCGGCGGCGGCGAGCCGCCCGGGAGCCGCGTCCACGATGTCGCCGATCTTGGAGCGGAGCCGGTTGTAGAGCGAATTGCGCTGCACCGACACGAGGTACTTGTGCATCGCGCCGACGTTCGGCGCGATGGACATCTCGTTGTCGTTGAGGATGACGATGAAGTCGCGCTCGGAGTGGCCGGCGTTGTTCAGCCCCTCGTAGGAGAGCCCACAGCCCAGGGCCCCGTCGCCGAGGATGGCGGCGACCTTGAAGTCGTCGCCGTTCAGGTCGCGCGCCACCGCCATGCCGTAGGCGGCCGAGATGGCGGTGCCGGCGTGTCCCGCGCCGAAGGCGTCGTACGGGCTCTCGCTGCGCTTCAGGAAGCCGGAGAGGCCGTCCTGCTGGCGCAGTGTCTCGAACCGGTCGGCCCGGCCGGTGAGCAGCTTGTGCGGATAGCCCTGGTGCCCGACGTCCCACACCAGCTGGTCGCGCGGCGCGTCGAAGACGTGGTGCAGCGCCACCGTCAGCTCCACCACCCCCAGCCCGGCGCCGATGTGCCCCCCCGTGCGGGAGCAGCTGTCGATGAGGAAGGCGCGCATCTCGTCGGCCAGTGTCTGGAGCTCCTCGCGGGTGAGGCGCTTCAGGTCGGCAGGCGAATGGATGGTGGGCAGGAGAGCGTGTGACATGGAGCGGGAGGCTGGATGGCGGCCGGTCGCGCACGCCGGAGTCGGCGCGGCCTCGCGGTGCCCGTGAAATCTGCGTCGGCGCACGCCTCAGGTGTAGCGACCGGGCGCGACCGGCCGGCGGGCGCCGCCCCGATCAGGAGCGGCGCTCGACGGTGAAGCGGGCGACGTGCTCGAGGTAGGGCGTGAGCAGCCCCTCGGCCGCCAGCGCCGCACACGCCCCGTCGACGAGGGCGGCGGCGCGGTCGCGCGCGCCGTCTATACCCAGCAGCGCCGGATAGGTGCTCTTGCTCAGCACGAGGTCGCGCCCCGCCGTCTTTCCCAGCTCGTCGGTGGTGGCGGTGACGTCGAGCACGTCGTCGGCGATCTGGAAGGCGAGCCCCACGGCGGCGCCGTAGGTGCCCAGCGCGGCGATGCGGTCCGCCGACGCCGACGCCGCGCGCCCGCCCAGCGTGGCGGCGGCCGTGATGAGCGCACCGGTCTTGGCGCGATGAATTCGCTCGAGCTCGGCGAGCTGCAGCGGGCGCCCCTCTCCCTCGAGATCGAGGAGCTGGCCGCCGATCATTCCGCCCGCGCCGGAGGCGCGCATCAGCTCGGCCACGACCGCCTCCACCACGTCGTCGCCGAGGCCTAGGGCAGCCACCGCGTCGCACGCGCAGCGGGCGGCAAGCGGCACCATGGCCAGGCCGGCCGCGGTGGCCGCCCGCACGCCGTACACCCGGTGCACGGTTGGACGCCCGCGCCGCACGTCGTCGTCGTCCATGCACGGCAGGTCGTCGTGCACGAGCGAGTAGGCGTGAACGACCTCCACGGCGGCGGCGAGATCGGAGGCATCTCCCTCTCCCGCCGCGGCCTCGAAGGCGCTGAGGAGGAGGATGCCCCGCATGCGCTTCCCCTCGCCGAGCAGGCTGTAGCGGATGGCATCGGAAACCGGCGACGCAATCTCGCCGAGGTAGCGGTCGCAGAAGCGCTCGAGCGCCGCACCGATGGCGGCACGATCGGCGGCAAAGCTGGTGATGACCTCACTCGTCGTCATCGAACGCCTCCACGCCGAGGGCCCCGTCGGCGAGCTCGACGAGCTTCTGCACCCGTTCCTCCGC
>DASTRO010000230.1:0-6718 GCA_035761165.1 Gemmatimonadaceae bacterium | reverse complement strand
CGCGCTCCCTGGAGGCCCAGGAGCGCGGCGCGGCGGCGCTCGCCCAGGCCGTGGACGGCCTCGGGCAGACGATGCGCGTGCTGATGATCGGCGCGCACCCCGACGACGAGGACACGCAGCTCATCGCCTGGCTGGCGCGCGGCCGGCGCGTGGAGACGGCCTACCTCTCGCTGACGCGCGGT
Organism: Gemmatimonadaceae bacterium; assembly: GCA_035761165.1. Classification (GTDB taxonomy): domain Bacteria; phylum Gemmatimonadota; class Gemmatimonadetes; order Gemmatimonadales; family Gemmatimonadaceae; genus CALCHX01. Next base: position 6,536 of record DASTRO010000230.1, on the reverse strand, counting down.
GACGGCGGGCAGAACCTCATCGGCAACGAGCTCGGCGAGGCGCTCGGCGCCATCCGCACCGAGGAGCTGCTGGCCGCGCGCCGCATCGACGGCGGGCAGCAGTTCTTCACCCGCGCCTACGACTTCGGCTTCTCCAAGACGGCCGAGGAGACCTACCGCCACTGGCCGAAGGACAGCGTGCTGGGGGACGTCGTGCGCGTCGTGCGCCTCTTCCGGCCGCACGTCATCGTCGCCGTCTTCAGCGGCACGCCGCGCGACGGGCACGGGCACCACCAGGTGAGCGGGCAGCTGGCGCGCGAGGCGTACGACGTCGCCGGCGACACCGTGCGCTTCCCGCACGCGACGTACGGCGTGCCGTGGACGCCGCTCAAGTTCTACCGCTCGTCGCGCTCCAATGCGCAGGGGAGCACGTTGGGCGCCGACGTCGGGCAGTACGACCCGGTGCTCGGCCGCAGCTTCAGCGAGATCGCCGCGGAGAGCCGCAGTCAGCACAAGAGCCAGGGCTTCGGGCAGCTGGAGCGGAAGGGGCCGGCCATGACCTACGTGCGGCGCGAGGCGTCGCGCGTGGACGCGCCGGCCGACCCGAATGCCGAGCGGTCGATCTTCGCGGGCATCGACACGACGTGGGGACGGTTCGCCGACGTCGTCACCGACCGCGCGGCACGCATGGCGCTGGACTCCATCCCCGCCGCCGAGGCGGCGGTGCGCGCCGCGTTCGACGTCCGCCACCCCGAGCGCCTCGTCACGCCGCTGGCGCATCTGCGCCGGCTGCTCGGCGCGGTGTGCCCGGAGTACGAGACGCTGCAGACGAGCGCCTGCGCGCGGATCGTCCCGCCGACGGCCCCGGGCCAGCCCGGCACGCGCTGGACGACGCATCCGGACCTGGAGCGCACGCTCGACGTCGAGATCACGCGCGTGGCGCACGCGGTGCAGCTCGCGGCCGGCGTGGAGATCGAGGCGGAGGCGCCGCGTGAGCTGCTGGCGGCGAACGGCGCGCCGATGCGCGTCGTGGTCCGCTTCCACAACCGCGGCGCGGACACCGTGGCGACCGGAGGCGTGGCCGTGCTCGACGGCCGGCCGCACGAGCCGGGCGTGACCGCGACGCGCATCCTCGCGCCCGGCACGATGTGGATCGACACGGTGACCGTCGCGCCGGACTCGCTCACGCAGCCGTGGTGGCTGGTGCGCCCGCGCATGGGCGACCTGTTCGCCATCCCCCCGCGCGCCGCCGAGACGTCGCTCCGGCCCGGCGCGGCGGCAGTGCGGGTCGGCTACCAGGTGGAGGGACACACCCCCGGCGTCATCTTCGCGGCCACCACGCCCGTCGTCTACCGCTACGCCGACCCCGTGCTCGGCGACGTCAGCCGCCCGCTCGCTGTGGCCCCCGTGATCTCCGTCGTCGCCGACCGCAGCGCCGCGCTCGTCCCCGCCAACGCGCCCGTCACCCGCACGCTGCGTGTCCAGCTCCGCTCGGCCGACACCGCGCGCCGCACCGCCACGGTGCGCCTGCAGCTGCCGCGCGGCCTCGCCGCGGACAGCGCGGCGCGCCAGGTGACGCTCGACGGCTACGGCGCCACGGCCACCGTCGCGTTCACCGTGCGCGGCCGGCTGGCGCCGGGCACCGACACGATCCACGTCGTGGCCGAGAGCGGCGGGGAGCGCTTCGCGCAGGGTTACCAGCTGGTGGACTACCCACACATCCGCCCGCAGCGCCTCTACCGTCCGTCCGACATCGTGCTCACCGCGGTGGACGTCGCCATCCCGCCCGGGATGACGATCGCCTACGTGCCGGGCGTCGGCGACAACGTCGCGCCGGTGCTGCAGGAGCTCGGCCTGCCGGTGACGGTGATCGAGCCGGCGGCGCTGGCCACGACGGACCTGTCGTCGTACTCCACGGTCGTCGTCGGCCCGCGCGCCTACCAGGCGTATCCCGAGGTGATGGCGCAGCGCGGCAAGCTGCTCGACGTCGCCCGGCGCGGCGGCACGCTCGTCGTGCAGTACCAGCAGACCGACGCGGCGGACGAGGGCGTGGCGCCGTACGGCATGACCTTCGCCCGCCCGGCCGACCGGGTGACGATCGAGGAGGCGCCGGTGACCGTGCTCGACTCCACCGCGCGCGTGCTGAACGCGCCCAACGACATCGGCCCGCAGGACTTCGCCGGCTGGGTGCAGGAGCGGTCGCTGTACATGCCGCGCACCTTCGACGCGCACTACGCGGCGCCGCTCGAGATGCACGACCCCGGTGAGCCGCCCAACCGCGGCGCGCTGCTGGTGACGCCGCTGGGGAAGGGGACGTACGTCTACACCACGCTGAGCCTCTTCCGGCAGCTGCCGGCCGGGGTGCCGGGCGCGGTGCGGCTCTTCGTGAACCTGCTCGCCGCGGGGCAGAACGGCGCGGCGGTGGTGCAATGACCTTCCGGCGCACGCTCGTGCGCGTGATGGCCGTGCAGGTCGTCGCGCTCGCGCTCCTCTGGCTCCTCCAGGCGCACTACGGGCGCTGACCCCCCCGTCCCGAGTCCGCCCCGCTCCGTCCCCACTCCGCCCCGCACCCCCGCACGCCATTGCAAGCGCTCGACTGGGTCATCGTCGTCCTCTATCTCGCCTGGGTGATCAGGGACGGCCTCCGCCGCGCGCGCGGGACCGACCGTCTCGAGGGGTACTTCCTCGCCGACCGCAACCTGCCCTGGTGGGCGGTGGGGCTGTCGGTGATGGCGACGCAGCTCTCCGCCGTCACGCTCATCGGCACCACCGGCCAGGGCGCGACCGACGGGATGCGGTTCGTCCAGTTCTACTTCGGGCTGCCGCTGGCGATGGTGATCCTGGGCGTCACGCTCGTGCCCTTCCTGCACGGCGCCCGCGTCTTCACCGCCTACGAGTTCCTGGAGCGCCGCTTCGACGCCAAGACGCGCTCGCTGACGAGCTTCCTCTTCCTCGTCTCGCGCGCCATGTCGTGCGGGACGATCATCTCCGCGCCGGCGGTCGTCTTCTCGGCGGTGTTCGGCTGGCCGCTCACCTGGTCGGTGGCGCTCATCGGCATCCCGACGGTGCTCTACACGGTGCTCGGCGGCGTGCAGGCGGTGACCTGGGCGGACGTGAAGCAGATGGGCGTCATCGTCGGGGCGCTCGTCGCGCTCGTCATCGTGCTCCTGCTGCGCCTGCCGGTGAGCCCCGACGACGCGCTGCGCATCGCCGGCACCACCGGGCGCCTGCAGGTCTTCGACTTCTCCTTCGACCTCGACAACACGTACACCTTCTGGTCGGGGGTCATCGGCGGCACCTTCCTCATGCTGTCGTACTTCGGCACCGACCAGAGCCAGGTGCAGCGCTATCTCACGGCGAAGTCGGTGGACGAGGCGCGCAGCTCGCTGCTCATGAGCGCGTACTGGAAGATCCCGTTGCAGGCGCTCATCCTGCTGACGGGCGTGCTCATCTTCGTCTTCTATCTCTTCCGTCCCGGGCCGCTGCTCTACAACCCGGCGGACGAGCAGCGGGTGCGCGAGGCGCAGGGCGCCGCCTACGCCGAGGCCGGGGCGCGGTACGCGCAGGCGTACGAGGTGCGACGCGAGGCGGCGCTGGCCCTGGCCTCGGCGCCGCCCGCCACGGCGGACGCGGCGCGCGCGGCCTTCCTCGCCGGCGACTCGGCGATGACCGCGGAGCGCCGGCTGGCGCTGGGGATGGCCGAGGAGGTCACGGACCAGCCGGCGCGCGACGTGAACTACATCGTGCCGTACTTCGTGCTGCACGAGCTGCCGGTGGGGCTGGTGGGGGTGTTCATCGCCGCGGTGATGGCGGCCGCCATGTCGAGCATCGCCGCCGAGCTCAACTCGTTGTCCACGGCGACGGTGATCGACTTCTACCGCCGCTGGGTGCGGCCCGAGGGGAGCGACGCGCACTACCTCGGCGTATCCAAGGCGGCCACGGCGTTCTGGGGGCTCTTCGCGTGCGTCGTCGCCACCTACGCGGCCAAGCTCGGCTCGCTCATCGAGGTCGTGAATCGGTTCGGGTCGTTCTTCTACGGCTCCATCCTCGGCGTCTTCCTCCTGGCGATGATCCCGCGCGCGCGGGCGCTCGGCGCGTTCGTCGGGCTGATCGCGGGCATGGCCGCCGTGGCGGCGGTGAACTTCGGCGCGCCCTCGGTCTCCTTCCTCTGGCACAACGTGGTGGGGGCGGTGACGGTGGTGGTGGTCGGGATGTTGCTCAGTATGGGGAGCGGTCAGCGATCAGCGGTCAGCGGTCAGCGTGACGGCCCCTGACGGGCCACTACCGGCCAGCCCGAGGGGGGCCGCTCTTCGCTGGTCGCTCATCGCTCATCGCTGATCGCTCATCGCTGATCGCTCCCATCCCCCATGCCCCCCGACCAGCGCCCCGCCCGTCCCCACGTCGTCATCATCGGCGGCGGCTTCGCCGGCATGCACGCGGCGCGGCGGCTCGCGGGCGCGCCCGTCGACGTCACCCTCGTCGACCGCACCAACCACCACCTCTTCCAGCCGCTCCTCTACCAGGTGGCCACCGCCACGCTCACGCCGAGCGACATCGCGGTGCCCATCCGCTGGATGCTCCGGCGGCAGCGCGCGGCCACCGTGCTGCTGGGCGAGGTGGACGCGGTGGATCTCGAGGCCCGCCGCGTGCGCCTCGACGGCGGGCGGGAGGAGCTCACGTACGACTTCCTCATCGTGGCCACCGGGGCGCGCCACTCGTACTTCGGGCACGACGACTGGGAGCCGCTGGCGCCGGGGCTGAAGAGCCTCGAGGACGCGCTCGAGATCCGGCGCCGCTTCCTGCTCTCGTTCGAGCGGGCCGAGAAGTGCGACGACCCGGCGGAGCGCCGTGCGCTGCAGACCTTCGTCATCGTCGGCGGCGGACCCACCGGCGTCGAGCTGGCGGGGATGCTCCCGGGCATCGCGCGCGAGGCCTTCCGCGACGACTTCCGCCGCATCGACACGCGCGACACGCGCGTCATCCTGCTCGAGGGCGGACCGCGCCTCCTCGCCGCCTTTCCCGAGGAGCTCTCCGCGCGCGCGCTGCGCGACCTGGAGGAGCTGCGGGTGGAGGTGCGGCTCGGCTCCGTCGTCACCCGCATCGAGCCCGACGCGGTCTACGTGGGCGACGAGCGGATCGCGACGCGCAGCGTCTTCTGGGCGGCGGGGAACGCCGCCTCGCCCCTCGTCCGCACGCTCGGCGTGCCGGTGGACCGGGCGGGGCGCGCCCTCGTCGAGCCCGACCTGAGCGTGCCGGGGCATCCCGAGGTGTTCGTCCTCGGCGACGCGGCGGCGGTGAAGCAGCCCGACGGCCAGCTCGTGCCCGGCGTGGCGCCGGCAGCGATGCAGATGGGGCGTGCGGCCGCCGACAACGTGCGGCGCACGCTGCGCGGCGAGCCGCGCCAGCCGTTCCACTACCGCAACAAGGGCGACCTGGCGACCATCGGCCGGCACAAGGCGGTGGCCAACTTCGGCCGGCTGCGTGTCCGCGGCACCCTCGCGTGGCTCCTCTGGCTCTTCGTCCACATCATGTACCTGGTGGGCTTCCGCAACCGCATCAGCGTCCTTCTCAGCTGGGCCTACTCGTACTTCACCTACCAGCGCGGCGTGCGACTCATCACCGGGGTCGAGGGGGTGCACGTCCTCGCCGGCCCGGCGCCGGTGGACCGGCCGCCGATCCCTCGCGGGTGGTAGGGCGGACGGCGAGAGGAGGGAAGAGGGAAGAGGGAAGTACGGAGCGGGAAGCGGGAAGCGGAAGCAGGTGAGCAGGGACCGGGGCGCGGCGGACGGATCGCGGCGCGGGGCCCCCCCCGACTACCACGATCGCGCCGACCGCCCGTCCGAGCACCATCGAATCGTTGCTCGGCGGACCCTCTTCCCTCTTCCCTCTTCCCTCTTCCCTCCTCCTCCCCCGTCCCGGGACCCCGAACATTAGTGGGCGTTAATACGCCGCTGACGACCTCGTGCTATCCTGACTTGCCCACCTGTCAGTGGGCGGTGCCACATTCGGCAAACCCCCGCGCCTGAGGCGCGCGGCCTCGTTCGTGGCTCCCGTCGTTCCCCCTCTCGTGGCAGGTGATGTATGACCGTGGCACGTCCAGTGGCCGTGGTGCCCGGCTGGGCCTCCCCCCGCCCGTCGCTTGATCCCGTGCGTATGACCGCTGCTTCCGCCGCGCCGATCCGCGTCCTCGTCGCGTCCGCCGACGCCGCCATCCGTGACGCCCTGACCGGTGTGCTGGCCGATCTCGGCCACGAGCTCGTGGACTGCGTGGATTGCGGTGCGGATCTCGCTCGGCGCGCCCCCATGTTGCGGCCCGATGTGGTCCTCCTCGACGCCTCGTTGCTCGACGCACCGGCGGCGCCGGGAGCCTTCTCGGTCCAGGCCGTGGCGGAGAGCGTGCCGGAGACCGCCATCGTGCTCGTCTGCGACCGGCCGGACGTCCGGCTCGGCGACGACGATGCGTCGGTCATGGCCGCGCTCGCCTATCTGCCGCGCCCGGTGCCGCCGGCGGTGGTGGACGCGACCGTCCGGCTCGCGCTGGCGCGCGGGCGGGAGCT
>DASTRO010000229.1:0-10802 GCA_035761165.1 Gemmatimonadaceae bacterium | reverse complement strand
CCCCCGGTCTCTCCACGCTCGCCCTCCACGGCGGCTCGCCCCCCGGCGCGCCCGGCGCCCCCGTCGTCGCGCCCATCGTGCAGTCGGTGAACTTCGTCCAGGAGCCCGGCACCGACGCGGGGCTGCGCTACACGCGCTACGCGAACACCCCGAACCTCGAGCTGGTGCAGCGCCGGCTCGCCCTCCTCGAGGGGGCCGAGTCGGCGCTGGTGCTGGCCAGTGGCATGGGAGCCACCGCGTGCGCGATGCTCGCGCTGCTCCGGCCGGGCGACCACCTCCTCACGAGCGCGCTCATCTACGGCGGCACGCGCCGGCTCTTCTTCGAGGAGTTCGCCACGCTCGGCATCGAGGTCACGGCGGTGGACCCGCTCGAGCCGCGCTCCTGGCGGCGGGAGCTGCGCAAGGCCACGCGCGCGATCTTCGTCGAGACGCCGGTCAACCCGACCTGCCGCGTGATCGACCTGCGGGTGGCCGCGCAGCTGGCCAAGGAGTCGGGGCTGGCGCTCGTCGTGGACTCGACCTTCGCCAGCCCGATCAACTTCCGCCCGCTCGAGCACGGCGCGGACGTCGTCATCCAGTCCACCACCAAGTACCTCAACGGCCACCACGACGTCCTCGGCGGCGCGGTGATGGGCACGGCCTCGTACATCGACGAGGTGCGCCGCAAGATGATCCTCTGGGGGCAGGCGCCCGACCCGTTCGCCTGCTGGCTGCTGGAGCGCGGCCTCAAGACGCTCGCCGTGCGCGTGCGCCAGCAGAACGCCAACGCGCTCGCCCTCGCCCGCTGGTGCGCCGAACGTCCCGAGTTCTCACGGGTACACTACCCCGGGCTGCCCAGCCACCCGGACCACGCGGTGGCCTCGGCCCTCCTCGACGGCTTCGGCGGGATGATGGCCCTGGAGCTGGCCGGCGGCGGGCCGGCGGCCGACCGTTTCGTCCGGCGCCTCACGCTCGTCAAGCATGCGGCGAGCCTCGGCGGCGTGGACTCGCTGGTCAGCGAGCCGCGCTACAGCTCGCACGCCCACATGACGTCCGAGCAGCGGGCCGCCGCCGGCATCCCCGACGGCTTCCTGCGCATCAGCGTCGGGCTGGAGGACGTCGAGGACCTCATCGCCGACTTCACGCGGGCCCTGAGCTAGGAAGACGCGAGACTCGGGACGCGAGACGCGAGAACGCTCCTCCCGGCGCTCGGGACCGTTCCGGCGCGCGAGCCCCTCTCGCGTCTCGCGTCGCGCGCCGCGCATCTCTGTGGATCGCCATCCCCGTCCCTGTCCCACCGCAGCATGATCCGCTTCACCAACGTCACCATGCAGTACCCGCGCGGCGGCATCGCGCTGCGTGACGTGTCGCTCTTCGTCGCCAAGGGGGAGTTCGTCTTCTTCACCGGGGCCAGCGGCGCGGGCAAGAGCACGCTCCTCAAGCTGGTCTTCATGGAGGAGCGACCGACGACCGGCGAGGTGCGCGTCGGTGGCTACCAGTCGCGCGAGGTCGGCCGCGGGGACATCGCCCGGCTGCGGCGCAAGCTCGGCATCGTCTTCCAGGACTTCCGGCTGCTCGAGGACCGCAGCGTCGAGCAGAACGTGGCCTTCGCGCTCCAGGTCATCGGCGCGCCGAAGGCGAGCCTCCGGACCAAGGTGGGGCGTGCGCTCGCCCAGGTGGGGCTGAGCAGCAAGGCGGCCAGCATGCCCTCCGAGCTGAGCGGCGGCGAGCGGCAGCGCGTGGCCATCGCCCGCGCCATCGTCAACGACCCCTTCGTGCTCATCGCCGACGAGCCCACCGGCAACCTGGACGAGCGGGCGACGCGCGGCATCTTCGAGCTGCTCAGCGAGATCAACGCGCGCGGCACGGCCGTGCTCATGGCGACGCACGACCTGTCGCTCGTCCGCCGCGCCGGCTTCCGCACGGTGGAGCTGGCGGGAGGCCGCGTCGTCGCCGACAGCGGCGACGGCGCACCGCTCCTCGTCGAGGAGGCGGACTGATGTCGGCCACGCGCGAGCTCGTCATCGGCCTGCGGCGCACGCCGCTGCTCAGCGCGCTGAGCATCGTCACCATCGCCTTCGCCCTCTTCGCCTTCGGCCTCTTCGGCCTCGTCGCGCTGAACATCGACCGCGCCCTCGGCGAGGTGGAGGAGCGCGTGGAGGTGCGCGCCTTCCTGCACGACGGCACCGCCGCCGAGGCGCGCGTCGCCGCGATGCAGGCGGTGAGCGCCTTCCCGGAGGTGCAGTCGGTGGAGTACGTGAGCCCCGAGCAGGCGCTGGCCAGGGCCCGGCAGGAGCTGCGCGAGTTCAGCGACGTCTTCGAGAGCGACTTCCTCCCCGCCGCCTTCGAGGTGCGCCTCAAGCCCGGCTTCCGCGACCCGGACCACGTCCGCGTCGTCGCCACGCGCATCGCGGCGCTACCGGTGGTGGAGGACGTGCGCTACGGGCAGGAGTGGGTGGAGAAGTTCCACGAGCTGCGCAACGTCGCCACGGCGGCCGGCGTCGGGCTCGGTCTCACCTTCGCCGCGGTGGCGGTCATCATCATCGGCGCCACGATCCGCATGTCGGTGCTCGCCCGCGCGCAGGAGATCGCCATCATGCGCCTCGTCGGGGCCACGGACGGCTACATCCGCCGGCCCTTCCTCCTCGACGGGCTGCTGAAGGGGGTCGTCGGCGGCGGACTCGCCCTCCTCCTCACCTGGGCTGCCAGCGTGGCGATCACGCGCTATCTGGTGCCGGCGCACTTCTTCGAGCCGCCGCTCGCCGCCGCCGGCGTGGCGGGCGGCGCGCTCATCGGGCTGCTCGGGAGTCTGCTGGCCGTCGGTCGGCACCTGCGGCAGGTCTGATCGCGATGGTCGGGAGCGCGCCGGGGGCCCCCCCCCGACTCACACGATGCCGCCCGCCCGCGGCGCGACCGGCACCGGAATCCCGCCACCGGGTGCGCCGCGTCGCATCCGTCCCGGCGCCGGATATCGGACGCCCGTTCCGCGTCCTCTGGCTGGTCCTCCTCTGTCTCGCCGCCTCGCTCGCGTCGCCGGCGGTCGCGCGGGCCCAGGGCTCCACCGAGGCCCGCCTGCGCCAGCAGCAGGACGAGCTGAATCGCATCCGCCGCGAGCGGGAGGAGCTGCAGCGCCGGATGCGCGAGCTCCAGTCCAGCGTGCGCGACCTCTCGGCGGAGGTGCGCAACCTCGATCGCCAGGCGGACGCCACGGCCCGGCTCGTCCGCTCGCTCGACGCGCAGCTGGAGGCGCTGACCGTGGAGCTGGCCACCACCACCGCCAGCCTGCAGGCGGCCGAGGCGCAGCTCGGCGACAAGCGGGCCATGCTCCGGCGGCGCGTGCGCAACATCTACAAGCGCGGGCCGCTCTTCGAGATCGAGGCGCTGCTCTCGGCGCGCTCGCTGGGCGAGCTGCTGGCCCGCTACAAGTACCTCCACCAGCTGGCGCGGCGCGACCAGGCGCTCGTCGCGCAGGTGGAGGCGCTGCGCGACCGCACGGCGCAGCAGCGCGCGCTCCTCGTCCGCCTGCAGGACGAGGTGACGACGAACCGCGCCGACCGCGCCGAGGAGGAGCGCCGGCTCCGCGCCCTCGAGCAGCGGCGCCAGAACACCCTCGCCTCGGCGCGCCAGGATCAGAAGCGCACCCAGCAGCGCCTGCGGGAGATCGAGAAGACCGAGGCGCGGGTGCGCAACGTCATCGCCGCACTCGAGGCCGCGCGCCGGCGCGCCGAGAGCCGCGGCAGCGCCAGTGCGCCGTCGAAGAGCAGCATCCGCACGAGCGACCTCGGGAAGCTCGACTGGCCGGTCGAGGGGGACATCCTCTACCGCTTCGGCCGTGTCGTGCATCCGAACAACACCACCACCCGCTGGAACGGCATCGGCATCGCCGCGCCGAGCGGCACGCCCGTGAAGGCCATCTCGGACGGCGAGGTGGTGGTCGCGGAGCCGGTGGGCACGTATGGCCTCACCGTCATCGTCCAGCACGGCGGCGGCGACTACTCCGTCTACGGCTCGCTCCTGCGGGCCAGCGTCAAGGTGGGCGCCCGGGTGCGCAAGGGGCAGACGATCGGCACCGTCGGCGCCGGCGACCCCGACCTGCCGGCGCACCTGCACTTCGAGATCCGGCGCAACCGCGGCGAGGCCGTGGACCCGCTGGAGTGGCTGCGAGGGAGCCGATGACCATCACCCGCGACACGTCCACCAACCGCGACACCGCCGCGCCCTACGGCCCGCTCGGCGCGCACGTCTCCACCGCCGGCGGCACCGCCGCCGCGCCGCCGCGCGCCAGCGCCATCGGCGCGACGGCGATGCAGATCTTCTCCAAGCAGGCCAACCGGTGGGCGGAGCGCGTCTGCGAGGATGCCGAGTGCATCGCCTTCCGCGCCGGCCTGGCGGAGACGCGGGTCACGGCGACCGTCGCGCACGACAGCTACCTGATCAACCTGGCCTCGCCCGACCCTGCGCTCCGCGCCCGTTCCATCGAGTCGTTCGTCGCCGAGCTGCGGCGCTGCGACGCGCTGGGCCTGCACTATCTGGTGTCGCATCCGGGCAACTACATGGACGACCGGGCGAGCGGCCTCGCGCGGAACGCCGAGGCGATCGTTGAGGCGCTGGAGACGGTGCGTCCGACGGTCGTACTGTGCCTCGAGACGACCGCCGGCCAGGGCACGGTCCTCGGCGCCAGCTTCGAGGAGCTGGCCGAGCTGATCGCCCGCGTCCCCGAGCCGCTGCGCGACCGCGTCGGCGTCTGCCTGGACACCTGCCATGCCTACTCGGCTGGCTACGACCTCGTGGGTGACTACGACGGCGTACTGCGGCGCTTCGACGACGTCGTCGGTCTCGAGCGGCTGCGCGTGCTGCACCTCAACGACTCCAAGACGCCGTTCGCGTCGCGCAAGGACCGGCACGAGCTGATCGGCGAGGGCTCGCTCGGCGAGCTGCCCTTCCGCCGCATCATGACCGATCCGCGGCTGGCGTCGGTGCCGAAGGTGATCGAGACGCCCAAGCTGGACGACGCCGAGACGACCGACCGGCGGATGCTCGAGCGGCTGCGCTCGTACGCCCGGGACGGCGCGGGCGAGGCCGGCCAGAGCGCCGCATGACGCAGGGCGCGGCGGCCTGCGCCGCCGCGACGCGCGCTGCGCGGCGCCCGGTCGCGGCGCTCGCCGTCCTCGCGCTGTGCGCGTGGCCGTGCCCGGTCGCCGCGCAGCCGGCCGCCGCGCGGCACGACGCCGTCCCCACCGTGAGCCTGCTCGGCGCGGTCGCCGTCACGTCGCCGCTCCTCACCGACGGCAATGGCACGCGCGTGCGCCTCGCTCTCGCGCCGGTGGTCGGCGCGCGGCTGCGGTTCGCTGGCCGGGGTTCGCTCGAGCCGGCGGTGACGGCGCGTCTGGGCAGGGCCGGCGTGCGGCTGCGCGCCGGCGAGGCGCGCTGGTCCGCCGGACGGGTGCTCCAGGCCGATCTCCTCGCTGGAGCCGGCTGGCGGCTGCACCCGCTCGTCACCGCGCGTGCGGCCATCGGCGTCACCTGGCTGCGCGGGCCGCACGATGTCGCGCCCTTCGACGCCAGCCGCCATCCGCGCCCGACCGTGCAAGCGGGCGTCTCGCTGCGCCGGCGCGAGCGCGCCCGCACGGCGCTGGAGGTGGATGCGCAGGCGTTCCGGCTCGCGCCGGACCCCGGGCGCGCGGGGGGCGTGCTGCGTGTCCTCGTGGGTCTCTCCCGTGTGCTCTGAGCGCCGACGGGGAGGTGGCGGCGTTCGACGCGCCCTCGGGGCGGCGGCGCTCGGTGCCCTCGCCTGCACACAGCCGACGGCGCCCGGCGAGGCGCCCGGCTACGACCCGACGACGCTCACGGCGGGGCGCGTCTATCACTGGCCGCTCGGCGCCGACGTCGCCGTGTACGTCGCGCCCGGCATGGACGACGGGGCGCTCCGTGCCGCCTTCACCCACGCCGCCGCCGCCTGGACGGCCTCACTCCGCTACCGCGAGCTGCGGCTGCGCGTCGTCGCCACGCCGGCAGAGGCCGACGTCGTGCTCGGCTACCTTGGCGACGCGTACCCCGTGGCGCTCGACGTCTGCCGTGGGATCGCCATCCCGGCCGCCTTCACCCTCCTCTGCCCGCAGGGCGACAGCGCCGCCACGCTGCCGCTGCGCGCCGGCGGGGGCGGGCGAGTGAAGATCGCCATCGTCGTCCAGCGCGACGCGGTCGGCCAGCCGGGGCAGCTCGAGGCGGTGGTGACACACGAGCTCGGGCACGCCCTCGGCATCGGCGGGCACAGCACCGCGGCCGGCGACGTGATGTACACCGACCCGCACGCCGCCCGGCCGAGCGCGCGCGACGCCGCGACGCTGCGCTACGTGCTCCACCAGCCGGCGGCCGTACGGCTGTGAGTGGTGCGGCGGCCGAGCGTGACGAGGCGCCGCCAGGCGTGGATTCGATGCTCGTGCCGCGGTGAGCCGCGGCGATCGTGTGATTCGGGGGGGCCCCCGCGCCGCGAATTGACCTCATCCACAGCGGCCGCTAACCTACGACGCCGGAAGGGGTATCGCGCCGCGGGGCGGCGTGGGCCCCTCGTCGAGCCGGTGGCGGATCGCGGCGCATCCCTCGCGCGCGGCGGCGTGCGCCGGCGTCGCCATTTCGGCCATGAAACGCGCTGACGCACTCGAGTACCACGCGCAGGGACGCCCCGGGAAGATCGCGGTCGTCCCCACCAAGCCGCTCACCAACCAGCGCGACCTCGCGCTGGCGTACTCCCCCGGCGTCGCCGAGCCCTGCCTCGAGATCCAGAAGGACCCCGAGGAGGCGTACACCTACACGGCCAAGGGCAACCTCGTCGCCGTCGTCACCAACGGCACCGCCGTCCTCGGCCTCGGCAACATCGGGGCGCTGGCCGGCAAGCCGGTGATGGAGGGCAAGGGCAACCTCTTCAAGCAGTTCGCCGACCTCGACGTCTTCGACCTCGAGGTGGGCTCCGAGGCCCCGGAGGACGTCGTCCGCTTCTGCCAGCTCCTCGAGCCCACGGTGGGCGGCATCAATCTCGAGGACATCCGCGCTCCCGACTGCTTCGTCATCGAGCAGGAGCTGCGGCGGACGCTCAAGATCCCCGTCTTCCACGACGACCAGCACGGCACCGCCATCATCAGCGGCGCCGCGCTGCTCAACGCGCTGGAGATCACCGGGAAGGCGATCGAGGAGATCCGCGTCGTCTTCTCCGGCGCCGGCGCGGCGGCCATCGCCACCGCCGAGCACTACGTGCGGCTCGGCGTGCGGCGCGAGCACATCCTCATGTGCGACCGCGCCGGCGTGATCCACGACGGGCGCGCCGACGACATGGATCCGTACAAGGCCCGCTTCGCCGCCGACACCGACCGACGTACCATCGCCCAGGCGCTCGAGGGGGCCGACGTCTTCGTCGGCCTCTCCGTGGCCGGCGCGATCAAGGCCGAGATGCTCGGCCCGATGGCCGACCAGCCGATCATCTTCGCGCTGGCCAACCCGGTGCCCGAGGTCATGCCCGACGAGGTGCACGCGGTGCGCCCCGACGCCATCGTCGCGACCGGGCGGAGCGACTATCCCAACCAGGTCAACAACGTCCTCGGCTTCCCCTTCATCTTCCGCGGCGCGCTCGACGTGCGCGCCACCGAGATCAACGAGGAGATGAAGATGGCCGCCACGCGCGCGCTCGCGGCGCTGGCGCGCGAGGACGTCCCGGACAGCGTCTCCGCGCTCTACGGCAAGCGCGGCGTGCACTTCGGCCGCGACTATCTGATCCCCTTCCCCTTCGACCCGCGCGTCCTGCTCTGGGTCGCACCGGCCGTGGCCTGGGCCGCCGTGGCCACCGGCGTCGCGCGCGATTTCGTGGAGCTCGACGAGTACCGCGACCAGCTCGAGCGGCGGCTCGGGCGCGCCCGCGGGATCCTGCGCGGCATCATGAACCGCGCGATCGCCGATCCGCGCCGCGTGGTCTACGCCGAGGGCGAGGAGCCCAAGGTCATCCGCGCGGCGCAGATCGTCGCCGACGAGGGGATCGCCGAGCCGGTCCTCATCGGCAATCCCGAGACGATCCATCGCGTGGCCGCCGAGCATCGCATCCCGGTGAACGGGCTCACGATCGAGGACCCGGCCACGTCGCCGCGCCGGGAGCGCTACGGCGACGCGCTCTGGCATCGCCGCGAGCGGAAGGGGATGAGCCTCACCGGGGCGCACCAGCTGCTCACCAACCCGGTCTACTTCGGCGCGCAGATGGTGGCCTGCGGCGACGCCGACGCGCTCGTCTCCGGCGTCACCCTGCACTACCCCGAGACGATCCGCCCCGCCCTCCAGGTGATCGGCGCGCACGACCGGGCAGGGCTCGTCAGCGGCATGTACATGCTCGTCTTCGAGAAGCACGTCGTCTTCTGCGGCGACACCACCGTCAACATCGATCCCACGGCGGAGGAGCTGGCGCAGATCGCCTACGCGGCGAGCTGGCTGGTGCGCACCTTCGGCATCGAGCCGCGCATCGCCATGCTCTCCTTCTCGAACTTCGGCTCGGTACGCCACCCGGACGCACAGAAGGTCGCGCGCGCCGTCGAGCTGCTGCGCGAGCGCGACGCGTCGCTCGTCGTGGACGGCGAGATGCAGGCCGACACCGCGCTCGACGCGCGGGCACTGGCCGAGACGTACCCGTTCAGCCGCCTGCGCGAGCCGGCCAACGTCCTCATCTTCCCCAACTTGAGCGCGGGCAACATCGCCTACAAGTTGTTGCACCGGCTGGGCGGCGCCACCGCGGTGGGGCCGATCCTCGTCGGGATGCGCCGCCCCGTCCACGTGCTGGAGCAGGGGGCGAGCGTGGAGGACATCGTGAACATGACGGCCGTCGCGGTCGTCGACGCGCAGCAACGGACACAGCGGCAGGACAGCGCGCGCGCGACCGGCGACTGACCTCGCCTCTCACTCTCACCGGAAGGCACCGCATGGCCACTCAGACGCAGCCGACCGACGCCCCCGCCGCCGAGCGCCGCGGAGCGCACGGGCTCGAGGCGCAGGGACTCGCCCCGGACGGCACCGTTCACTGGAACCTGATCGCGCCCGAGCTGATGGAGGCCGCGGCCCGGCGTGGCGAGGGGCAGTTCGCCGCCGGCGGCCCGTTCGTCGCCGTCACCAGCCCGCACACCGGCCGCTCGCCCAACGACAAGTTCGTCGTCCGGGAGCCGAGCACGGAACGGGACGTGGAATGGGGCAAGGTCAACCAGCCCATCGCCGAGGAGCGCTTCGACGCCCTGCTGCACGACGTCCGGGCGTACCTCGACGGCCTCGACGAGCTCTTCGTCCAGGACCTCTTCTGCGGCGCCGATCCCGCGCACCGGCTCTCCGTGCGCTACGTGACGCCCAACGCGTGGCACGCGGCCTTCGTGCGGAACATGTTCGTCCGCCCGGACGCCGCGGCGCTGGCCGGGTTCGACCCGAACTTCACCGTCCTCCACGCGCCCGAGTTCCAGGCCGACCCCGCGAAGCACGGCACGCGTAGCGGCACGTTCATCATCCTCCACCTCGCCCGGCGCATGATCCTCATCGGCGGCACGCGCTACGCCGGTGAGCTGAAGAAGGCGATGTTCACGGTGATGAACTACCTGATGCCGAAGGAGGGCGTGCTCTCCATGCACTGCTCGGCCAACGTCGGCGCGGACGGCGACACGGCGCTCTTCTTCGGCCTCTCCGGCACGGGCAAGACGACGCTCTCCGCCGACCCCGAGCGCTTCCTCATCGGCGACGACGAGCACGGGTGGTCGGACGACGGCGTGTTCAACTTCGAGGGCGGCTGCTACGCGAAGGTGATCAACCTCTCGGCCGAGGGGGAGCCCGACATCTACGCCACGACGCGCATGTTCGGCACCATCCTCGAGAACGTGGTCCTGGACCCGGACACGCGCGAGGTGCGCTTCGCCGACCAGTCGATCACCGAGAACACGCGGGCCTCGTACCCCATCGAGTACATCCGCAACAACGTCCCCGACGGACGCGGCGGCCACCCGAAGCACGTCGTCCTCCTCACCGCGGACGCCTTCGGCGTCCTGCCGCCCATCGCCCGCCTCACGCCGGAGCAGGCGATGTACTACTTCCTCTCGGGCTACACCGCCAAGGTGGCGGGCACGGAGCGCGGCGTCACCGAGCCGCAGGCCACCTTCAGCGCCTGCTTCGGTGCCGTCTTTCTCGTCTGGCCCGCCACCAAGTACGCCGAGATGCTCGGCGAGAAGCTGCGCGAGCACGGCTCGCATGTCTGGCTCGTCAACACCGGCTGGAGCGGCGGCCCGTACGGCGTGGGCCACCGCATGAAGCTGGGCCACACGCGCGCCATGGTCCGCGCGCTGCTGGCGGGCCACTTGGACGACGCCCCCACCGAGACCGACCCGGTCTTCGGTCTCGCCGTGCCGACCGCGGTGCCCGGCGTGCCGGGCGAGGTGCTGCGGGCACGGGACACGTGGAGCGACCCCGCCGCCTACGACGCGCAGGCGCGGAAGCTGGCCGGCATGTTCCGGCAGAACTTCGAGAAGTTCACCGCCGGGGTGAGCGACGCGATCCGCGAGGCCGGTCCGCGGGCCTGAGGATGGCGCGGAGCAGCGCTCCGCGCGTGCACGGCGCGCGTGTGGCACGGGGGCAGCCGGCGACCGCCGGCTGCCCCCGTGCGCTCCGGAGTCGTCGGGATGGCGCTACGACCGCCCCCGCCCTCAGAGCGGTGGCGCCTTCTGGGTCGCCTCGCGCAGCGCCGCCTCGGCGCGCTTGATGCGCCGGTCCAGTCGCGCCAGCACCAGCACGCGCTGGCCTTGCAGGTGCTGCTCCGCCTCGGC
>DASTRO010000228.1:0-25632 GCA_035761165.1 Gemmatimonadaceae bacterium | reverse complement strand
TTCATGGCCACCGAGGACCTCATCGTGCGCGCCGTGCAGGCGGGGGGCGACCGTCAGGAGGCGCACGAGGTGATCCGCCGCCATTCGATCGAGACGGCGCGCGCGATGAAGCACGACGGCGCGCCGAACGACCTCCTGCAGCGGCTGGCCGCCGATCCGGCCTACGGCGTGAGCATCGAGGACCTGCAGCGCGCCCTCGACCCGCGGCGCTTCGTGGGGCGCTCGGCCGAGCAGGTGGACGAGTTCCTGGCCGAGGTCGTGGAGCCGTTGCTGGCCGGCGTCGCCTCGCCCACCGAGCGGGAGGAGATCCGCGTATGAGCGCCGGCGCGGGCGCGCTGGCCGCCAGCGAGCTTCCGCTGCGGCTGCTGCACCGCGGCAAGGTGCGCGACGTCTACGAGGTCGACGCCGACCGGCTGCTGCTCGTCGCCACCGACCGGGTGAGCGCCTTCGACGTCGTGATGCGGGAGGCGGTCCCCCACAAGGGGGCGGTGCTGACGCAGCTCACCGCCTGGTGGCTGCGCCGCCTCGAGGGGGAGGTGGCGCACCACATGCTCACCGCCGACGCCGACGAGATCGTGGCGGCCGTGCCCACGCTGGCCGGCCGCCGCGCCGCACTGGTGGGACGCGCGATGCTCTGCCGGCGCGCCGAGGTGGTGCCGGTGGAGTGCGTGCTGCGCGGCTATCTCTCCGGCTCGGCGTGGAAGGAGTATCGCGCCCACGGCACGCTCGCCGGCGAGCCCCTGCCGGCCGGCCTGCGCGAGAGCGACCGGCTGGAGCCGCCGATCTTCAGCCCGGCGACCAAGGCGACGCACGGGCACGACGAGAACATCACCGTCGAGCGCATGCGAGCCCTGGTCGGCGACGCGCTCACCGCGGAGCTGGAGCGGCTGACACGGCTCGTCTACGAGCGCGGCCGCGCGGTGGCGGAGGCGCGGGGGATCATCATCGCGGACACGAAGTTCGAGTTCGGGCTGGCCGACGGCCAGGTGCTCCTCGTGGACGAGGTGCTCACCCCCGACAGCTCGCGCTTCTGGCCCGCCGAGGAATACGAGCCCGGCCACGCGCAGCCGAGCTTCGACAAGCAGCCCTTGCGCGACTGGCTGGACCGCGAGCGCACCGCCGGCCGCTGGAACGGCGAGGCGCCCGCTCCCCCGCTCCCGCCCGAGGTGGTGGCCGCGACGACCGCCCGCTACCTCGATGCGTACCGCCGGATCACGGGCTCGGCCCTCGCCCTGGAGGCGCTCGCGTGAACTTCGCCCGCGCAGGCCTGCCGTTCATCGCCGTCACCGCGCTGGTCACCGCCGGCGTCTACGCCGCGGCGCTCCTGCGCCGCTCCTGGCCGCTCTGGCTGCTCGCCTTCCTGCTCACCCTGGTGACCCTCTGGGTCGCCTACTTCTTCCGAGACCCCGAGCGCCAGGGAGCGCGCGGCGAGACCCTGGTGATCTCGCCGGCCGACGGGCGGGTCATGTCCATCACCGAGGTGGACGAGCCGCTCTACCTGCACGGGCCGGCGCTGCGGCTCTCGATCTTCCTCAACATCTTCAACGTGCACGTGAACCGGTATCCGGTGGGCGGTACGGTGGAGTACGTGCACTACGAAGCGGGCAAGTTCTTCAACGCCGCCGCCGACCGGGCGAGCCTGGAGAACGAGCAGATGTCCGTCGGCATCAACACCGGACGCACCCGCGTCCTGGTGCGACAGATCGCCGGCCTGATCGCGCGCCGTCTGGAGACCTACAGCCGCGAGGGCGAGCGGGTGGAGCAGGGCGATCGCATGGGCCTCATGCGCTTCGGCTCGCGCATGGACGTCTTCATCCCCGTCGGCTCGGCCGTTCGCGTCCGCGTGGGGGACAACGTGGTGGCCGGCGTCACGGTCCTCGCGGAGCTCGCCGGCACGTGAGCGACGTCGAGCGCACGCGGACGCGACGCGCCATCGTCGTGCTGCCGAGCGGCTTCACGATCGGCAACCTCTTCTTCGGCTTCTTCGCCATCGTCGAGGCGTCGCGCAACGACCTCTCGCGGGCCGCGCTCTACGTGGTGCTCGGCGGCGTGCTCGACGCCTTCGATGGCCGGGTGGCGCGCGCCACGCGCACCGGCAGCCGCTTCGGCGAGGAGCTGGACTCGCTCGTGGACGCCATCAGCTTCGGGCTCGCGCCGGCGCTCATCATGTACTTCGCGGTGCTCAACCGCGAGGGCTGGGACTGGATCTGGGCCTTCCTCTTCACCGCCTGCGCGGTGATCCGGCTCGCCCGCTTCAACGTCGAGCAGGCGGGGACGTCCAAGACCCACTTCCACGGCCTGCCCAGCCCGGCGGCCGGCATGACGCTGGCCACCTACTGGTGGTTCAGTCAGACCGAGTGGTACACGGAGACGGCCATCGCCGACCTGCCGTGGCACGTCATGATGCGCTTCGTCATGGCGCTGCTGGCGTTCCTGATGATCAGCGACGTCCCCTACCCCGCCGTGCCGACGGTGAACTTCCGGACGGCGCGCGGCATCGCCGGCGCGGTGTTCGTGGCGGGCGTGGTGCTCGGTGTCATCTTCCTGCCGCAGAAGGTCTTCTTCCCGCTCCTCCTCGGCTACGTGCTGTTCGGCGCCGTGAAGTACTTCTTCCTGGGGCTGGCCGACCGCCTGCCGGCCGACGACATCCTGCTCGAGGAGGAGGACGAGAGCGGCCACGTGCGACACGTGCCGCTCCGCCCCGAGCGGGCCGAGGGCACCGGCGCGCCCGGCCGGCGGCGGCGGCGCCGCCGCAACCCCCAGCGCCGCGGTCGCCCGGAGCCGGGCCCCGATTCCACTCCCTGAGGATTCCGTTCGATGAGTCAGTTCAGCGTCGCCGTGCACGTCGTCCCCCGCCGGGGCATCCTCGATCCGCAGGGGAAGGCGGTGGCCGACGCGCTCCATTCCCTCGGCTTCACCGGCGTGGGCGACGTCCGCGTCGGTCGCCACCTCGTGATCCGCACCGAGGCCGACTCCGCCGCGGCGGCGGAGGCCGAGGTGCGCCGCATGTGCGAGCAGCTCCTCGCCAACCCGGTCACCGAGGACTTCGAGCTGGAGGCGGTACAGGTCGCATGAGATTCGGCATCGTCACCTTCCCGGGGTCCAACTGCGACTCCGACGCGTACCACGCCGCCGCCGACGTCCTGGGCGTCGAGGCGGTGCGGCTCTGGCACAAGGACCACGATCTGCAGGACGCGGACGTCGTCATCCTGCCGGGCGGGTTCAGCTACGGCGACTACCTGCGCGCCGGCGCCATCGCCCGCTTCAGCCCCATCATGCGCGAGGTCGTCGCGCACGCCGAGCGGGGCGGCCCCGTGCTCGGGATCTGCAACGGCTTCCAGATCGCCTGCGAGGCCGGCCTGCTCCCGGGCGCGCTGATGCGCAACGAGTCGCTCAAGTTCGTCTGCTGCCCCGTCTACCTGCGCGTGGAGAACGCCGACACCCTGTTCACCCACCGCTACGAGCCGGGCCAGCGGCTGCGCGTCCCGATCGCCCATGGCGAGGGGCGCTACGCCGCCGACGAGGCCACCCTGGAGCGGCTCGAGGGGGAGGGCCAGGTTATCTTTCGGTACGTGGACGCGCGGGGCGAGGCGACGGAGGAGGCCAACCCGAACGGCTCGGCGCGCAACATCGCGGGCGTGATCAACGAGCGCGGCAACGTGCTCGGCATGATGCCGCATCCGGAGCGTGCCGTGGACGCGCTGCTCGGCTCGACCGACGGGCTCGCCCTCTTCCAGAGCCTGCTGGACCGCGTCGCCGTCTGAGGCCCGGCACCCGGACGCCGGGCCGCGCCCAGTCCCGTATCGGAACCCACTTCCATGTCCACTGAAGAGAAGCCCAGTCGAAACGAGGACGAGTACTTCGTCAAGATGGACGCGGAGCTGCTCAAGCAGCGGCGCGCGGCCCTCGACGCCGAGCGCGCGCGCCAGGAGCGGGCCTCGCACTACATGAGGTGCCCGAAGTGCGGCGCCTCCCTCACCGAGCGCGAGCTGCACCACGTGAAGGTGGACATCTGCCCCGAGTGCGGCGGCATGTGGCTCGACGCCGGCGAGGTGGACCTCGTGCGCGACACCCGCCGCTCCGGCCTGTCGCGCTTCATCGACGACTGCTTCGGGATCGAGCGCTAGTGCCACCAGCCCCACGGCCGGGCGATCCGGTCATCTCGCCGGCGCTCGTCGCCGAGCACGGGCTCACCCCCGAGGAGTTCGAGCGCCTCGTCGCGCTGCTCGGGCGGCAGCCCACCTTCACCGAGCTGGGGATCGTCAGCGCGCTCTGGAACGAGCACTGCTCGTACAAGCACTCCCGACCCGTCCTGAAGACGCTCCCCACCGAGGGGCCGCAGGTGCTGCAGGGCCCCGGCGAGAACGCCGGTGTCGTGCGCGTGGGAGACGGGCTCGCCGTCGCGTTCAAGATCGAGTCGCACAACCATCCCTCGGCCGTGGAGCCCTACCAGGGTGCGGCCACCGGCGTCGGCGGCATCCTGCGCGACGTCTTCACGATGGGCGCGCGGCCCGTCGCCATGCTCGACTCGCTCCGCTTCGGCTCGCTCGACAACCCCCGCGTGCGCTACCTCTTCGCCGGCGTCGTGAAGGGCGTGGGCGATTACGGGAACTGCGTCGGCATTCCCACGGTCGGCGGCGAGGTGGTGTTCGACCCGTCGTACGAGGGGAACCCGCTGGTCAACGCCATGTGCGTCGGCGTGCTGCGTGAGGACGAGCTGATCCGCGCCGAGGCGCAGGGGATCGGCAACCCGATCATGGCCGTGGGCGCGCGCACGGGGCGCGACGGCATCCACGGCGCGTCCTTCGCCTCCGAGGATCTCTCGGAGGCGAGCGAGGCGAAGCGCCCGCGCGTGCAGGTGGGCGACCCGTTCACCGAGAAGCTGCTCCTCGAGGCGAGCCTGGAGCTCATCCACAGCGGGCACATCGTCGCCATCCAGGACATGGGCGCCGCCGGGCTCACCTCCTCCTCTGCCGAGATGGCGGCCCGCGGCGACGTCGGCGTGGTGATCGACACGAGCCGCGTGCCGGTCCGCGAGGAGGGGATGACGCCGTACGAGATCCTGCTCAGCGAGTCGCAGGAGCGGATGCTCGTCGTCGCGAAGAAGGGGCACGAGGAGCAGGTGCGCGACATCCTCCGCCGCTGGGACCTGTCGGCGGAGGTGATCGGTGAGGTGATCGCCGAACCGGTGTACCGGGTGATGGAGGGCGACCGCGTGGTGGCCGAGTTCCCGGGCTCGCGCCTGGTCACCGACTGCCCCGTCTATCACCCGGCGGCCGAGGAGGACCCGCGCGTCGCCGAGCTCCGGGCCACGGACGTGCACGCCATTGCCGAGCGCCCGGAAGAGACGGATCCGCTCTGGACCTGGACGGAGCTCCTCGCCTCGCCCACCATCGCCAGCAAGGCGTGGGTCTACCGGCAGTACGACGTGTCGGTGGGTACCAGCACCGTGATGCCGCCCGGTGGTGACGCCGCCGTCGTGCGGCTCCGCGGCACCGACAAGGGCGTCGCGCTCAAGACGGACTGCAACGGCCGCTACGTCTACCTGGAGCCGCGCACCGGCGGCCGCATCGCGGTGGCGGAGGCAGCGCGCAACGTCGCCTGCGTGGGCGCGCGCCCGCTCGCCATCACCAACTGCCTCAACTTCGGCAACCCGAAGCGGCCCGCCGTCTTCCACCAGTTCCGCGAGGCCGTGGGTGGCATGGGCGACGCCTGTCGCGCCCTCGGCACGCCGGTGACCGGCGGTAACGTCTCGTTCTACAACGAGAGCCCCACGGGCGCCGTCTACCCCACCCCCGTGGTGGGCATGGTGGGGCTCGTGGAGCAGCTGTCGCATGTGACGCCGAGTGGCTTCCAGCAGCCGGGCGACGCCGTCGTCCTCCTCGGCGAGCCGACCGACGAGCTCGGGGGGAGCGAGTACCTCGCCCGCATCCACGGCGTGGTGGCCGGCGCCCCGCCCCGCTGCGACCTCGACGCGGAGCGTCGCCTGATCGACGCGCTGCTCGACGCCGTGCACGCTGGGGCGGTGCGCTCGGCGCACGACTGCAGCGACGGCGGCCTGGCGGTCGCCCTCGCCGAGTGCGCCATGGCCGACCTGGATCGGCAGTTCGGCGCCCAGGTGGACCTCTCCGCCTGGGATGGGCTGCCGCTCCGCGCGCTGCTCTTCGGTGAGGCGCAGGGGCGCATCCTCGTCTCCACGGCGGATGCCGAGGCCGTGCTGGCCGCCGCGCGCGCCCACGGCGTGCCGGCGCGGCGCATCGGCACCGTGGGCGGCGCCGGTGAGGACCTCGTCGTGCGGGCCGGTGGGCGGGTGATCCGCGCCCCGCTGGCACAGCTGACGGACGCCTATCACGGCGCCATCCCGCGCATCATGAACCGCTCGGCGCTGGCCGCGGCGGCGGAGCCCGCGGCGAGTGCCGTCTGACGGGCCGGGCGCGATGACTCTCCACTGACCCACGATCCATGTGTGGCATCTTCGGGGTACGCGGGCACGAGAACGCAGGCGCGCTCGTGCACGCGGGCCTCTATTCCCTGCAGCACCGCGGACAGGAGTCCGCCGGCATCGTCACGGTGGACCGGGACGGCGCCGCCCGTGCGGTCCGCACCATGGGGCTGGTCTCCGAGGGGTTCGGCTCGGCCGCGATGAAGGATCTCGACGGCCACGTCGCGATCGGCCACACGCGCTACAGCACCGCCGGCTCCTCCTCCATCGAGAATGCGCAGCCGGTGCTGGCCCGCTTCCGCGGCGGCCACATCGCCCTGGCGCACAACGGCAACCTGACGAACGCGAGCGAGCTGCGGCGCCAGCTCGAGGACGAGGGCTCCATCTTCAGCTCGACGATGGACTCCGAGGTGCTGGTCCATCGCCTCGCCCGCGCCCGCGCCGAGCGACTGGAGGACAAGCTCGCCGAGGCGCTGGAGGGGGTGGAGGGCGCCTACTGCGTGCTCGTCCTCATCGATGACGTCCTCCTCGCCGCCCGCGACCCGCGCGGCTGGCGTCCCTTCGTCATCGGACGCCTGCCGGACGGCGCGGTCGTCCTCGCCTCGGAGACCTGCGCACTCGACCTCGTCGGCGCGCAGTACGAGCGCGACGTCGAGCCCGGAGAGATCCTGCGGGTGGACGACGAGGGGGTGCGCTCCCGCCGCTTCGGCCCGCCGCGCGAGCTCCACCGCTGCGTCTTCGAGTACGTCTACTTCGCACGCCCGGACAGCCGGATCTTCGGTGGCTCGGTGGACCGGGCGCGCCGCGCCCTCGGCCGGCAGCTGGCGCGCGAGGCCCCCGCCCCTGCCGCGGACCTCGTCTTCAGCGTTCCCGACTCCTCCAACTCGGCGGCGCTCGGTTTCGCCGAGGAGTCGGGACTGCCCTACGAGCTGGCGCTCATCCGCAACCACTACGTCGGCCGCACCTTCATCCAGCCGACGCAGGCGGGGCGCGACGCCAAGGTGAAGATCAAGTACAACGCCGTCCGCGAGATCATCGAGGGAAAGCGGGTCGTGATGGTGGACGACTCCATCGTCCGCGGCTCCACCACACGCGGACTCGTCTCGATGGTGCGGGCGGCCGGCGCGCGCGAGGTCCACATGCGCGTCTCCTCGCCCCCGGTGACGGGGCCGTGCTACTACGGCATCGACACCCCCAGCCGCGAGGAGCTGATCGCGGCCAACCTGTCGGTGAGCGAGATCGCCGAGGCGATCGGCGTGGACTCGCTCGCCTACCTCTCGCTCGACGGCATGCTGGCTGCAGTTCCAGGCGGCCCCGGCGGCTTCTGTCACGCCTGCTTCTCGGGCGACTACCCGACGCCGCCCCCCACGGATCCAGACAAGCTGCGCTTCGGCTGCGGATGCTGATGGCCCCCTGAACCGGCGAGGTGCCCGTGACGCGAGACGTCTTCTTTTTCGGCAACGGTGCGGCCGACGGCCGCCGCGACATGAAGGAGACGCTCGGCGGCAAGGGCGCCAACCTGGCCGAGATGACGAATCTCGGTGTCCCGGTGCCGCCGGGCTTCACCATCGCCGCGCAGCGCTGCATCACCTTCCTGCGCGACGGCAGCTATCCGCCGTCACTGCGTGCCGAGGTGTCGACCGCCCTGCGGCGCCTCGAGCAGGTCACCGGCCGCGGGTTCGGCGACGCCGCGAACCCGCTGCTCGTCTCCGTCCGCTCGGGCGCTGCGGTCTCGATGCCGGGGATGATGGAGACGATCCTCAACCTGGGCCTCAACGACCGCACCGTGCAGGGGCTGGCGCGGCAGAGCGGCAACGCCCGCTTCGCGTACGACTCGTATCGCCGCTTCCTGCAGATGTATGGCAGCATCGTGCTCGGCGTCCCCTCGGCCGACTTCGAGCACCTGCTGCACGCCAAGCGCATCCTGGTCGGTGCCCGCACCGACGCCGAGCTCCACGAGTACGCCCTCCGCAATCTGGTGGAGGAGTACAAGGGGCTCGTGCGGCGGGCCACCGGCCGCGCCTTCCCGGTGGACCCGGAGGAGCAGCTGTGGGGCGCGATCGAGGCCGTCTGGCGCTCCTGGAGCCTCAAGAAGGCGGTGGACTACCGCCGGGTGAACGGCATCCGCGACGACCTCGGCACGGCCGTCAACGTGGTCGCGATGGTCTTCGGCAACATGGGCGACGACTCCGGCACCGGCGTCGCCTTCACGCGCGACCCCTCCACCGGCGAGCGGCGCTTCTACGGCGAGTTCCTGGTCAACGCGCAGGGGGAGGACGTGGTCGCCGGGATCCGCACGCCGCTCGCCATCGAGGAGATGGCGCGCTGCCTGCCCCAGGCCTACCAGGAGCTGCTGCAGGTGCAGGAGCGGCTGGAGCGGCACTTCCGCGACATGCAGGACCTGGAGTTCACGGTCGAGCGCGGCAAGCTCTATCTGCTGCAGGTGCGCACCGGCAAGCGCACCGCGGCCGCTGCCGTCCGCATCGCGCGCGAGATGGTGGCCGAGGGACTGATCGACCGGGCGACGGCGGTGCGGCGCGTCGCGCCGACGCAGCTCGACCAGCTCCTCCACCCGATCCTCGATCCCGGCAGCGAGGCCGAGCCGCTCTGCACGGGCCTCCCCGCCAGCCCGGGCGCGGCGAGCGGGCGCGCCGTCTTCGACGCCGACGAGGCCGAGGAGCGCGCCCGCAACGGCGAGGCGGTGGTGCTGGTGCGCGAGGAGACCACCCCCGAGGACTTCCACGGCATGGTGGCGGCCCGTGCCATCCTCACCGCGCGCGGCGGGATGACGAGCCACGCCGCCGTCGTCGCCCGCGGCATGGGGAAGTGCGCCGTCGTCGGCGCCTCCGACGTCGTGATCGACACGACACACCGCCGCTTCCGGGTGGGCGACGTGGAGGTGCGCGAGGGAGACTGGATCACCCTCGACGGCGGCACGGGGCAGGTCTTCGCCGGCAACCTGCCCACCATCCCGAGCGAGGTGGTGCGCGTCACGCAGGGCACGCTCGACCCGGCCGACGCACCGGTCTACCGCTCCTACGCCGAGCTGCTCGGCTGGGCCGACGAGGTGCGCCGGCTGCGGGTCCGCGCCAACGCCGACACGCCGCGCGACGCGCGGATCGCGCGCGGCTTCGGCGCCGAGGGGATCGGCCTCTGCCGCACCGAGCACATGTTCTTCGAGGGCGAGCGCATCCACGCCATGCGCGAGATGATCGTCGCCCGCGACGAGGCCGGCCGCCGCCGCGCGCTCGACAAGCTGCTGCCGATGCAGCAGCACGACTTCGAGGGGATCTTCGAGGCGATGGCCGGCTGCCCGGTCACCATCCGGCTCCTCGACCCGCCGCTGCACGAGTTCCTGCCGCACGGCGGGGAGGAGAGCAAGCTGCTGGCGCGCAGCCTCGGCATCTCGCGCCCGGCGCTGGCGCACATCGTGGAGTCGCTGCGCGAGAGCAACCCGATGCTCGGCCACCGCGGCTGCCGCCTGGGGATCACGTATCCGGAGATCACGGAGATGCAGGCGCGCGCCATCTTCCGCGCGGCGCTGGCGGCCCGCGACCGCGGCGTCGACGTGCACCCGGAAGTGATGATCCCCCTGGTCTCGACGGTGGAGGAGTTCCGCCATCAGCGCCGCATCGTGGATCGCGTGGCCGAGGAGGAGATGGGCGCCGGACGCGAGCTGCCGTACCTAGTGGGAACGATGATCGAGCTGCCGCGGGCGGCGCTGACGGCGGGCCGCATCGCCGAGGAGGCCGAGTTCTTCTCCTTCGGCACCAACGACCTGACGCAGACCACGCTCGGCCTGAGCCGCGACGACGCCGGCCGCTTCCTCGGCGAGTACGTGGCGCGCGGCATCTTCCGGGACGACCCCTTCCAGGTGCTGGACGAGGAGGGCGTGGGACAGCTCATCAACCTGGCCACCGCCAGCGGCCGGCGCACGCGCCCGGAACTCAAGGTGGGGATCTGCGGCGAGCATGGGGGCGAGCCGCGCTCCATCGCCTTCTGCCATCGCAGCGGGCTCGATTACGTCTCCTGCTCGCCGTTCCGCGTCGCGATCGCTCGCCTGGCAGCGGCACACGCCGCCCTGACGGACGAGGCGACGGCCGGTGGCGCGAAGCCCCCCGTCGGTGCGCCCGCGGACGCCGCCACGCGCGGAGAGCCCACGGCCAGCGCGCGCGGCTAGCCACCCGAGAACGCCACGGACGGGATCAACAGGATGAACGGGATGCTCCGGGGAAGACGCCGACCGGGATGAGGCGTGGGGGCCGGAATGCATCGAGGTGATGGCGCTCGGGGTCCCCATCTCCCCTACATCATCCCGTTCATCCCGTCCGTCCTGTCGCGTTGTTCATCCGGTCGATCCCGTCCGCGCCGTTCCATCGCCCTGTCGGTCCTGTCCCCCATGCACGAATACGAAAGGGTCGGCCAGATCGGCCGACCCTTTCGGATGTTCGAGGCAGTGGAGGCGCGGGGAATCGAACCCCGGTCCGAGACTAGATCCGCCACAGCGTCTACGTGTGTAGCCTGCCGATTGAGGTCTCCAGCCGCTGGCCGACAGGCCGCCCACGTCTGGACGAGTCCCCTAGAGTCTCACCCGCGGGCGGAGGACGCACCGTTGGGCCAGCCCAGATTTGCGATACTCACGTGCCGCCCCGGGCGGGCTGCGCCGTGAGCACTGCCGGCGTAACCGAGGTTACGCGGCGAGCGCCAGGTTGTTGTTGGCGATTGTGATTTTCCCAGGTGTTTTACCAGGAACCCGAGAACCTGGACACGCGGCCACGGCCTCACCAACCCCGTCGAAGCCAGTCGCCCCCGAACTCGAAGAAATCTAGCCGGCGCACGGCAGGGCGTCAAGCCGACGCCGGTCGAGAAAATACTCGAGGTTCCGGTGCGAAGTCATTGCCGAGCCACGGTTTCCGCCGCCGCACCCGAGAGCGTCTGGGCAGTCGAGAGGAGGCGCACCGCGGCCACCGCGGCCCCGAAGCCGTTGTCGATGTTCACCACCGTCACGCCGGCCGCGCAGCTGTTGAGCATCGTCAGCAGCGCCGCCACCCCGCCGAAGCTCGCCCCGTAGCCCACGCTCGTCGGCACCGCGATCACCGGGCCACGCACGAGGCCGCCCACCACCGACGGCAGCGCGCCGTCCATGCCGGCCACCACGATCACCGCCGAGGCCGCGCTCAGCCCGGCATGCTGCGCCAGCAGGCGGTGAATGCCGGCCACGCCCACGTCCGTCAGCCGCTCCACCACCGCTCCCATCGCGCCGGCGGTCACCGCCGCCTCCTCGGCCACCGGCAGGTCTCCGGTGCCGGCAGTCACGATGAGCAGCGTCCCGGGCAGCCGCCGGACCGGCTCTGGCGGGGCCAGGTACACGGTCCGCCCGAGGGCGTTCTCCACCGCCGGCGGGTGCCGGGCCAGCAGCGCGGCCCGCACTTCGGGGTCGGCGCGCGTGACCAGGAACCCATCCCCTCGCTCGGCCAGGCGATCGGCGATCGCCACCACCTGCTCGCACGTCTTCCCCTGGGCCAGGATCACCTCGGGGTAGCCCTGGCGGAGCGCGCGGTGGTGGTCGATGGTGGCGAAGGGAAGCGACTCCACCGGGTCGTGGGCCAGCCGGTCGACGGCGCTCGCGGCGCTCACCTCGCCCGCCGCGACGGCGTCGAGGAGCGCCCGAACGCGATCGCGCCTCATGCCCCGGCGGTCTCCAGCTCGACCGGCTCCGGGTCCGTCGGCTCGGCCGTCGCGCTCGCGCCCTCCAGGTGTGCCCCGCTGCGCAGGTAGTCGTCGAAGATCGCCTCCACCTCGTCGAAGGCGTTGACGGCGTGCAGCCGCCGACGCAGGTCGGCCGAGTTGGGGAGCCCCTTCACGTACCAGCCCAGGTGCTTGCGGAACTCGATGGCGGCGCCGCGCGGGTCGGGCTCGTAGTCGGCGGCCATGCGGGCATGGCCCAGCGCGATGCGGAAGCGCTCCTCCACCGGGGGGATCGGCGGCACCGGACGCCCTTCCAGGATCGCCCGCGCCTGGTCGAAGATCCACGGCTGCCCGAAGGAGCCGCGGGCGATCATGACCGCCGCGCACCCGGTCTCCCGGTGCATCCGCACCGCGTCCTCGGCCGTCTTGATGTCGCCGTTGCCGATGACCGGGATCTCCAGCGCGTCGACGACGCGGGCGATCTCCTCCCAGCGGGCGCTCCCCGAGTACATCTGCGTGCGCGTGCGCGGATGCAGGGCCAGCACGCGGGCCCCGGCGTCCTGGCAGCGCAGCGCGATCGCCACCGGGTCCCGCATCTCCTCGTTCCAGCCGCTGCGGATCTTCACCGTCACCGGCAGATGCGTGGCGCGCGAGACGGCGCGGATGACGCTCTCCACGAGGTCCAGATCGCGCAGGCAGCCGGAGCCCCCGTTGCGCTTGACGACCTTCTTCACCGGGCAGCCGAAGTTGATGTCGACGTAGTCCGGCTGGAAGACGTCGGTCACCAGCGCCGCCGCGTCGGCCATGGCCAGCGGGTCGGCCCCGAAGATCTGCACGCCGATCGGATGCTCGTCGGGCCCGAAGCGCAGCTTGGCGATCGTGGCCTCGTTCTCGCGACGGATGCCCTCCGCCGACAGGAACTCGGTCACCACGACGTCGGCCCCGTGCCGCCGGCAGAGGCGGCGGAACGGCGACTCGGACACGCCGGCCATCGGGGCCAGGAAGAGCGGCACGGCGTACGGCCCGACCGGATACGGGAAGCGCATGCCTGGGAAGCTAACGCGCCGCGGAAATCGCTGCAACGTCAAGGTTTGACACGACTTGGCGGGCCGGGTAGCTTTTGGGGTTCGCTGCGTCCCGAGGACGTCCGACGCGATCCGACCACTGAGGACTGAATGGAACTGCGCGAGTTCTTCTCCGAAGATGCCGTCAAGCTCGAGCTCGAGGGCACCACGAAGGACGAGGTGCTGAAGGAGCTCATCGGGCTCCTCAAGCTCGACGAGAAATCCGAGGGGATGCTCTTCAAGATGCTGAAGCGCCGCGAGAACCTGGGCTCCACCGGGATCGGGCGCGGGATCGCCATCCCCCACTGCCGCTCGCTGGTCGTGAACCGGCTCCGCGTGGCCTTCGGGCGCAAGAGCGAGGGGGT
This sequence comes from Gemmatimonadaceae bacterium, assembly GCA_035761165.1. GTDB lineage: Bacteria > Gemmatimonadota > Gemmatimonadetes > Gemmatimonadales > Gemmatimonadaceae > CALCHX01. The sequence goes on along the minus strand of DASTRO010000228.1, from coordinate 12,073 downwards.
GGACTTCAAGGCGATCGACGAGAAGCCGGTGCACTTCTTCTTCCTGATCGTCGCCCCGCCCCTCGAGGTCTCCAACCAGTACCTGCCGGTGCTCGGCAAGATCGCCCAGTTCAGCAAGGAGCCCGACGTCCCACAACGGCTGCTGAGCCTCCAGGAGCCGGCGGAGTTCATGCGGCTGCTGGAGGAGAAGGGGGTGTGAGCAGCGCTCAGCGCTCAGCGCTCAGCGGTCAGCGCAACGGCCTCTGACCGGCCACTACTGGCCAGCCCGAGGGTGTTCCGCTGAAAGCTGAGCGCTGAGCGCTGAGCGCTCGCTATTCCCACTCGATCGTCGCCGGCGGCTTGGAGCTGACGTCGTAGACCACCCGGTTCACCCCCTTCACCTCGTTGATGATCCGGTTCGAGATGCGGCCGAGCACCTCGTACGGGAAGGGGAACCAGTCGGCGGTCATGCCGTCGGTGCTGGTGACGGCGCGCAGGGCGACGGTGTTCTCGTAGGTGCGGTAGTCGCCCATCACGCCCACGCTGCGCACCGGGAGCAGCACGGCGAACGCCTGCCAGATGTCGTCGTAGAGGCCCGCCTCGCGGATCTCCTCGAGGTAGATCGCGTCCGCCTGGCGGAGCGTGGCCAGCGCCTCGCGGCTCACGGCGCTGAGGATCCGGATGGCCAGGCCGGGGCCCGGGAACGGGTGTCGGCCCACCATCTCCTCCGGCAGGCCGAGCTCGCGGCCGACGTTGCGCACCTCGTCCTTGAACAGCTCGCGCAGCGGCTCGATGAGGCGGAACTTCATGTCCGGCTTGAGGCCGCCCACGTTGTGGTGCGTCTTGATCGTCACCGACGGGCCGCCGCGCGGCGAGGCCGACTCGATCACGTCGGGGTACAGGGTCCCCTGCACCAGGAACTCGACGCCGGCGCCCACGCTCTCGGCCGCCTCCTCGAACACGTCGATGAAGGTGTGGCCGATGATGGTGCGCTTGCGCTCCGGGTCATCCACGCCGTCCAGCGCCGTCAGGAAGCGCGCCGAGGCGTCGACCACGCGCAGGTCGATCCCCAGGTGCGCGCGGAAGGTGCGCTCCACCTGCTCGCGCTCGTGCAGGCGCAGCAGCCCGGTGTCGACGAAGATGCAGGTGAGCTGGTCGCCGATGGCGCGGTGGACGAGCGCCGCTGCGACCGCCGAATCCACGCCGCCGGAGAGGCCGCAGATGACGCGCGCCGAGCCCACCTGGTCGCGCACCTTGCGCACCTCCTCCTCGATGAACGCGCCCGGCGTCCAGCTGGGCTCCGCCCCGCAGACCCCGAAGACGAAGTTGGCGATGACCTCCGCCCCGCGCGGCGTGTGGGCCACCTCAGGGTGGAACTGCACGCCGTGTATGGGGCGCTCGCGATGGCGGAAGCCGGCCACCGGCGAGTTGGCGCTGCTCGCCGTCACCACGTAGCCGTCGGGTGGCACCTCGACGTGGTCCCCGTGGCTCATCCAGACGTGGAGCCGCTCCCCCGGCTCGAAGCCGGCGAACAGCCCGTCGCCCTGCTCCACCCTCAGCTCGGCCCGCCCGTACTCGCGCCGCCCCGCGGCCGTGACGCCGCCCCCCTCCAGGTGGGCGATGAGCTGCATGCCGTAGCAGATGCCGAGCAATGGCGCGATGTCGAGGAGCGCCGGATCGGCGCTCGGCACGTCCTCGCCGTAGACCGAATTCGGGCCGCCGCTGAGGATGATGCCCGTCGGCCGCCAGTCGCGGATCCAGTCGATCGAGCGCGTCGGCGGGTGGATCTCGGAGTACACGCGCGCCTCGCGCACGCGCCGCGCGATGAGCTGCGTGAACTGCGAACCGTAGTCGATGATCAGGATGCGGCTGGCCACGTCAGAAGGCCCACTCCGGGCCGGTGAGGGAGAGGAAGTCCAGCTCGCGCGTCTCGAGGTCGAGCACCGCGGCGCCGGGCGTGCCGTGAAGCCAGCCACACCCCTCGCCGGGGTTCACGAGGAGCGCGCCGCCGCGCGTGCGCGTCTCCTGCACGTGCTGGCTGCCGTACACCACCACGTCGTGCGACTCCAGGGAGCGCGGGCTGGCCTCGCTCAGGTCGTGGACGAGCAGGATGCGCCGGTCGTCCAGCACCAGGCTGTGCGGCGCGGCGAAGAGCTCCGTCGCCAGCCCGCGCTGCGCCGCCGCCAGCAGCCCGTCGCGGTCGCCGTCGTTGCGGCCGAACACGCCCACCAGCGGGAGGTTGGCCTCGTGGAACGGGGCCAGGGCGAAGGGCGAGCAGAAGTCCCCGGCGTGCAGCACGACCGCGGCGTCGCGCTCCAGCATCAGCCGCACCAGCGCGGCCATGGCCGGCAGGCGGTCGTGCGTGTCGGCGATCAGTCCGATGCGCATCACTCCTCCCAGTCGGGCACGAGCCGCTCGTGCCGCGTGAGATCCTCGTACCGTTCACGGGCCGTGACCACGCCGAAGCGACCCTGGTTCACCAGCACCTCGGCCGGGCGCGGCCGCGAGTTGTAGTTGGACGCCATCACGAAGCCGTAGGCGCCGGCGTGGCGCACCGCCAGCAGGTCGCCCGCGGCCACGGCATCGAGCTCCCGGTCCAGCGCCAGGAAGTCGCCGCTCTCGCACACGGGACCCACGACGTCCACCACCTCGCGCCCCTCGCGCGGCACCACCGCGTCGATGTGGTGGTAGGCCTGGTAGTGCGAGGGGCGCAACAGCTCCGTCATGCCCGCGTCGGCGATCACGTACTCCTTGCCGCCGCTCCGCTTGCGGTAGAGCACGCGCGTCAGCAGCACGCCCGCCTCGGCCACCAGGAAGCGGCCCGGCTCCACGATGAGCGGCAGCCCCGCGTCCCCGGCCACCGTGCGGGCAAAGTCGCCGAAGGCGGCCAGGTCCACCCCGGCCTCGCCGCCGTACGACACCGCCAGGCCGCCGCCGAGGTCCAGCACGCGCAGCGTGTCGCCGGCCACCGCGCGCACCGCGGGGAGGAGGTCGAGCAGCCGCGCGACGCCGTGCTCGTACGGCTCCATGCGCGTGAGCTGCGAGCCGACGTGCATGTCGAGCCCCTCCAGCCGCACGCGGGGCAGCCGGGCGCACAGCTCGGCCAGTTCCACCACCTCGTCGTACGGTACGCCGAACTTGTGGCCGCGGCCGCCGGTCCGCGTATAGTGGTGCGGCGTGTCCACCTCCACCTCGGGGTTCACGCGCAGCGCCACCGGCGCGTCGACGCCCACTCGTTCGGCCACGGCGCTGAGGGCGCGCAGCTCCCCCTCGGACTCCACGTTGATGAGGCCCACGCCCTGGTGCAGCGCGGTCCACAGCTCGGTGTCGGTCTTCCCCACCCCGCTGAAGACGATGTCCGCACCGCTGAAGCCGGCGCACAGCGCGCGATGCAGCTCTCCACCGGAGACGATGTCCACGCCCGCCCCGAGCCGGCGCAGCAGGTCGAGCACGGCGAGCGAGGAGTTGGCCTTGACGCTGTAGTGCACGCGGTGCGGCACGCCGGCCAGGGCGTCGGCGAGCCGGGCGTACTGCTCGCGGATGACGCGCGCGCTGTAGACGTAGGTGGGCGTCCCCACCGCCTCGGCGATGCGGGCGAGCGGCACACCATCGCAGGCGAGCCCCGCCGGCGAGGGTGCCAGCGCCGGCGTCAGTAGGCTCGGGCCCACAGCGCCTCGGCGGTCGCCGCGCCGCCGCACTTGAGGCAGGTCGTCGGCGCCTCCGCCGAGCGGAACTCCTCGTCGGGCAGGACGCGGATGGTGGCCTTCGTCTCCTCCTTGATCTGCGCCTCGCAGGCGGCGCTGCCGCACCAGCCGGCGTAGACGAAGGCGCCGGGCCCGTCCATCAGCTCGCGGAAGCGGTCGTAGTCGATCGCGCCGCGCACGCTGTTGGCCTCGCGCCGCTCGCGGGCGGCGGCGAGCATGTCCTGCTGGATCTGCGCGAGCAGCTCGCTCGCGTCCTCGCCCAGCGTGTCGAGCGACACGGTCTGCTTGGCGCGCGTGTCCCGGCGCACGAGCACGCCCTGGTTGGCGTCCAGGTCGCGGGGCCCCAGCTCGAGGCGCAGGGGGATGCCCTTGAGCTCCCAGTGGTAGTACTTGGCCCCGGGCTTGATCCCTTCGCGGTCGTCGAGGTGGATGCGCAGCCGCGCCGGCGCGCGCCGCTCCCACGAGCCGAGCGTGTCGACGATGCGGCGCGCCGCCTCGAGCACGCGCGTGCGGTCCTCGTCGGTGCGCCAGATGGGGACGATGACCATCTCGATCGGCGCGAGCAGGGGCGGCACGCGCAGCCCGTTGTCGTCGCCGTGCGTCATCACCAGCCCGCCGATCATGCGCGTCGAGACGCCCCAGCTGGTGTTCCAGGCGTACTCCACGGTGCCGGCCTCGGACTGGAACTGGAGGCCGAACGCCTTCGCGAAGTTCTGCCCCAGGTTGTGCGACGTGCCCGCCTGCAGCGCCTTGTTGTCCTGCATCATCGCCTCGCAGGAGTAGGTGCGCAGCGCACCGGCGAACTTCTCCGCCTCCGACTTGCGGCCGGTGACCACCGGCATCGCCATCCACCCTTCCATGAAGTCGCGGTAGACGCCGAGCATGCGCCGCGTCTCGGCCTCGGCCTCGTCGTGGGTGGCGTGCGCGGTGTGGCCCTCCTGCCAGAGGAACTCCAGCGTGCGCAGGAAGAGGCGCGTGCGCATCTCCCAACGCACGACGTTCGCCCACTGGTTGTAGAGCAGCGGCAGGTCGCGGTAGCTCTGCACCCACTTGGCGAACATCGAGTAGATGATCGTCTCCGAGGTGGGGCGGATGACGAGCGGCTCCTCGAGCTTGCGCCCGCCGCCGTGCGTGACGACGGCGGCCTCCGGCGCGAACCCCTCGACGTGCTCGGCCTCCTTGTGCAGGAAGCTCTCGGGGATGAGGAGCGGGAAGTAGGCGTTGCGGTGGCCGGTGGCCTTGAACATGTCGTCGAGCGCGCGCTGCATGCGCTCCCAGATGCCATAGCCGTCGGGGCGGATGACCATGCAGCCGCGCACCGGCGCGTAGTCGGCCAGCTCGGCGCGCAGGACCACCTCGTTGTACCACGCGCTGAAGTCCTGCGCGCGGGTCGTCAGCTTCTTCTCGTCAGCCATTGCCGGATCAGGAGAGCGGCGGCGCGGCGGCCGCCGGATCGCCGGCGGCGCCGGGCGCCGCCAGCTCGTCGAGGCGCACGACGGTCGGCTCCGCCGCGTCGTCGCCCAGGGTGCGGATCTCGCCGGTGCCGTCGCGGCGCACGACGAGGGCCCGCGCGGCGCCGGCCTTCTGCGCCGCCTGCAGCTGCGCCCGCGTCTTCTGGGTGGCGAGCTTCGCGGCGTTCAGCGGGTACTCCACGCTCAGGCCGCGCTGCCGGAGCGCGCGCGCCGCGCGCAGCACGTCGCGCAGCGCGGCGCCCTCGTCGGCCACCACCCAGTAGTCGCTCGCCGGGGGCGCGGCGCGCAGCAGCCCGCGATCGCGCAGCAGCTCGCCGAGCACGACGTCGCCCATGCCGAAGCCGAGCGCCGGCAGGTCCACGCCGCCGAGCGCGGCGAGCAGCGTGTCGTAGCGCCCGCCGCCGGCCACCGCGCGCAGCTCGCCCCGCGCGTCGAACAGCTCGAAGACCGTGCCCGTGTAGTAGGCGAGCCCGCGGACGATCTTCAGGTCGAGGTCCACCCAGTCGCCCACGCCGAGCGCGTCGAGGTGAGCCAGATACTCGCCCAGACGCGCCACCGACTCGGCCACGACCGGCTCGCGGGCCAGCTCGTCCGGCAGCTCGGCGAGCGAGGGCAGGTGGACGACCTCCACGATGCGGCGCGCCGTGGCCGGCGCGATCCCCGCGTCCTCCAGCTTCCGCAGCGCGTCGTCGTGGGTCAGGCGCGTCATCTTGTCCACGACCGCGTAGGCGGCGGGCAGTTGCGCCCCCGCCACGCCGACCGCGCCGAGCAGAGCGGTGAACAGCCGCCGGTCCGACACGCGGGCGCGCACGTCGGCCGCGGTGAGGCCCAGCTCGCGCATGATCTCGATGGCCACCGCCAGCAGCTCGGCGTCGGCCAGCGCGTCCGGTTCGCCGACGATGTCGACGTTGAGCTGGAAGTGCTCGCGCAGGCGCCCCTTCTGCTGGCGCTCGTAGCGGAAGAGCTGCGGCACGGAGAACCAGCGCACCGGCTTGCGCAGCGCATTCGCCCGCGCCGCCACCATGCGGGCGAAGGTCGGCGTCATCTCGGGGCGGAGCGCCACCTCCCGGCCGCCCTTGTCCACGAAGTTGTAGAGCTGCCCGACGATCTCCTCGCCGCTCTTGCGGGTGTAGAGCTCCAGGGGCTCCAGCGGCGGGCCGTCGTATTCCACGAAGCCGAAGCGGCGCGCCACCGTGCGCCAGGCGTGCACGATCTGCGCGCGCTGGGCGAAGGTGTCGGGATAGAAGTCGCGAAAGCCAGGGAGGGCGCCGGCAGCCATCCTGCCAATCTACCGGGCCCGCGGAGCGGCGGGCAAGCGCGCCATCACGTCGCCCACCGTGTGGAACGAGCCCGTCACGAGCACCGTCTCGGCGCCGTCCTCGGCGCGGGCGATGGCGCGCGCGAAGTCCGGCTCCACCTCGGCCGGCCAGCCCTGCGCCCCGGCATACGCCAGCGCCGCCCATGGGTCCCACCGCCGGTTGGCCGGTGCGCTCGGCGCGGTGGTGAGGACGAAGCGGTCCACCTGCGGCGCCAGCGTCGTCATGATCGCCCGCCAGTCCTTGTCCGAGAGCACGGCCAGCAGCGCCACCACCGGCCGTGGCGGCGCGACGGCGGCCAGCGTGCGGGCCAGCGTCGCCGCGCCATCCGGATTGTGCGCCACGTCGAAGACGTAGCGGCCGTCGCGCTCGAAGCGGCCGGCCACGCGCACGCGCGCCAGCGCCGCGTCCAGCTCGGCGTCGGCCAGCGCGTACGGAGCCCCCAGCGCATCCAGCGTGAGCAACGCGACGGCCGTGTTCACCGCCTGATGCCGCCCGACGAGCGGCGTGCGCACCCGTCGCGACGTGCCGCCGCGGCGGACCGTGAACGTCGTGCCGTCGTCGCCGACCTCGATCGCCTCGGGCCAGCCCTCGTCGCGCAGCACGCGCACCGGCGTCGCGCCGGCGGCGTGCGCGGCCGCCGCGAGCTGCGCCGCCACGGCCGGATCGCGCTCGCCGATCACCGCCGGCACGCCGGGCTTGAACACGCCGGCCTTCTCGCGCGCGATGGCCTCGACCGTGTCGCCCAGGTACTCGGTGTGGTCCAGCCCGATGTTCGTCACCACCGCGACGAGCGGCGTGATGACGTTCGTGGAGTCCAGCCGCCCTCCGAGCCCGGTCTCGATGACGGCGACGTCCACCGCCGCGCGGGCGAAGTGCAGCAGCGCCATGGCCGTCGTGGCCTCGAAGAAGGTGGCGCCGATGCGCTCGATCTCCTCCGCCCAGGTGGCGACGAACTCCACGACCTCGTCGCCGGCGATCGGCACCCCGTCCACGAGGATGCGCTCGCGGAAGTCGATCAGGTGCGGCGAGGTGTAGGTGCCCACGCGCAGCCCGCGCGCGGCGAGCAGGGCGGCGACCGTCGCCGTGGTGCTTCCCTTCCCGTTCGTGCCGGCGATATGTACCGCGCGCAGCGCGGCCTGCGGGTCGCCCAGCGCGGCGAGCAGCCGACGCGTGTGGTCGAGGCCCAGCCGCACCGCGCCGGTGGTGCGGCGGAAGAGATAATCGAGCGCGTGCTGGTAGCTGGCGGCGTCGCTCAGGGCGCGACCCAGCCGGAGGCCGCCGGCTTGCCGGTCATGTGGCGGACCAGCCGCCCGACCGTCTCCTTCAGCTCGCGCCGGGGCACCACCGCGTCGAGCATCCCGTGCTCGAGCAGGAACTCCGCGGTCTGGAAGCCCTCCGGCAGGTCCTGCCCGATCGTCTGCTTGATCACCCGCGGCCCGGCGAAGCCGATCACCGCCCCCGGTTCGGCGATGATCGCGTCGCCGAGCATGGCGTAGCTCGCGCTCACGCCGCCGGTGGTGGGGTTGGTGAGGATCGAGATGTAGGGGATGCGGCGCTCCGCCAGCTGCGCGAGCACCACCGACGCCTTCGCCATCTGCATCAGCGAGAGCACGCCCTCCTGCATCCGCGCCCCGCCGGACGCCGAGACGAGCACCAGCGGGTGCTTGCGCTCCAGCGACCGCTGGCCCAGTCGCGCGATCTTCTCCCCCACCACCGAGCCCATCGAGCCGCCCATGAAGGCGAAGTCCATGACGCCCAGGTTGAGCGGGAGTCCCGCGAGCGTCCCCGTGGCGGTGAGGATGGCATCGGACTCGCCCGCATTGGTCATCGCGCGCTTGAGGCGCTGCGGATACTCGGGAAAGCCGAGCGGGTCGGTGGAGCGCAGGTCGCCGTCGGTCTCCTCGATCGTGCCCTCGTCGAGGAGGAGCGAGACGTACTCGATGGCGCGGATCCGCCGGTGGTAGTCGCACTCCGGGCAGACGTTGAGGTTCCGCACGAACTTCTCACGCAGGTCCGTGTGGCCGCACGCCTCGCACTTCTCCCACGCGTCGGCGGGGATCTCCAGCCGCTCGCGGCGCGGCAGACGGGGCTTCTTCTCTTTGCGGAACCAGGCCATGCGCGGAAATGTGACCGGGCCGGCGGGCCGGAGCAAGGCCGCTCCGTCACCCTGGCACCCCGCCGCTCACACGCTCAACTGCCCCAGCTGCCCACGCCCCTCGCTGGAGATCCGCACCAGCACGCCCACCGCCAGCCAGCTGGCGAGCATGAACGAGCCGCCGTAGCTGAAGAACGGGAGCGGGATGCCGGTGATCGGCATCAGGTTCAGCGTCATCCCGATGTTGACGATGACGTGCACGAACCAGCTGGCGAGCAGCCCGAAGGCCACGAGGCCGCTGAACGGCTCGTTGGCGCGCTGCGCGATGCGCACGACGCGCAGGAAGAGCAGCAGGAAGAGCCCCAGCGCCACGCTGACGCCGATGAAGCCGAGCTCCTCGCCGACGACGGCGAAGATGAAGTCCGTGTGCTGCTCGGGAAGGAAGGCGAGCCCCTTCTGCGGCCCGGCCGTCCACCCCGTGCCGAACCAGCCGCCGGAGCCGATCGCCGTCTGCGACTGGAGCACGTGCCAGCTCGCGCCGCGCGGGTCGGCCTGCGGGTCGATGAAGACGAGGAGCCGCTTCTGCTGGTAGGGTGCGAGCCGGTCCCACATGATCGGCGCCACGACGCCCATCACGACGTTGGCGACGACGAGCACCACGCCCTCCACCAGGTACGGCCGGTACGACACGACGAGCGCCAGGAGGAGCAGGAACCAGCCCCCCCACCACCACATGTCGAAGGAGAGGACGAGGCTCACGGCCGGGCTGGCGAGGAGCAGGAGCAGGCGCCACGGCACCCCCGCCCAGAAGAGCATCGCGAAGAAGATCCCCACGAAGGCGAGCCCGCTCCCCAGGTCCGGCTGTGCCATGATGAGGAGCCACGGCACGCCGACGACGAGCGCCGGCTTCCACAGCTCGAGCAGGGAGCTCGGCGCCTCGCGCCGCTGCGAGAGCACGCGGGCGAGCATCAGCACCACCGTCAGCTTGGCCAGCTCCGCCGGCTGGCCGAGGCGGATCCCGCCGATCACCAGCCAGCTTTTGGTGCTCGCCGCCGTGCCCGCGCCGCCGCCGAGCCCCGGGACGAGGAGGACGGCGAGGAGGAGCAGCGAGAACAGATACGCCGGCCAGGAGAGCCACTCGATGATCCGCACCGAGAAGCGACTGACGACGTAGGCCCCGGTCATGCCGAGCAGGCACCACATGGCCTGCGTGCGCCAGAGCCCCTCGGCCGGCGTCCGTACCTCCGTGACGCCGGCCGAGAAGACCATCGCGATACCGTAGAGCGACAGCAGGAGCGCGATCGTGACGAGCGGCACGTCGCGCACGGCGCGTCGGATCACGGCCCCTCTTCGGTGACCGGCACCGGCGCCGTGGGCGCGCGCAGGTACTGCTCGATGGTGCGGCTGGCGAGCCGTGCGGCCGCCGAGCCGTGCTCGCCATGCTCGATGAAGACGGCGACGACGATCTTCGGGTCCTCCGCCGGGGCGAAGCCGACGAACCAGGCGTGGTCGCGCTCGCCCGGCCGACCCGTCTGGGCGGTGCCCGTCTTGCCGGCGATGGTGATCCCCTGCAGCGCGGAGGCGCCGGCCGTGCCGCGCGCCGAGACCACGTCCGCCAGCGCGAGCCGCAGCCCGTCGAGCTGCTCGTCCGAGAGCCGGAACGCCGGCGTGCGCACCGGGTCGCCCTGCACGATCCGCGGGCGCGGCGCGGCGCCGTCGGTGGCCAGCGCCGCGTAGAGGCGGGCCATGTTCGCCACCGTCTGCGCGTCGTCAGCCTGGCCGATGGCGAGGCTCGCGACCACCGTCCGCGACCAGTGCTGCGGGCCGTAGGTGTCGTCGAAGTACTTGATGTCCGCCGGCCACCGCGGCTTCAGCTCGTTCGGCAGGTCGATGCCGCTCTTCTCGTTCATGCCGATGCGCACGCCGCCGGCCAGCATCTCCTCCAGACCGAGGCGCAGCCCGAGCTGGTAGAAGTAGACGTCGCACGACTTGGCGATCGCCTGCCGGAGCGTGATGTCGCCATGGCCGCTGTGGTCCCAGCAGCGGAAGTAGCGGTTGCCGATCCACATGCCGCCGGTGCAGGGCTGCGGCATGCGCGTGTCCAGGTTCACCACGCCGCGCTCGATGGCGATGGCCGACGTGATCAGCTTGAAGGTGGAGGCGGGGGGATACCGACCCTGGATGACCTTGTTGTAGAGCGGGTGCCGCGGGTCGTTGGTGAGACCGGCGTACTCCTCGGTCGAGATGCCCCCGATGAAGTGGTTCGGGTCGAAGGTCGGGTTGCTGTGCATCGCCAGCACGCCGCCCGTGCGGGGATCGAGGGCGAGGATCCCGCCGGTCAGCGACGTGTCGCCCTCCATGAGGCCGAAGACGAAACGCTGCAGGTCGAGGTCGATGTTCGTGTAGAGGGGCGGCGGCGCCTCCGGCAGCAGGTCGGGGCGCACGTTCTCGCGCTTGACCACCCGGTTGCGCGCGTCCACCTCCACGAAGCGCATCCCCTCCTTGCCGCGCAGGCGGGCCTCGTACTGCTTCTCCAGCCCGCTCTTCCCGATCTGCTGCCCGGCCTTGTAGCCCTCGTACTCGCTCGAGCCCAGCTCGGTCTCGTTGATCTCGCCCGTGTAGCCGACGAACGCGCCGACCGTGTCGCGCAGGGGGTAGAAGCGCTTGGGGGCCGCCTGGATGAGGAGGCCGGGGAACTCCGCCACCCGCTCCTCGAGCACCGAGACGGTGGTGAAGTCGGCGTCGGCGAGCACCACGGCCGGGCGGTTCGGGTCGCGCCGGTAGCGGCGCACGGCCGACTCGATCTGCTCCTCGGGGTAGTCGATGATCTGCCCCAGCCGGCGGAGCGTGGCGCGCAGCGTGTCCTCCATCGCCCGCTGGCTCTGCCGGCCGCGGTCGAGGGTGAGGAGCACCGTGTACCCCGGCACGCTCTCGGCGATGATCTGCCCGTTCCGGTCGTAGATGATGCCGCGCGGGGCGGGCAGCGGCACCTCCCGCAGCCGGTTGAGCCGGGAGCGGAGCTCGTAGTCCTCGTGGTGCTGCACCTGCGCGCGGAAGAACGCCCCGCCCAGCCAGACGAAGGCCGCGATGAGGAGGACGGAGGCGATGCGCGACCGCCGCGCGATGTCGTTGGGATGGAAGCTCATGTCGTCCGCGCCTCCGTCCACGGCCGCGCGACGAGGAGCAGCAGCACGCCGACCAGCGCCGTCAGCGCGGCGGCCAGGGGAGACCAGAGCAGCACCTGCATCACCAGCTCACTCCCGCGGAGGCGCTCCCCCACGGTGAGATAGACCACGTCGAAGACCCACTTGCCGACGAAGAAGAAGAACGCGTTCAACGGCAGATTGTCGGCGAAGAACACCGGCTTCAACCAGGACGCGCCATACCCGATCAGCGTCATCGCCAGCGCCGCGGCGCCGAAGGTGCCGGGCCGCAGGGCGTCCACCACGATGCCCAGCAGGAAGCCGATGACGGCGGCCGCGCCCGGGCGCACCCGCACCGCCG
>DASTRO010000227.1:0-11639 GCA_035761165.1 Gemmatimonadaceae bacterium | reverse complement strand
GCGCCTGCGCGACGAGGTGCTCGCGGTGGTGGCGCACGACCTCCGCAATCCGCTGAGCCGGATCTCGACCACCGCCGCCCTCCTCGCCGACGCGTCGCTGCCGTCGGAGAGCCGGCAGCAGCTGCTCGGTGTCCTGCAGCGCAGTGCCGGGGCGATGGATCGGCTCGTGCGCGATCTGCTGGACGTGGCGAGCATCGAGGCCGGCCGCCTCGCCGTCGAGCGTCGGCCGCTGGACGTGGCCGCGCTCGTCGCGGACGTCTGCGCGCTGTTCGGCCCGGCCGCGGCGGAGCGCGGCGTGCGGCTCGACTGCCAGGCCACGGAGGACACGCCCGCCGTCGCCGCCGATCATGACCGGCTGCTCCAGGCGCTGGGCAACCTCCTGGACAATGCCCTGCGGCTCACGCCCGCGGGAGGGCGCATCGTCGTGCGCGCCGGCGGCGTCGGGGAGGCGGCGCGGCTCTCGGTGTCGGACACCGGCCCCGGCATCGGGCCCGAGGAGCTGCCGCACCTCTTCGACCGCTTCTGGCAGGATCTGCGGAGCCGGCGCGGCAGCGCCGGGCTCGGGCTGGCGATCGCGAAGGGGATCGTCGAGGCGCACGAGGGGCGGTTGTGGGCGGAGAGCACGCCGGGGCAGGGGAGCACGTTCGTCATCCTGCTGCCGGGGCGACCGGCGAGTGCCGGGACGTCGGGCGAGTAGCGGGCGATCTCCGGACGTCGGTCCGCGGCCTGCCGGCGCGGCGCAGGGCGGAGGAGCCCCCGGGCGGGCGACGGATGTTCCACTTCTGCCGGCGGGGGCGCATGTTGCACGGAGTCCGGTCGTCCCGCCGGGCAGGGGGCAGTGCACCGCGCGGGCGCACCGCATCCGCTGCCAGGGAGAGACCACGATGAGCGACGAAGCCACCGCGCGCGAGTCGGATCCGGCGGTGTCGGCCGGGACCGGCTACCGGCCCGACCGCGGCCCCCTCCCCGCTCGCACCGCGGCCGTGCTGGTGGGCGGCAACGAGATGGGGGAGCTGATGCGCGCCCACGACTGGGCCTCGTCTCCCGTCGGCCCCGTCGAGAGCTGGCCGCAGAGTCTCCGCACGGCGCTCAACATCCTGCTCGACTCCCGCTACCCGATGTACATCGCGTGGGGGCCGGAGTTCGTGCAGTTCTACAACGACGGCTACCGGCCGATCCTGGGCGCCACGAAGCACCCCGCCGCCCTCGGCCGGAGCACCCGCGAGACCTTCGCCGAGATCTGGGACTTCATCGGCCCGATGTTCGAGGAGGTCATGCGGTCCGGGCGGCCCACGTACCTCGAGGATCAGATCCTGCCGCTCGACCGGAACGGATACGTCGAGGAGTGCTACTTCACCTTCTGCTACAGCGCGGTGCGGACGGAGTCCGGCGACGTCGGCGGCGTGTTCGTGACCTGCTCCGAGACCACGCCGCGCGTGATCGGAGAGCGGCGCCTGCACACGCTGCGTGACCTCGGCGCGACCTCCACGACCGCGCAGGACGTGCGGACGGCGGTCGCGCGGGCCGCCCAGGTGCTGGACCGGAATCCGACGGACGTCCCGTTCTCGCTGATCTACCTGGTGGACGACGCGGGGGAGGCACGGCTCGCCGTCCGCACGGGCATCGCGGCCGAGCACCCGGCGGCCACGCCCACCATGGCGCTCGGCGCCGCCGCCAACCCCGCGTGGCCGGTCGCCGGCGGCGCGGCGGGGCTCGTGCTGGTGGACGATCTGGCGCGCCGCTTCGGCGTCATCCCGTCGCGCAGCTGGCCGGAGCCCGTCACCGCGGCGGCCGTCGTGCCCATCAACCGCTCGGCGCAGCACGGCACGCTGGACGCCCTGCTGGTCGTCGGCCTCAACCCGCGCCGCGCGTTCGACGACGACTACCGCGCGTTCGTCGGCCTGGTCGCCGGCCAGATCGGCGCGGCGATCGCCGCCGCCCGCGCCTACGAGGAGGAGCGCCAGCGGGCGCAGGCCCTCGCCGAGCTCGATCGGGCGAAGACGACGTTCTTCAGCAACGTGAGCCACGAGTTCCGCACGCCGCTCACGCTCATGCTCGGGCCGATCGAGGACCTGCTGCAACGCCCCGCGTCGCCGCTGGCGCCGGCGGATCGCGCCAAGCTCGAGCTGCTGCAACGCAACGGGCTGCGGCTGCTCAAGCTCGTCAACACGCTGCTCGATTTCGCGCGGATCGAGGCGGGCCGCGTGCAGGCGTCGTTCGAGCCGGTGGAGCTGGCGCGGGTGACGGTCGATCTGGCGAGCGCGTTCCGTGCCGCCGTGGAGCGCGCGGGCATGCGGCTGGTGGTCGACTGTGCCGACGTCGGCGAGCCCGTCTTCGTGGACACGTCGATGTGGGAGAAGATCGTCCTGAACCTGCTGTCCAACGCCTTCAAGTTCACGTTCGCCGGGGAGATCCGCGTCGCGCTGGAGCGCGTGGAGGCCGAGCGGTGCGCGCGGCTCACCGTCACGGACACCGGCGTCGGGATCGCCCCGGACGAGCTGCCGCACGTGTTCGAGCGCTTCCGTCGCGTGGAGGGGGTGCGCGCCCGCGCGCACGAGGGCTCGGGAATCGGGCTCGCCCTCGTGCAGGAGCTGGTGCGCCTCCACGGCGGCCACGTGCGCGTCGCGAGCACGGTGGGCGTGGGGACCACGTTCACCGTCGACCTCCCGCTCGGGCACGCGCACCTCCCGGCGGATCGCATCCGGGCGACGCGCACGGGGGCGAGCACCGCGCTCGGCGCGGCGCCGTTCGTCGAGGAGGCGCTGCGCTGGCTGCCCGACGCGGACGGCGACGGGACGCCGCTCGCGCTCCCGGTGGAACTGCCAGACGCCGACGGCCGCCCCGGCGCGGTGCCCGACGTCGCCGGCCAGGCGGCCGTCGGCGCCCGGCCGCGGGTGCTGGTGGTGGACGACAACGCCGACATGCGGACGTATCTCGCCGATCTGCTGCGTGCCCACTACGAGGTGGATCTGGCGACGGACGGCGGCGACGCGCTGGAGCGGGCTCGCCGTCGCCGGCCGGACCTGGTCCTGAGCGACGTGATGATGCCGGTGCTCGACGGGTTCGCGCTCATCGAGGCGCTGCGCGCCGACCCGGAGACGGCGGCCGTGCCGGTGATCCTCCTCTCGGCACGGGCCGGCGAGGAGAGCACGGTCGAAGGGCTCGGGCGCGGCGCCGACGACTACCTCGTGAAGCCGTTCGCCGCCCGCGAGCTGCTGGCGCGCGTGCGCGCGCACCTCCAGTTCAGCGAGGCGATTCATCGCGAGCGCGCGCGCCTCGTCGCGCTCTTCGACCAGGCGCCGGCGTTCATGGCGGTGCTCAAGGGCCCGGATCACGTCTTCGACGCGGCGAACGCGGCCTACCTGTCCCTCATCGGCCGCGCCGACGTCATCGGCAAGCCGCTGCTCGAGGCGCTGCCGGAGATCTCGGACCAGGGCTACCGGGAGCTGCTCGACCGCGTGTACGCCACCGGCGTCCCGTACGTCGGCCGGGAGGAGCGCGTGATGCTCGTGCGCGCCCCCGGCGAGCCGCCCGAGGAGAGCTTCCTGAGTTTCGTCTACCAGCCCATGCTGGAGCCCGACGGCCGCGTGTCGGGCGTGTTCGTGCAGGGCATCGACGTGACGGCGCAGGTGCGCGCGCGCCAGGAGGTGGAGCGCCTGTACGAGTCGGTCAAGGAGGCCAACGAGGCCAAGCGCCAGTTCCTGGCGGCGATGAGCCACGAGCTGCGCACGCCCCTCAACGCGGTCATCGGCTACGCCGATCTGCTCGCGCTGGGCGTGCGTGGGCCGCTGACCGACGGGCAGCGGGCCGACCTGGAGCGGATCCGGTCCGCGAGTCAGTACCTCCTGGTCCTGATCACCGACATCCTGAACTTCAGCCGGGTCGAGGCGGGCCAGGTGGAGCTGCGCCCGGCAGCGATCCGGGTCGAGGCGGTGCTGCGGAACGCCGGGGAGCTGATGCAGCCGCACATCGAGAGCCGCGGCATCCACTTCGTGGTCGTCCCGCCGGACCCCACGCTCGAGCTGTTCGCGGACCAGGAGCGGCTCCAGCAGATCCTGCTGAATCTCCTGATGAACGCCTCGAAGTTCACACCGTCGGGGGGCCGCATCCGCCTGTGGGCCGAGTCGCGCGCCGCCGCCGTGCACCTGTGCGTCGAGGACACCGGGGTCGGCATCCCCGCGACGGAGCTCGCGCACGTCTTCGAGCCGTTCGTGCAGCTCGACCGTCGCGCCCGTCGGGAGTCCCAGCAGGGGGTGGGACTCGGGCTGGCCATCAGCCGCGATCTCGCCCGCCGGATGGGGGGCGACGTGCTCGCCCGGAGCGAGCCCGGTCACGGCTCGTGCTTCACGGTGATCCTGCCGCACGCGCCGCGCTCGTGAGGGGTGCGGCGGCGCCGGGCGGCGGGTGAGCGCGCCCGCCGCCGTCACGTTGCGCCGGTGTCGTGCGGGCGTATGTTCGCGGTATCGGTCACCTCGCCGGGCTCGTCCCGGCGGGCGCACGACCACCGCTTCGAGAGGTGAGGGCGGTATGGAGCCCATGTCGCGTTCCGTCGACGGCCTGCGGGCCGCGCTCGCACCCCGCTACCGCGTGGAGCGCGAGCTGGGGCGCGGGGGCATGGCCACGGTCTACCTCGCGACCGACCTGCGGCACGACCGCCCGGTGGCGCTCAAGGTGCTGCACCCGGAGCTCGCCACCACGCTCGGCGCCGAGCGCTTCGAGCGCGAGATCCGCCTCGCCGCGCGGCTCCAGCACCCGCACATCCTCACCGTCCACGATTCCGGCGAGGCGGCGGGGCTGCTCTGGTTCACCATGCCGTACGTGGAGGGGGAGTCGCTCCGCGCCCGGCTCGACCGCGAGCGGCAGCTCCCGGTCGAGGACGCGATACGGATCGCCGGCGAGGCGGCACAGGGGCTGGAGTACGCGCACCGGCACGGTGTCGTGCACCGCGACGTGAAGCCGGAGAACCTGCTGCTCACCGAGGATGGCAGCACGCTCGTCGCCGACTTCGGCATCTCCCGCGCGCTCGCCCCGGATGGTGTGAAGCTCACCGCCACCGGCATCTCGCTCGGCACGGCGGCGTACATGAGCCCCGAGCAGGCGGCCGGGGAGCGCGACGTGGACGCCCGGAGCGATGTCTACAGCCTGGCCACCGTCCTCTACGAGATGCTCGCCGGTGAGCCGCCCTTCGCTGCCCCGACGCCGCAGGCGACGATCGCGCGGCGCTTCACCGACACGCCGCGGCCGCTGCGCGAGCTGCGCGAGACGGTGCCGGAGCACGTCGAGCGCGTGGTGCAGGCGGCGCTCGCGCGTACGGCGGCCGACCGCGTCCCCACGGCGCGCGCCTTCGCCGAGGCGCTGCACCCGCCGGTGACGGCGGGCACGGCGGCCATGGCCGGTGTCGTACCGGCCGCGCCGCCCACGGCTGCCGGGCCCGCCGTCGGCGCCGGTGGCTGGCGCCGCCTGTCGCCCGCGCTGGCCATGCTGCTCGCCGGGCTCGTCCTCGGTGCCGGGATCCTCTTCGCCTGGCGGAGCAGCCATTCCTCCGGGCCGGCCGACGGCCCGCCGCGCCTCGCCGTGCTCCCCTTCGAGAACGTGGGCGACTCGGCCGACGCGTACTTCGCCGACGGCATCACCGACGCGGTGCGCGGCAAGCTCACCGCGCTGCCGAACGTCGCCGTCATCGCGCGCACCAGCTCCGAGGAGTACGCGCACACCGACAAGCCGCCGGACGAGATCGCGCGCGAGCTGGGCGTGCGCTACCTGCTCACCGGCACGGTGCGCTGGGCGCGCAACGGCGATGGGCCGAGCCGGGTGCAGGTGAGCCCGGAGCTGGTGGAGGTGGACGGCGACGGCGCGCCGCGCAGCACCTGGCAGCGGTCGTTCGACGCGCCGCTCACCGACGTATTCCAGGTGCAGAGCGAGATCGCCGGCCAGGTGGCGAGCGCGCTCGACGTCGCCCTCAGCCCCACCGACCAGCGACGGCTCGCCGAACGGCCCACGCAGGACATGGCCGCCTACGACCTGTACCTGAAGGCCGAGGCGGCCGCGGTGAATCGCGACCCGGCGAGCCTGGGGCGGGCGGTGGAGCTGATGGAGCAGGCGGTGGCGCTGGACAGCACCTTCGGCATCGCGTGGGCGCGCCTGGCGGAGACGCGGTCGCGGCTCTATGCGGTGGCCAGCATCCGGCCGCCACGCGCGCCGATCGAGCGGGCGCTGGCACGTGCCGAGGCGCTCGCGCCGGCCGCCGTCGAGACGTACTACGCGCGAGCCGTGATCGCGACGATCGTCCACCACGACACCGAGGAGATGCTCGCCGCGGTGGACTCGGGGCTGGCCCGGTATCCCGCGAATCCGGAGCTCCTGCGCGCGCGCGGTGCCCTCCAGCTGCGCTCGGGCCGCACCGACGAGGGGATCGCGACGATGCGCCAGGCGCTCGCCCTCGACCCGCGCTCGGAGCCCAGCCTGCGCAACCTCGCGGCCAACCTGCTGAACCTGGGCCGCTGGGCCGAAGCGCGCGAGATGGCCCGGCGCGCTCTCGAGGTCGCGCCCGGCAATCTGGCGTCGATGAACGTGATCGTGACCAGCTACCTGGCCGAGGGCGACCTGCCGGGCGCGCGCCGGGCGATCGCCGGGGCGCCGGCGGCCATGGACCGCCGGCAGCTCCTGGCGTATCTCGCCATCTATGGCGACCAGTACTGGCCGCTCACGCCGGCGCAGCAGGACACGGTGCTCGCGCTCGCCACGAGCTACTTCTTCGGCGACCCCGGCTCGCGGGCGCTGGTGTTCGCGCAAATCTGGCACCAGCGCGGCGACACGGCGCGCACGCGGCTCTGGGCGGACTCGGCGCGGCGGGGCTTCGAACGGACGCTGCGCGTCACGGCCCCGAACCCGGACCCGCAGATCCACGCGCTGCGTGGCCTCGCGCTCGCGCTGGAGGGGCGCTTCCCCGAGGCGGTGACATCCGCCGAGCGGTGCACGGCCTCGCCGGACGCCACGGCGTCCCTCGCCGACTACTGCCGGCACCAGCTGGCGCGCATCCACCTGCTGGCGGGCGATCAGGGCGCGGCGCTGGACCTGATCGAGCCCCTGGTCCACGCCGGGTCGGAGCTCACGCCCGGCATGCTGCGGATCGACCCTGCGTTGGCGCCGCTGCGCGGCAACCCGCGCTTCGAGCGGCTGCTGGCGGGCACGCTGTAGGGGCCGCAGCGGTCTCGCGGCGAGCGCCCGTTCGTCAGCGCACGTCGACGGCGTCCTCACCTGCCCGCGTGCCGGCTGCCGCGCAGGCTCGCCGCGCGGGGTGAGCGGCGCGCTCGGCACTCGTCGACCCGCGCGCGCGCCGCACGGCCCGCGCGGCTCATCGCCGGGCGCCTGCCCGACTGGGCGGCCGCGGCCGCGGCGTGGAACGCGAGAAGCCCGCTCGGGATGTCCTCGGAAGCGCGGGTGAGCCGCGAGTTCGCGCGCCGGGTCTGGCGGGACGGCAACTCGATCGGGAGCCGTCTGCGCGGGCCGGCCGATGCCGCCCACCATCGACCTGCCGGACCGCGGTCCACCATCGTCGGGGTGGTCGACGACACTCGGATGCCGGACGTCCGCGGCGACGCCGGGCCGATGATCGAGCCGGCGATCGCGTTGGTCGACCCGACCCTCTTCGTGCGCCCGGAGCCGTCCAGCGGGGCGCATCTCCGCGATGGCCTGGCGCCGATACGCTGCGCGATGGCGCTGCTCACCGCGTTCGCCGTCATCGCGCTGGTGCTCGCTGCCGTGGGGCTCTGCGGCGTGATCGCGTACAGGGTCAGTCGGTGCACACGCGAGATCGGCGTCCGCGTCGCGCTCGGCGCCGAGCCGCGCGCCGTCGCCGGCCTGCTGCTCGGCGGCGCGCCGCGGCCGGCGGATCCGGCGACCCTCGGCGGCGCCATCGTGCTGGTCGTCACCGCCGCGCTCGTGGCGTCGTGCGTCCCGGGGAGGGCGTCGACGTGTCCCGG
Source organism: Gemmatimonadaceae bacterium (assembly GCA_035761165.1). Classification (GTDB taxonomy): domain Bacteria; phylum Gemmatimonadota; class Gemmatimonadetes; order Gemmatimonadales; family Gemmatimonadaceae; genus CALCHX01. Next base: position 3,657 of record DASTRO010000227.1, on the reverse strand, counting down.
CGCGGCGACGCCCTCGCGACACCCCTGGCGCCGCCCGGTCGACCGCCGCCGCTGGACGTCGCGTCCCGGCGGTCGGTGCCACCGGGCCGGCGGCGTGCGCGGTCCGCCGACGGGGGCTTGCGGGTCCGGGCTGCAATTCTTATCATGGCAACAGTTGCTCGGGATCGCATCATCATGCCACCACGTCCACCCGATCCGCCGGTGCCACATCGACGCTCCAGCGCCGTCCAGGCGGAGCTCGCGCAGACGCGCCCCTTCCGCTCGTTGGCGCAGGAGGCCACGGTCGCGCTCCTCCGCACCGCCTCGGTCATCGGGCGGACGTACACCCGCGTGCTCGAGGCATCGGGGCTGAGCTTCGCCCAGTACAACGCGCTCCGCATCGTCCGCGGCGCGGGAAGCGGCGGCATTCCGACGCTCGCCATCCGCGAGCGCATGATCGAGGAGGGCACGACGATCACGCGGCTCCTCGACAAGCTCGAGGTGGCGGGGCTCGTGCGCCGCGAGCGCAGCGAGCCCGATCGGCGTCAGGTGCTCTGCTACGTGACGCCGGCCGGGCGGCGGCTCCTCGACCGGCTCGACCCGCTGGTGGACGCCGCCGACGAGGCGGCGGTCGCCGCGCTCGACGCGGAGCAGTTGGAGCAGCTCGTCGCGATCCTCGACCGGATCCGCGCCGCCAACGCCCAGCGGGGCGCGCCGCGCACCGCCGCCCGTGCGGAGTGACGGCCGCCGCATCCCGGTCCGGCACGGGATCCCGCCGCCGTGCGGTATATACATGCCCGGATAACTATTGTGCGCGCATGTGTCTGCGCGCCGCGGTCCCTCGCCGTGCCACAGCACCACGGCATCCCAACCCCACACCCGACAGCACCAGGGAGGTCCACCATGTCGTCGATCCAGATCATCACCACCGAGCAGCTCACGCAGGCGCTGCCGCAGCACGCCATCGCCGAGCTCTGGAACGTGCTCACCGAGGACTACTTCACAGGCGAGATGATCCCCGGCTCGCGTCGCGTGCCCCTCGACCAGATCGGCCGGGAGGTGGCGGCGCGCGGGCTCGCGCGGGACACGGCGATCGTCACCTACTGCAGCGGCCCCACCTGCCCGCAGAGCCGGATGGCCGCCGAGAAGCTGGTGGCGCTGGGCTTCACCAACGTCCGCGCCTACGAGGGTGGGCTGCAGGCGTGGAAGGAGTCGGGGCGCGGCGTCGAGCGGCTGGTCGCCAGCACCGCGGCCTGATCCCGGCGGGCTGCCGCGGACCCGCGCGGGTCCGCGGCAGCTCCCGCGGGCCGGGAGCCCGACGGGCCGGGCCAGGGGTCGTGACGTCGCTCACGTCGTCCAGGCCGTGGGCAGCTGCGGGTCGGGCCGGTAGGCGCAGTGGACGCCGGTGCGGATGCGCTGATCGAGGTGCTCGCCCAGCGGAGGGTGATGCTCGCGGATCCGCGCCAGCGCGGAGCGCAGCGCCCGGGTGACGGCGACGCGTGCGCGCTCCGATGCCGAGCCCGTTCGCCGGTCGCGACCACCGAGGCCGGTCGCGCGTGCCAGCTCGCGGAGCAGGACGTCGCGTTCCGCCTCGGCCCGCTCCTCCCGCTCGACGTCACCGGCCTCCCGGGCCGCCGCGACGTCCTCGTCGATCTCGGCCAGCCGCCGCCGGTAGGCGTCCTTCGCGCGTGCGTCCAGCACGGCGCCCGCATCTCCCACGCCCGCGACCGTCGGCGCCGCCTCGGGGACGCAGCTCGCGTCCGCGGTCCAGCCCCGCTCCGCGGCGACGAGGTCGAGCACGTGGAGCTCGCGCCCGGGTTCGGCGAGCAGCCGTGCCAGGTAGCGCATCCCCTTCACGTCGCGCACGCGCACCGTGCGCCCGTCGAAGGTCAGCGACCAGTAGTCGCCCTCGCGGCGGACGGTGGCCTCACGCGCCATCCGTGCGGGATCGGCCCGACCGGGCTCCGGGGCGGGGGCCGACGGGCCTCGCAGCGCCAGCGCGGCGCGACCGCCGCGTGCGAGCGCCTCGCAGGCGTGGGCGGCCCGCGCCGCGTGTCGCGCGGCGCCCATCCACTCGAACGCTGCCCGCGCGGCCTGGAGCTCGAGGAGCGCGCACGCGTCATTGCCCGCCGCCCGGTGCGCCCGCGCGATCCCCATGCGGGCGAGCGCCGCCTCGTAGGGTGCGCCGACGTCGCTCCACAGGCGCAGGGCGGTGCCGAAGTCGCGGCCGGCGCCCGCGGCATCGCCCACCGCCAGCCGGACCTTCCCGGCCGCGGCGGCGGCACTGGCGGTGATGGCGGTGCTGCCGAACGTCGCGGCGATCCGCGCCAGCTCGTCCGCGGCCCACCGGGCCCGATCGACGTCGCCCGCCTCCACGGCGATCTCCACCTGTGCGTCGAGGAGTGGAGCCCGGCGCAGCTCGGTGTTGGGCGGCAGCTCCTTGGAGGGAACCGTCGAGGGGTGCTCCAGCGCCTGCCGGATCGATGCGGCCGCGAGCGGCACCGCACCCCGCGCCAGATAGGTCAGCGCCAGCCCGGGCTGCGGATCCCAGCCGGCCTGCTGCGCGGCGAGGAAGGCCTCCTCGGCGCCGGCGAGGTCCCCCTTCCGAAGCCGGATCCGACCGAGCTCCGTCAACGGCCAGCCGAGCTCGCGGCGCAGGTAGGGACGCAGCTCCTCGCACGCGCGCAGCGCCTCGGCCTCCGCCTCGCCGTGCGCGCCCCGCAGGCGGAGGATCTCGGCGCGGTGGACGCGGCAGCGCCCGTGCACGCTGCCGACGGCCTTGCCGTGCCGCCACTGCTCCATCGCCTTGGTCCATTCCTCGGCCAGGTCGAACTGTGCGAGCCCCTGCAGCGCACAGACGACCTCGCAGTAGACCACGCCGGTCGCGATGGGGTCCAGCTCGCCCGACCGGGTCGCCATGGCGGCGTCGTCGAGCAGCTCGAGCCCGCGGCGCACCTCGCCCTCGAAGATGAGGCTCCGGGCCTCGGCGATCCGGCCGACGGCGGCCGCGCCGGGATCGCATCGCGCACCCAGGTCGATGGCGCGCTGGGCCCAGCGACGCGCCTCGGCGAAGTCGCCCGACAGCATCCGCTCGTAGTTGCGCACGACCGCCAGCCACGCATGTGCCGGTGTCGGGGGCTGCTCGTCGAGCAGGCGTTCCGCCCGCCGGATCCAGCCCCGGACCGGCGCCATCAGCGCGGTGTCGAGGAGCAGGTGCAACGCGACGCGCGTGGCGGCGCCCGCCGCCGCCGGCCGATCGCCCGCGCGGACGCACGCGGCGTGCGCCCGCTCCCAGCTCTCGATGGTGACGTCCAGATGACCGGCCGCATAGGCGACGTTGGCGAGCAGCGCCAGATCGGCCGCGTCGAGGCCGCGAGCACCGTCCTCCTCCCGGAGGAGGTGGTAGGCCCGGTCCCAATTCCCCTGCGCCGCCGCCGCACGTCCCCGCTCCAGCCCCGTTTCGCTCATCGGTGATTCCTGCCGGGAGGTGCCCCGACCGCGCCGGTCGTGGTCCCGCGTGGCCGGTAACGGCGGACGTTACCACCGTAACGCGCGTCGTCACGCCACCAGAGAGAGGATCATCGGTCCGCTCGGGATCGGACGGGGCGCGTCGCTCTCCCCGCCGTCGCGACGAGCGGAAGGGACGACCAGAAGATGGGAGGAGCCATGGAAAGGGCA
>DASTRO010000226.1:0-15397 GCA_035761165.1 Gemmatimonadaceae bacterium | reverse complement strand
GCTCGCGGAGAACCGCGCCGCCGCGGTGTCGCTCTCCGCCACGCTCGAGCGCCTGACGCGGCGGCTCGAAACGAGCCGGCAATACGAAACGCAGCTGCGCGCCGCCCTCGAATCCTCGACGACCGAGGCCGGCGAGCTCGCCCGCGCCCTGGAGGACCTCGACCTCCTGCTGCTCACCGTCATCTGCGAGGCGGAGGCGCTGGGGAAGGTGGGCCGGCCCGCCGAGGCCGAGCACCGACTGGGTGAGGCGCTGGGCTTCTTCTCCACCGCCGGCAACGGCGTGCGCCGGGCGGAGTGCCTGCTCGTCCTCGGCGACATCCACCGGGCGCAGGCGGGGGCGGAGCATGCGGAGACGGCGCGGCGCTGCTACGAGGTCGCCGCCCGTCTCGGCGCCGAGCTCGGTGCGGCCCGGGTGTCGGCGCGGGCGGCGGCCAGCCTCGCCGCGTTGCAGGGGGACGCCGCCGCGCCAGAGCGTTAGGCGTCAGACGGCGGCCAGCGGACGGCGGCCACGGCCCGGCGACCGCCGCGCGGCTGGCGCGCCATGTGCCACGCCATGGAACGAGGTCCCGGTCCCGTCCACGGGGCGGGCCGGCCGAACGAGGAGCGGGGATGCTGACGACACGAACGCTGGGCACACCGGGGCTGACCGTCTCCGCGCTCGGCCTCGGCTGCATGGGGATGAGCGCCTCGTACGGCACGGCGGAGGAGCGCGACGAGCGGGAGTCGATCGCCACCATCCACCGTGCGATCGAGCTCGGCGTCACCTTCCTCGACACGGCGGAGGTGTACGGCCCCTTCACCAACGAGGAGCTGCTCGGCCGCGCCCTGCGCGGGCGGCGCGACGCGGTGGTGATCGCGACCAAGTTCGGCTGGCGCATCGAGGACGGGCGCTCGGTGGGCGTGGACAGCCGGCCGGCGCACATCCGCCAGGCCGTCGAGGGCTCGCTCCGGCGTCTCCAGACGGACCGCATCGACCTCCTCTACCAGCATCGTGTGGATCCGGCCGTGCCGATCGAGGACGTCGTGGGCACCATGGCCGACCTGGTGCGCGAGGGGAAGGTGCGCTTTCTCGGGCTCTCCGAGGCCGGCGAGGCCACCATCCGCCGCGCGCACGCCGTGCATCCGATCGCCGCGCTGCAGAGCGAGTACTCGCTCTGGGAGCGCAACCTCGAACCGCGCATCATCCCGCTGCTGCGCGAGCTCGGCATCGGGCTCGTGCCGTTCAGCCCTCTGGGGCGCGGCTTCCTCACGGGCGCCGCGCGCCGCGCCGAGGAGTATCCGGCGGGCGACTTCCGCCGCACCGATCCCCGCTTCCAGGGTGCGAACTTCGACGCCAACGTGCGCGCCGCGGCCACGGTGCGCGACGTCGCCGCGCGGAAGGGCGCCACCCCCGGCCAGATCGCGCTCGCCTGGCTGCTCCACAAGGGGCCGGACGTGGTGCCGATCCCGGGGACGAAGCGGCGCCCCTACCTGGAGGAGAACGTCGCCGCGGCCGACATCGTGCTCGATGCGCGCGACCTGGCGGAGCTGGATGCCGCGCTCCCGCCCGGCGCCGTGGCCGGTCCGCGCTACGACGAGCGGAACATGGCGTACGTCGAGCGCTGAGCGATCGGCGATCGGCGATCAGCGGCGACGGCACGATGACCATGTGGGCGAGGCGGACGACCATGCACGCGGTGCGCGTGCACGAGGCGGGGGGCGCCGAGGCGCTGCGGTACGAGGAGGTGCCCGTCCCGGAGCCGAAGGCCGGGGAGGCGCTGGTACGGCTCGACGCCGTCGGCGTGAACTTCATCGACGTGTACAAGCGCATGGGGCGCTACCCGCTGCCCCTGCCGGCGACGCTCGGCGAGGAAGGGGCGGGGACGGTGGTGGCGGTGGGGGAGGGCGTGCGCGACGTGCGCGAGGGGGACCGCGTGGCGTGGGCGAGCGTGCTCGGCGCCTACGCCGAGTACGCGGTGGTGCCGGCCGCCCGACTCGTGCCGCTGCCCGACGGGGTGACGGCGGTGCAGGGCGCCGCGCTGATGCTCCAGGGGATGACGGCGCACTATCTGGCGTCGTCCACCTACCCGCTCCGCGAAGGCGATCGCTGCCTGGTGCACGCGGCGGCCGGCGGCGTCGGGCTGCTCCTGGTGCAGATCGCCAAGCGGCGCGGGGCGCACGTCATCGGCACGGCCGGCTCGGAGGAGAAGGCCGCGCTGGCGCGCGCCGCCGGCGCCGACGCGACGATCGTCTACACGCGCCAGGACTTCGCGGCCGAGACACGGCGCATCACCGGCGGCGCGCGGCTGGACGTCGTCTTCGACTCGGTGGGCCAGACGACGTTCCTGGCGGGGCTCGACCTGCTCCGGCCGCGCGGGATGATGGTGCTCTTCGGGCAGTCGAGTGGGCCGGTGGCGCCGGTGGACCCGCAGCTGCTGAATCGCAAGGGTTCGCTCTTCCTCACCCGGCCGACGCTCCGCGACTATGTGGCGACGCGCGACGAGCTGCTCTGGCGGGCGCGCGAGCTGTTCGAGTGGGTGGCGGCGGGCACGCTCTCGGTGCGCATCGGCGCGGAGTACCCGCTGGCGGAGGCCGCCGAGGCGCACCGCGCGCTGGAGGGGCGCCGGACGACGGGGAAGGTGCTGCTCCGGCCCGGCTGATCCCGGGCCCGCGGAGGCGCGACGCGAGCGGGGGCGGCCCGCCGGCCGCCCCCGCTACTCGTCGATCGCTGCCGTGCCGGCGTCGCGATCAGCGCAGGCAGGCGGCCGGGCCGCCCTCCAGCCCGGCGTCGAAGTTGTGCATGCGCTGCTCCCGCGTGCCGTGCCCCAGGAGGGCGGCGCGGGTGAGGAGCACGCGATCCACGCGCCGGTTCCCGGTGAGCCGTGGCGTCGGGTCGCCGGCGGTGGACATGGCGTAGAAGGCCTCCTCCACGTCACCCCGCTCGAGCGAGCCGTCGTGCGCCGCCTGCCGGGCGAAGGCGCCGGCGAGGCAGTCGGCGATGGCCTCGTTCTCGTACGGGTAGGGGGAGACGACGCCGAGCTGCATGGCGACGGCGTGCCCCATCTCGTGCGCCACGACGCCGATGGCGGCCATGTCGCCGTCCGTGCCGAGCGTCCGCGCGGCACGCTTGGCCTGCGCGGCGACGAAGACCTCGTCGTAGTAGATGGCGTTGTCGTCCGGGCAGTAGAAGGCGTTGCCCGCGTCCATGACACCGCACCTACTGCGTGCGGCGCCGCGGTAGCGCACGATGTCGGGCACGACGAAGCGCGCGCCGGCCTGCCGGAACTCGGTGCGCCACATGGCGGCGAGGGCCGCGTAGGCCATGGCCACCTTCTCGTTGGACGCGGTGACGTCGCGGGCGGTGACGGTGATGGTGCCCCCGTCCGGCGGGAGCACGGCGCGCGCCGGCTGCGGCGCGGCGAGGGCGGCCAGGGTGACGCCGAGGACGGCGAGCAACACGCGGCCGCGTCGTGCGAGGAGTCGCTCGATGGTCATGGTTCCCTCCACCCGGTTCGTACCCCGGGAGCGGGGGAGGGTTGCAGGGCGCGGGGGTGATGCGCGGGGCGGCGGGATGCGCGGCGCGGGGGCGGCGCGGGGCCCCCCCCCGAATACCACGATGGCGTCCGGACTCGCGTCCGCCGTCACCGAACGTGCCCGGCCCGGCGCATCTCAGTGCGGGCCCGGCGACCCCTCCGAGTGCCGCACCGCCCCGCGCAGCACGTCCAGCCGCAGCTCGTGCCAGCCGCCGAGCTGCACGTACTGCACGCGCAGCTCGTGCGGCCCGCCGCCGAGCGCCGCGTACGACACCGCCGACTCGTGCGGCGCCCACGCGTCGATCGCCAGGCGGCCGTCCACCCAGACGCGGATCGCATCGTCGCTGATCGTGCGCAGCGTGTACGCGCCGGCGGGGAGCGTGACGGTGCCGGTGGCCTCGAGCGCCACGCGCTCGGCCGGCAGCCCGCGCACCGGCGGGCCGTAGCCTTCCACGTCCAGCCGCGGCGTGCGCCGCTCCAGCGCCGGCGTGCCGCGCAGGAGCGCGAGGAACGCCGCGGAGTCGCGCTGCGGGTCGCGCGTGCTGTCGCTCCACGCGAACCAGCGCTCGCGCCACTCGATGCGCGGCGCGAAGTGCTCGTAGGCGAAGCGGTAGGGCACGCCGGCGGCGCGTCGCTCGCCGCGCGGGCTCTCGGTGGCCGCGCCGCGGTACTCGAGCATCAGCGCCCAGTCGCCGGCGGCGTCGGCGGCCGGCGTGACGACGATCGTGTCGGGCACGCGGCCGCGCTCGCGCGACAGGCGCGCGATGCCGCGGCGCTCGACCACGCGCCACGTGCCGTTCGTCGACGGGTCCACCGCCTCGGGGCCGAGCACCTGCAGGCGGATGGTCGCACCGCGGCCGCTGTCGGCCGGCCAGAGCTTGGGGGAGCGCCAGTCGTACGGGCCCCACGCGTCGACGACGATCGTCCGGCGGTCGGATGTCGAGAGTGGCTCGGCCCATGGCATGATGCGAGCCCCCGTCAACGGCCTCACCAGCTGGAGCAGGCTGTCGAGATATGGTCGCTGCTCCGGCAGCGAGTCGGGGGCGAGATGCGTGAGCGTGCGGTTGCGCGCGAGCGTGAGGCCGGTGCTGTCGGGGATCACCGTCGCGGAGTCCACCCCGGTGAAGACGTTGTCGGTGACGACGAGTCCGCTCGTGTTCGCCGCACGCACGCCCACGCGGTGCTCCGCGAAGACGTTGCCGACGATCCGGTAGTCCCGGCTTCGCGTGTCGCGGTGCTTCGGGTAGCCCCAGTCCGACGGCTCGATCGGGTTCGCCCACAGGCTGATGGCCGTGGAATCGCCGGTGAACGTGTTGCCGACGATCGCGTTCCCCTGCCCGTGCTCGATCGCGATCCCGATGCGGTTGAAGCGGAAGTCGTTCCCGATCACCCGCGACTCGTAGCTGTACCCGCCCCACAGCCCGTGGTCGCTCCCCCACACGCGATTCGCCGCGAACGTATTGCGGCTGAACGTGGCCTCCATCCCGTTCGTCGGCGCGTAGCTGAAGTCGTTCCCGTAGAAGAGATTGTCGTTCCCGCCGCCCTGGCCGGTGTCCATCGTCTGCTGGCCGGCCCACAGGAACAGCCCGTCGCCGCCGTGCGTCATCGAGTTGTAGGCCACCACGTTGTGCGTGCACTGCTCAAACATCAGCAGCGCGGCCGAGTCCTGCCCGCGACGGTAGAAGCCGTGGCTGTAGCCGCGCACGTCGTAGTCGGCGCGGTTGTGCAGGATCCGGTTGTGGCTCGACCGGTACATGCCGATGCCGAGCCCGGAGTTGAAGGAGAAGACGTTGTTCCAGACGAGCAGCGAGTCGGTGCGTGTCATCAGCAGCCCGTTCATCCCCTGCTCGGCCGTGTTGCCGCGGATCTCGCCGCCGCGCACGTCGGCCAGGTAGATGCCGGCGCCGAAGCGGCGCCACTCGTCCGCCTCGTTCTTGTGATAGGAGAGCCAGTCCACCAGGCTCTCGTGCTGGATCAGGCTGAAGAGGCGCGGCTTCCACGTGTGGCTCACGTCGTTGTCGACGAGCGTCAGCCCGCGCGTGCCCTCCGCCAGGATGGCCACCCGGTAGCCGCGGATCGTCGCGCCGCGCACGGTCACGTTTCGCCCGCCCGCCACGCGCACCGCCACGCCGGTCGCCTCGTCCGGCTCGGCCGCCTCCGGCGCGCCGACGAGCGTCACGCCGCGCATGTCCACGGTGACGTCGTCGCCGCGCACGACGATGAGCGCCGAGTCCGGATCGGTGGGCGCGGACAGGTGGTACGTGCCGGGCTGCACGCGCACCGAGCGCGCGATGACCAGGCCGGGTCGCGGCACGACGGTCGGCGCGGGCTGCGCGACGGCCGGGCGCGCGACCGACGGTAGTGCGACCCACGGCAGCGCGAGTGTCGCGAGGAGTGAGGGGAGTCGTCGCATGGCGCCAACATACGCCGCGAGGACGCGGTGCGCAGGCGCACGCCGCGTACCCTGTCGCGGCGCACCGACCGGAGGCCGCTCGTATGGGTCAGTTGACTCAGGCCGGGCCAGCCGGGCGCGGCGATCGTCCTCCCGCACGCCACGCGACCGTCTCGGCGGTCGCCTTCCGATCACCGTCCCGCTCCGGCGGTCCACATGCCTCCGCTCCGTTCCGCGCTCCGGCTCACCGCGCGCGGCGCCACCCTGCTCCTCGTCGCGACCGGCTGCGCCACCACCGGGGCCACCTTCCGCAGCGGCGTGGGCGACGCCTTCCCGAACCGGCCCCCGTACTACGCCGGCGCCCCCGTCCGTGCCGACTCCATCCGCGCTGGCCACCTGCCGGTGGCCTATCAGCGCGGCGGCTCGCAGCCGTCCTTCCTCGACCCGGCGGCCGGAGCGGGGAGCCCCGTGGCCGCGCTGCTCGCCGAGATGAGCGCCTTCCTCGACAGCCTCGGCGCCACCACGCCGCTCGCGGCGTCCGGCGCCGCGCCTGGTGCCGCGTCCGCGGGCGTCCCCCCCGACGTGCACTTCGGCTGCGAGACCGACGCCAGCGGCGATTGCGTGCGCAGCGAGGAGGGCGGCGCGCTCGGCCGCGGCCGCACGACGACCATGCGATTGGCCGTCGGCCGTCCATCGCCGGAGTGGGTGGCGTCGGCGCGGGGCGCGATGGACGCCGCGGGCGTCGGGCGCGCGCTCATCCTCACGCTCGAGGTGGGACAGTACTGGACGACGCAGTCCGGCCTCCGCGGCGACAAGGCGGTGCTGCTCGGCACGGGCCACGAGGCGCCGCTCCCCTGGCTCACCTCGGTCGAGACGCCGGTGACCGTGCTCCAGCTCACCGGCGCGCTCGTCGATCGTGACGGGCAGGCGGTGCGCATCGGCGCCGAGGGGCTGCTCGCCAGGCGGACGAGTCTCGGCATGAGCGGACTGGGCGCGCAGGCGCTGCTCTCGGACGAGGACGTCGAGCGCCTGCGCACGCTGCGGCGCGACGACCTGCCCGGCGCGCCACTCGCCTGGCAGGTCGCACTCCGACACCTCGTGGCCCAGCTCTCCGGGCGGAGCGACGTCGCACCGTGACGTGCGGCGTCGCGCGCGGCGCTACGCCCTCTCGTCGGCGGCGCGTTCCTTCCGGTCGCGCTCGTCGGGCGCGCGCTCGGCCTGCGCGCGCTGGCGGACGTCCTCCTCGTCGAGCGCCGTCTCCAGCCGCCGCGCCGTGTCGGCGTCGATCTGCCCGTCGTCGCGCAGGCGCGTGACCGCGTCCCGCTCGGCGTCGAGGGCGGCGAGCACGGCGCGGCGCACCTCGGTGTAGCCGGCGCCGCTGTCCACGCCCAGCCCCTCGCGGAGCCAGCGGCCGGCCTCGGCGCTCACCGCCGGCTCCAGGCGCCCTTCGGCCACCAGCCCCTCCAGGCGCCGGCGCCCCGCGCGACTGGCTGCGGCGCGCGCCCGCTCCTCCTGGCGCGCCGGGGCGAGGCGGTCACCCACCCCCAGCCAGCGCATGAGCGGCGCGAGCGTGAGCCCCTGGACGACGAGCGTCGTGGCGATGACCGCCACCGACACCAGCACCAGCAGCTCCCGCTCCGGGAACGGGCGGCCGTCCGCCGTCAACGGCGGGATCGCCAGGGCGAGGGCGAGGGAGACCACGCCGCGCGGGCCGGCCCAGCCGAGCACCGTCCGCTCACGCCAGCTGGCGAGCTGGCCGGAGCCGCGCGCCGCGAGGTGGCTCGCACCCGGGGGCACGACGTGCATCCAGGCGAGGCGCACCAGCACCACCGTCGCGCAGACCGCGGCGGCCGGGGCCAGCACCGTGGGGCCGATCCGGGCGCGCACGGTGATCTCCCCGATCTGGATGCCGACGAGCATGAACACCAGCCCCGTGATGATGAAGTCCAGCGTGCGCCAGACGGTCGCCTGGGTGAGCCGGGTGCGCGGCGCACCGATGTCGGGCGCGTGCTGGCGCAGCAGGAAGCCGAGCGCCACCACCGCCAGGATCGGCGAGCCGCCCACGCGCTCGGCCACCACGTAGGCCAGGTACGGCACGACGAGCGAGAGCGTGGTCTCGAGCATCGGGTCGTCCAGGTGGCGGCGCGCGACTACGGACGCCCAGCCGACGGCGAGCCCGACGATCACGCCGAGCGGCGCGACGAGGAGCAGCTCGAGGGCGGCCTGTCCCCAGGTGAAGCGGCCGGTCACGACCGCCTCCACCGCCAACTGGTAGAGGACGAAGGCGGTGGCGTCGTTGACCAGCCCCTCGCCCTCGAGGATGGTGACGAGCCGGTTCTGCAGCCCCAGCCGTCCGCCGACGCTCACCGAGGCCACCGCGTCCGGCGGCGCGACGATGGCGCCGAGCACGAACGCGGCGGCCCAGGGGGTGGCCGGGTGCACCAGGTGCATCGCCGTCGCGCTGGCCGCCATGGTGACGAACACCAAGCCCACGGCGAGCAGCGTGATGGGCCGCAGGTTGGCGCGGAAGGCGCCGAGCGGCACGGAGAAGGCCGCGTACGTCAGCAGCGGCGGCAGCGCCGCCGTCAGCACCAGTCGTGGCGGCAGCTGCAGCGCCGGCACCTGGGGCAGCGCGTGGCGCACCAGGCCGAGCGCCATCCCGGCGAGGGCGAGCAGGACGGGGAGCGGCGTCGCCACGCGCCGCGCGACCAGCGCGAGCGCGACGACGAGCAGCAGGAGCAGGATGACGAGCTCGACGCCCGTCATGCGCCTCTCAGACCGTGGGCACGTGCAGCGGCCGCTGGCGCTCCTCGCCGGTCCCCTGCCAGCGCAGGAAGATCGCGCTCAGCATGCCCAGCACGTACAGCCCGCCGACGACGAGCATGATCCCGCCCGCCACCTGCTGGTCGGCGCGCGCGTCGAAGCCGTAGACGCGCGGCGCCAGCTCGAAGGTGGCGTAGAGCGGGTACGAGGCGAGGATCATCCACATCGCCACCGGCGTGTGCGGCACCGCGCCGGCGATGAGGCAGGCGATGCGCCCCGGCGGCGGGAGTGCGCGCCGCCCCGGCGGCGTCCCGACCAGCGGCCACCAGAAGAGCACCCCGGTCACGAGCCACGCCAGGTCCAGCACCAGCGAGCCGAGCTGCGTGGCCATGAGCGCATCGGTCACCGGCGGTGCGTGCGTCACCAGGAAGGTGACGATGAAGAGCGCGACGGCGACGAGCGGCTGCGTGAGCGCGCGCACGACGGCGGCGAGACGCCGCCGGCGAGCGAGCGCCGCGTGCGTGGCCGGCGGCATCCCGGCCACGAGCAGGGGGGGCACGACGAGCGAGAGGAGGATGTACTGCACCATGTGCACGCTGGCCAGGTAGCCGCTGCCCAGCGCGCCCACCGGCCAGTCGAGCGAGATCCAGAGGAGCACGAGCCCGGCGATGGCGGCTGCGCGGCGCACCGGCGGCCAGGTGGCACCGTCACCGCCGCTCGCCCGGGTGCGCCACGCGGGCGCGAGGTAGGCCGCGGCCACCAGCAGCATGAACAGCCAGACGCCCGGATAGGGCCGCCACGACCAGCTCCAGGGCACCCCCTGTGCCGAGCACCACCACTGCACGGCGCTCACCAGCGGTGCTCGACGAGCTCCGGCAGGTCGTGCGCCCAGTCGCGCTGCCGCGTGCCGAAGGGGTAGACGACGTGCGCCAGGTCGTCGAAGGGGGAGAAGGCGATCACCTGCGCGGCGTGGCCGACGCCATAGCCGGCGGCGCTGTCCGCGCCGGGGGGGAGCGGCTGGCGCACGGCGGGCGGGATGTTCAGCGTCGCCTGGATCCGGTTCACCTCGTCCAGCGGCGCCGTCAGCCCCACGAACGACGGGTCGAAGCTGTCGAGCCATTCGCGCAGGCGCTGCGGCGTGTCGCGCTCCGGGTCGGTGGTGACGAACACCACCTTCACGTTGTCGCGCACCTCGGGCTCGGCGGCCTTCAGCACGGCGGCGATGTTGGCCATGTGCACCGGGCAGACGTCGGGGCAGCTGGTGTAGCCGAAGAAGAGCAGGGTGACCTTGCCGTCGGTCTCGCGGCGCAGGTCGTACGGCTGTCCCTGCGTGTCGGTGAGCGTGACGGCGGGCTTCGCCAGCGGCTCGGGGAGCACGATCCCGGCGAACTCGGAGGGGGGCGCGCCGCCGGCGGGCGCGCACGCGGCCGCGGCCAGCGTGACGCCGGTCAGCGCCGCCGTGGCGACGGCGGCGAGGGTGCGGCGCGCGCCGGCGCGCCGGCGCGCGGGACGACGGGCGGTGAGGTCGATATGCTGCATGGGCGTCGCGGTTCGGATCGGGACTCGGGGCGCGCGGCGCGGCACGACGTGCGGCGGCCAGACGGCGCCTCCGTCGCAATATAGCCGTGGGCGCGCCCGGTCCGGCCGCAGCGGCGCCTCGGCCGCCGCGCCATGTGCACGCCGCTCAATCCTGCGGCGCGACGTAGCGCTCCAGCTCCGCGTACGAGACGACGGGCGCCGCGACCGGCACCGCCCCGGCGCGCCGGAAGCGCAGCACCACGTGCAGCGAGTCGCCGGGCCGGAAATCGCGACGCAGCGCGTCGAGCATGACGTGCATGCCGCCCGGCGCGAGCCGCAGCTCGCCCCGCGCCGGCACCGCGAGCGCCTGCACGTGCGCCATCGGGTCGCCCGCCGTGGGCCGGTGCAGCCCGACCTCGGCCGCGGCCTCGCTCGTCACGCCGAGCAGCGTGTCCGCCTCGACGCCGTGGTTGGCGACGGTGAAGTAGAGCGCCATCGGCGCCGGGCCCGCGGGCGCCGGTGCGACGGCGCCGCTGATCGTCAGCTGGCCCGCCGTCACCGCGTCGCGGTCACCGCCGCTGCACGCGGCCAGGCAGAGACAGAGGATCGCGGGGCCGGGCCGCTGTCGCCGGCTGCGGGTGGGGATGGGCGAACGTAGGGGCATCGCGAGGGTCTCGTGCTGGATCGACCACGGGGAACGGCGGAACGGCCGGCCGCGGATCACGCGGCGACGGCCGCGGCTCGGCACCTTGGTACGTCCGGGCTCCGGTTGCCGTGGGCGGGCATCAACGCTCATGGGGAACACGGATGCTTCGGAGGCTCCGGATGCGACGGATCGCTCCGCACGGCGTCCACGGCCCCGTGCACCAGGACCGGAACTGATTGGGGGGGGCTCCGGATCGGCTCACCCCTCCTCGCGCCCGGGCCAACGGCCACGACCGAGCCTCACGCGGAGACGCGGAGAAACGCGGAGACGCGCGATGGAGCGCGGACGCCGGGCGGGGTTCCCCCTTTTTCTTTCTGCTCCGTCTTCCATCCTGTTCATCCTGTACATGCTGTCGCCATGCCGTTCAGCGCACGGCCGCTCGCTGCGCTCGCGCAGACGGGATGACCAGGAGTAACAGGATGGACGCGATCGGCTGTGGGGCGGACGCGGAGCCAGTCGTCTCCCGCGGAGACGGGCCCTGGCTTGCCGCGAGGAAGCGTGGGATGGGTAGCACCCCACCCCCAAGTCGTTCCGGTCCTGGCGCGAAGAGGGATGGGCTGGGTAGCCCCCACCCCCCAAAGCAGTTCCGGTCCTGGCGCGAGGAGGCGTGGGGAGTAGCGGAGCGATCCGCCGCCTCCGGAGCCTCCGACGCATCCGTGTTCCCCATGAGCGTTGATGCCCGCCCACGGCAACCGGAGCCCGGACGTACCAAGGTGCCGAGCCGCGACCGTCGCCGCGTGATCCGCGGCGCCGACCCACCGCCGCTGAAACGGCAAGCGCCCGCAGCCGCGGCGCGGGAGCGCTCGACGGCCGCGGGCGCGGCGGGGTCAATCGGTCAATCGGCGTACGGGTAGTCCGGGTCGGCCAGGCGCTCGGCGCGGGCGGCGGCCTCGGGGCCGGCGATCTCGCGCGCGAGGTTGAGGAGCATCGGGCTCAGATGCATCCCGTAGCGCAGCAGCGTCACGGCGCGCTCGCGCCGGGCGAGCAGGAAGGCCAGGATCGGCGTGTCGGCCTTGGCGGCGTTGCAGGGGCGGCAGGAGAGGACCAGGTTGTCGCGCCGATCGTAGGCGCTCTGGCCGCGGCGCGGCGTGACGTGGTCCAGCGTGATCTCCTGCGGGTCGGTCCGCGTCGCGCAGTAGGCGCAGATGGGACCGTGGCGCTCGAGCAACCAGGCGCGCGTTTCGACGTAGGCGCCGCGGTGCGTGGGGAGAGAGGTGAGCTGGGGGGGGGAGGTGGCGGCGTAGACGCCGCCCGATCGACGACGGCGGCCGCGTGGGCGGGACGTCCGCGGAGCCGCTGGCTCCGCGCGCCCGCGGCGACCGGAGCCGTTCCGGTTCGTGCGAGACTCTGACATGCAGTACGATTGAGGTTGTGAGCAGGACGCGCCGCGCGCATCCGAGGTCACCGGCGCCGAACGGCGCCGACGTGGAGTCGTCGCCCGAAACGGCGTGCGTGGAGGCACGACGTCCGGCCACGGCGACGGGCGTGGCGGCACCGGGCGGAGGCGTCCACCGCTCCAGGGTTCTCATACCCCGCGGCCGGACGTCCGGTCCAGCGGCGCCGCCTGGCGCCCTCGCCCCGGACGGCATCCACGTGGACGCGCGTTCCGGCGACCCTGTAAGATAGCACATCGAGGGGCCAGAGCGCAGCCTCGATGCGCAGGCGGCAAAGCGCGAGCAGACGCGTCCCGAGGTCGTTCCTGGTCCCTGGTCCCCGGTCCCTGGTCCCTGGTCCCTCTCGCACCTGGAGCCTGGTGCCCGCCGCTCCCCGCACGGCCTGTCTCGCATACCCCGGGGGGCTTTACATAGGGGTAGGGGGTATATAACTTCCATTCCGTCGGCTCACGACACTTGCACCAGAGCGCCCGGCGTGGGCGTGGGAGCGAACGATGACGGGAATGGAATGGGTGGTGGTCGCCGCGGGGCTCGCGGCCATCCTGTGGGTCAACTGGTACTTCTTCGTCGCCGGCCGGACCGGCGCGTCGGCGGTGCCAGCGGTGGCGGAGGCCGGGGCTGGCGTGCCCGAAGTGACGATCGTCGTCGAGGGGGGCTACTCGCCGGCCGTCGTGCGTGCCCGGGCCGGACAGCCGGTGCGCCTCGTCTTCGACCGGCGCGACCGCTCCAGCTGCTCCGAGGAGGTCGTCTTCCCCGACTTCGGCGTGCGCCGCTTCCTGCCGACCGGCGAGCGGACGACGATCGAGCTCACGCCGCCGGCGCCCGGGCGCTACGAGTTCATGTGCGGCATGAGCATGCTGCGCGGCGCACTGGTCGCGGAGGGCTGACGTGATGACCGCCAGAACGGGGCGACGCCTCCACCTGATTCCCGCGGAGCCCGCCACGGACGGCCGGTGCGTCGGTGCGCCTGATGGCGCGGAACGCGACGCTCACCCACGATCCACGCGCGGTGACGCCCGACCGGCCGGTCGAGGCGATGCCGGCGCGGCGATGGCCGTCAGCTCCGGCAGCCCACTGACCGCCAGCCTCCGGCTGCGCCATGCCTGACGGGCGCCGCTCCGCACCGCACCTCCATCACTCGCGAGGCACGAGATGACGCACGAGACGATCGACGACATGGACCCGACCGCCGTCGCGACCTGCGGCTGTGGGGCGCACGACGAGGGCGGCCGCCGGGCGGCCGCCGTGGACCCCGACATCAAGACGCGCAACCTGAAGCGGCTCCGCCGCATCGAGGGGCAGGTGCGGGGACTGCAGAAGATGGTGGACGAGGAGCGCTACTGCGCCGACGTGCTGACGCAGATCTCCTCGGTGCACGAGGCGCTGCGCGCCGTCGCGCGCGAGCTGATGCGCAACCACCTCAAGCACTGCGCGACCACGGCCATCCGCGCCGGGGCCGGGGACGCCGAGGCGATGTACGACGAGCTCGTGGACCTGATGTACAAGCACAGCCGCTGATGCGGCGGCGCGCGCCGGCCGGCGCGCGCGCTCACCCGTCCCGACGGCCCGCGTCGCGGGACGCTCCCTCATCCGACGCCAACCGCTTCATGATGTCATATCGCTCGACGCGCGCCGCCGCGCTCTCGCTCCTGCTGCTCGCCACGGTGGTCGCGCCGTCTCGCGCCGCCGCCCAACATGGCGGTCACGGCGGCCACGTGATGGCCGACACCGCGAGCGCGCCCGCCCAGCCCACGGCCACCGATGCGGCCGCGGCCGGCGGGCATGCCGGGATGTGGATGCGCCCCCTCGGGGGCGGCTGGCGGGCGGCCGGGATGGCGCAGCTCTTCCCGACGCTCACCGCCGGCTCCGTGTGGCGCGACGAGGCGCTCCTCGGCCCCGCGGGGGCCTATCTCACCCAACCCGTCGTCATGCTCGACGTCGGCAGCCCCGACGCGCGCGTGGTGCTGCGCACGACGCTCGACTTCGAGGCGTGGACGCAGCCCGACGGCGAGCTGACCTTCGGCGGGTGGGGGGAGGGCTTCCTCGACAGCCGGCATCCGCACACGCTGCTCCACGAGGCGATGCTGGCCGTCAACTGGTGGGACGTCGCCGGAGGGGCGTTGTCGCTCTCGGCCGGCAAGGGCTTCGCGCCCTACGGCACCGACGACCCGATGTCGCGCCCCGCGCTCAAGTATCCCACCAACCACCACCTCTCGCAGGTGCTGGAGCGGTGGACGGCGAACGCCGCCTACGTGCGCGGCGGCTGGAGCGTGGAGGGAGGCGTCTTCGCCGCCGCCGAGCCGGTGGACCCGTACGACCTGGGCAACACGCGCGGCTTCGGCGAGTCGTGGTCGGCGCGGCTGGCGCGGCGCTTCGGCGGCGCGCCCGCGCAGCCGACGGCGGCGCCCTGGGAGCTCTCGGCCTCGGTCGCCCGGCTGAAGGAGGAGCATGACGATGCGGCGACCCACACGACGCTGTGGAACGCGGCGGTCAGGCACGAGCAGCGCTACGGCGCCACGGGGGTGTACGCGCTGCTGGAAGCGTCGCGCAGCGAGCCGGAGGCGGACGACGGCTACTTCTCCATCCTCGGGGAGACGCAGCTGATGCTGGGCGCCGGCGCCGCGCATCGTCCCTACCTGCGCCTCGAGTACGCGACGCGCCCCGAGTACGAGCGCCAGGGCGCCCCCGACACGCCCGGCTTCTTCCGCTACGATCACGACGACCACGCGATCGGCGCGACGCGCTGGCTCATCACGACCGCCGGCTACGGCTACGACGTGCAGGCGGGCGCGGTCAGCGTGCGCCCCTTCGCCGAGCTGCAGCACTTCCGGGTGCGCGCCGAGCGCGGCGGCATCGAGCCGGCGGCGCTCTACGGCCGCGAGAGCTTCTGGAGCCTCTCGGCCGGCGCCCGCATCTTCTTCGGCGGCGGGCCGATGCGCATGGGCGCGTACGGCGCGCTGGATCCGATGGCGGGGATGCTGCGGATGTCGGAGGGACACGGCGGGCATTGAGCGCGAGATCGAGGCTCGGGGCGCGACGACGGCCCCCGGTGGGTCGGGCGGCGCATCCGCGACGAGGGGGGCGTCGAGCGTCGAGCGTCGAGGTGCGTCGA
>DASTRO010000225.1:0-20159 GCA_035761165.1 Gemmatimonadaceae bacterium | reverse complement strand
AACTCGAACCCCGAGACAGTCTCCACCGACTTCGACACGTCGGACAAGCTGTACTTCGAGCCGCTGACCTTCGAGGACGTGCTCGAGGTGGTGGAGCGCGAGCAGCCGATCGGGGTGATCGTGCAGCTGGGCGGGCAGACGCCCCTCAAGCTCACGCGGCAGCTGGAGGCGGCCGGCGTCACCATCCTCGGCACCTCGCCGGACGCGATCGACGTCGCCGAGGACCGCCGGCGCTTCGACGAGATCGCGCGGCGGCTCGGGATCCACCAGCCGGAGAACGGCACGGCGACGAGCGTGGACGAGGCGGCGGCGATCGCCGGGCGCGTCGGCTACCCGGTGCTCGTGCGCCCGTCGTACGTGCTCGGCGGGCGGGCGATGGAGATCGTCTACGACGAGGCGTCGCTGCGCGGCTACTTCGCCCGCGCGGCGCAGGCGTCGGAGGAGCGGCCGGTGCTCATCGACCGCTTCCTGGAGGATGCCTTCGAGGCCGACGTGGACGCGATCGCGGACGGCGAGCGGGTGGTCATCGGCGGCGTCATGCAGCACATCGAGGACGCCGGCATCCACTCCGGCGACTCGGCCTGCGTGCTGCCGCCGTACCGCATCGGTCCGGAGGACACGCGGGTGATGCGCGAGCACACCGTCGCGCTGGCCCGGGCGCTCGGCGTGGTGGGGCTGATCAACGTGCAGTTCGCGGTGAAGGACGGCGTGGTCTACGTGCTCGAGGTCAACCCGCGGGCCAGCCGCACCATTCCCTTCGTCTCCAAGGCGACGGGCGTCCCGCTGGCGTCGCTGGCCGCCCGCGTCATGCTGGGCGAGACGCTGGAGGAGATCGGGCTCACCGAGGAGATCGTGCCGCCCTTCGTCTCGGTGAAGGAGGCGGTCTTCCCGTTCACCAAGTTCCGCGAGTTCGACCCGATCCTGGGCCCGGAGATGCGGTCGACTGGGGAAGTGATGGGGATCGCCGACAGCTTCGGCGACGCCTTCGCCCGGGCTGAGCTGGCGGCCGGGAACGGGCTGCCGCGCGGCGGGGCGGTGTTCTTCACGGTGAACGACCGGGACAAGCCCAACGCCCTGCCGATCGCGCGGCGCTTCCACGAGATGGGCTTCCGGCTGGTGGCCACGGGTGGGACGGCCGGCTACCTCCGCGAGCACGGCCTCCCCTGCGACACCGTGCTCAAGGTGCACGAGGGCCGGCCGCACGGGCTGGACCTGATCGTCAACGGCGAGGTGCAACTGCTGGTGAACACACCCCTCGGCAAGCACGCCCAGCGCGACGACTACACCCTCCGGCAGGCGGCGATCGCGCACAAGGTCCCGTACACCACCACCCTCTCGGCCGCCAGCGCGGCGGCCGACGCCATCATGGCCCTCCGCTCGGGCGCCCAGCAGGTGCGGCCGCTGCAGGAGTGGCATGCGCTGGTCGAGGGGTCGCTGACCTAGCGGGAGCGTCCCTCGTCCTCCAGCGCGGCCCCTGACGGGCGCGTTGACTTCACTGCTGGCCCCGGCAAACTTTCGGCGCTCGTCCCGGCGACCGCCTCCCCTCGCTCTCCCCGATGCCCGTACCGCTGCTCGACCTTCGCGCCCAGCACGCCACCATCAAGTCCGAGGTACTCGACGCGCTCCTGCGCGTGGTGGACGACCAGAGCTTCATTCTCGGGGAGCCGGTGGCGGCGCTCGAGCGCCAGGTGGCCGAGCTGTCGGGCACGCGCCACGCGGTGGGCTGCGCGAGCGGCACCGACGCGCTGCTGCTGGCGCTCCGCGCGCTCGACGTCGGGCCCGGCGACGAGGTGGTGACGACGCCCTTCACCTTCTTCGCCACGGCGGGGACGATCCACAACGTGGGCGCCCGGCCGGTGTTCGTGGACATCGAGCCGCGGACGTTCAACATCGCGCCGGAGGCGGTGGCCGCCGCGGTGACCGCGCGCACGAAGGCGGTGGTGCCGGTGGACCTCTTCGGGCAGATGCCGCCGCTCGACCGGATCCGGGCCGCGGCGCCGGGCATCCCGCTGATCGAGGACGCGGCGCAGTCGATCGGGGCGCGGCGGCGGATGGACGGCGCCTGGCGGATGGCCGGCGAGATGGCGGACATCGGCACCTTCAGCTTCTTCCCGTCCAAGAACCTCGGCGGCTACGGCGACGGCGGGATGATGGTGACGCAGGACGAGGCGCTGTACCGCCGGCTGCTGCGGCTGCGCACCCACGGCAGCGTGAAGACCTATTACCACGAGGAGGTGGGCTACAACAGCCGCCTCGACGCGCTGCAGGCGGCGGTGCTGCTGGCCAAGCTGCCGCACCTCGCCGACTGGAGCGCCGCGCGCCGGGCCAACGCCCGGTTCTACGACCAGGCCTTCGCCGACGTGCCGGAGCTGACCACGCCGTACGTGGATCCGGACGCGGAGTCGATCTACAACCAGTACACGCTGCGCTGCGAGCGACGGGACGAGCTCCAGGCGCACCTGAAGGCGCGCGGGGTCGGCTCCGCCGTGTACTACCCGCTGCCGCTGCACCTGCAGCCGTGCTTCGCCTACCTGGGCTATCAGCCCGGCTCCTGCCCGGAGGCCGAGCGGGCCGCCGGCGAGGTGCTCTCGCTGCCGGTCTATCCGGAGCTCACGCCTGCTCAACGCGACGAGGTCGTCGCGGTCGTCCGCGGCTTCTACGGCCGCTAGTCTCCCACGTGGCCCGGCGCGACGCCCGGCCGCCCAATCCGCCTCTCCATGCCGTCCTCGAACTCGACCCCAACGCCGTCCATGAAAGCGCAGCTGCTCGACCGCATTCACGACAAGTCGGCCGTGGTGGCCGTCGTCGGCCTGGGGTACGTGGGCCTGCCGCTCGCGCTCGAGTTCGCGCGCGCCGGCTACCACGTGATCGGCTACGACGTGAGCCGCCGGGTGGTCGACGCCCTGATGGCGGGGACGTCGCACATCCAGGACGTGAGCGACGCCCAGCTGGGCGAGATGCTGGCCGCGGGCCGCTTCGAGGCGACGACCGACGCGGGGCGGCTGCGCGAGGCGGACGCCGTCTCGATCGCCGTGCCGACGCCGCTGTCAAAGACGCGCGACCCGGACATGAGCTACGTCGTGAAGGCGGTGGAGGCGGTGGCCGAGAACTGCCATCCCGGGATGCTCATCGTGCTCGAGAGCACGACCTACCCGGGGACGACGCGCGAGGTGATGCTGCCCAAGCTCGAGGAGTGCGGGCAGGTGGTGGGGGAGACCGTCTTCCTGGCCTTCAGCCCCGAGCGCGTGGACCCGGGCAACCCGGTCTACCACACGAAGAACACGCCGAAGGTGGTGGGCGGGATCACGGCGGCGTGCACCGAGGTCGCGACGGCGCTCTACGCCGCCTGCATCGACACGGTGGTGCCGGTGTCGTCCACCGAGGCGGCCGAGCTGGTGAAGCTGCTCGAGAACACCTTCCGGGCGGTGAACATCGGGCTCGTCAACGAGATGGCCATCGTCTGCGACAAGCTGGGCGTGAACGTCTGGGAGGTGATCGAGGCGGCGGCGACCAAGCCGTTCGGCTTCATGAAGTTCATGCCGGGCCCGGGCATCGGGGGCCACTGCATCCCGCTCGACCCGCACTATCTCGCGTGGAAGATGCGCACGCTGAACTACAAGACGCGCTTCATCGACCTGGCGAGCGAGATCAACAGCGCGATGCCGGACCTGGTGGTCGAGAAGGTGGCCAAGGCGCTCAACGAGGCGCGCAAGCCGGTGAACGGCAGCCGCGTGCTGGTGCTGGGCGTGGCCTACAAGAAGGACATCGACGACATGCGCGAGAGCCCGGCGCTCGACGTCATCCGGCTGCTCGAGGAGCGCGGCGCGCAGGTGGAGTATCACGATCCCTTCGTGCCGGTGGTGCGTGAGGACGGGCACGAGCGGCGGGGCGTGGCGCTCACGCCGGACGCGCTGCGCGCCGCGGACGCGGTGGTGATCGTCACCGACCACACGAACATGGACTACCAGGCGGTGGTGGATCACGCCGAGATCGTCGTGGATACGCGCAACGCGACGGCACGGACGCGCCCCTCGCGGGCGCGGCTGGTGTCGCTCGCCGCGGCGGCGGTGCTGCCCTCGACGCTCGAGCGGACCGCCGCGGCGGTCGTCGGCTGAGCGCGACCGACCATCCCGCCGCGGCCCGCGGGCCGCGGCCGACCCGCCGGGACGGGGGGCACGGGCGTGCCCCCCGTCCCGGCGCGAGCACCTGCGACGGAGAGCGTGGAGCGTGAACATCACGGTGGTGGGGACGGGTTACGTCGGCCTCGTCGTGGGGGCGTGCCTGGCGGAGACCGGCAACAGCGTGTGCGGGGCCGACGTCGACGAGCGGAAGATCGCCGGCCTGCGGCAGAACGTGCTGCCGATCTACGAGCCGGGGCTGGAGGATCTCGTCTCGAAGAACCAGGAGGCGGGGCGGCTGACGTTCACCACGGACGTCGGGGCGGCGGTCGCCAGCGCGGACGTGGTCTTCATCGCCGTCGGCACGCCGCCCGACGAGGACGGCTCGGCCGATCTGCGCCACGTGCTGTCGGTGGCCGAGACGATCGGGCGGCACATGACGCGCGAGCTCGTCATCGTCACCAAGTCCACGGTGCCGGTGGGGACGGCGGCGAAGGTGGCCGAGGTGGTGTCGCAGCATGCGACCTACCCGTTCCACCTCTGCAGCAATCCCGAGTTTCTGAAGGAGGGCGCGGCGCTCGACGACTTCATGAAGCCGGACCGCGTCGTGCTCGGCGTGGAGAGCGACTACGCGCGCGGCGTGATGGCCGAGCTGTACGCGCCCTTCGTGCGCACCGGCAAGCCGATCATCTTCATGGACGTGCCGTCGGCGGAGATGACGAAGTACGCTGCCAACGCGATGCTCGCCACGCGCATCTCCTTCATGAACGAGATCGCCAACCTATGCGAGCAGGTGGGCGCCGACGTGGACCTCGTGCGGCGCGGCATCGGCAGCGACGCGCGCATCGGCCCCTCCTTCCTCTTTCCGGGACCGGGCTACGGCGGCTCCTGCTTCCCGAAGGACGTGAAGGCGCTGATGTGCACCGCGCGCGCGCACGGGACGGCGCTGCGGGTGCTGGAGGCGGTGGACGCGGTGAACGAGCGGCAGAAGGAGCGGCTCTTCGAGAAGCTCCAGCGGGCGGTGGGCGACGTGCGCGGCCTGCGCGTGGCGGTCTGGGGGCTGGCCTTCAAGCCGCAGACGGACGACATGCGCGAGGCGCCCGCGCTGACGCTGATCGAGCAGCTGCTCGCGGCCGGGGCGACGGTGGTCGCGCACGACCCGGTGGCCATGCCCGAGGCACGCCGCCGGCTCGGCGACCGGGTGGGCTACGCCGACTCCAACTACGCGGCGCTCGAGGGGGCCGACGCGCTGGTCGTCGTCACCGACTGGAACGAGTACCGCCACCCGGACTTCGCCCGCATCCGGCGCACGCTGCGCCGGCCGGTCGTCATCGACGGACGCAACCTGTACGACGCCGGCAAGCTGCGGGCGCTCGGCTTCACCTACGATTCCTTCGGACGGGCGCACGCATGAGAGTGCTGATCACCGGGGCCGCCGGCTTTCTCGGCTCCCACCTCGCCGACCGCTTTCTGGCCGAGGGGCACGAGGTCGTCGGGCTGGACAACTTCATCACCGGCAACCCGGACAACATCGCGCACCTCACGGGGCACCCCGGCTTCAGCTTCGTCCGGCACAACATCTCGGAGTACACCTACGTCGCCGGGCCGCTGGACGGCGTGCTGCACTTCGCCTCCCCGGCCAGCCCGGTGGACTACCTGGAGCATCCCATCCCGACGCTCAAGGTGGGCGCGCTGGGCACGCACAACGCGCTCGGCCTGGCCAAGGCGAAGGGGGCCCGCTTCTTCCTCGCCTCCACGTCCGAGGTCTACGGCGACCCGCTGGTGCACCCGCAGCCGGAGGAGTACTGGGGGAACGTGAACCCCGTGGGACCGCGCGGCGTGTACGACGAGGCCAAGCGCTTCGCCGAGGCGATGACGATGGCCTACCACCGCTACCACGGGATGGACACGCGCATCGTGCGCATCTTCAACACGTACGGGCCGCGCATGCGGCCGAACGACGGGCGCGTGGTGTCCAACTTCATCGTCCAGGCGCTGCGCGGCGAGCCGCTGACGGTGTACGGCGACGGCTCGCAGACGCGCTCCTTCTGCTACGTGGACGACGAGGTGGACGGCATCTACCGGCTGTTCATGCACGGGGACGCCGAGCCGACCAACATCGGGAACCCGGACGAGTACACGGTGGGCGAGCTGGCGGAGATCGTGCTCGAGGTGACGGGGAGCCCGTCGCCCATCGAGTACCGTCCGCTGCCGACCGACGACCCGAAGGTGCGCCGCCCCGACATCACCAAGGCGCGGCAGCGGCTCGGCTGGGCGCCGCGCGTCGCCGTGCGCGACGGCATCGGCCGCACGGCCGCGTACTTCCGCACGCTGCTCGAGGCCGAGGCGCCGGCCCGCCGCGCATGAGCGAGCGAGCATCCAGCGGCCGCACGCCCGTGGAGGCGCGAACCCTCGCCGGCCGGACGGGTACCAATGGGGATATGGCTCCCCGTCTCCGCCTCTCGGCCCTCGCACTCCTCGCCGTGCTGGCCGCGTGCTCGGCCGGCTTCAATCTCGCCCGCTACCAGACGAACGAGGCCCTCTACACGGCCGCGGTCGCCCAGTTCGAGCAGGAACATTGGGACAACGCGATCGCCGCCTTCGAGCGGCTGACGCTGCAGCTGCCGGCGCGCGATACGTTGCTGCCGCGGTCGCACTGGTACCTCGGCCAGGCCCACCTGCACCGGGACGAGCAGCTGCTGGCCGCGCAGAGCTTCGTGCGGCTCGTCGAGAGCTTCCCGGCGGACACGCTGGCCGACGACGCGCTGTTCGAGGCGGCCCGGGCGTACGCGCGCATGTGGCGCAAGCCGGAGCTCTCGCCCGAGTACGGCGAGACCGCCATCAGCACCTTCCAGACGCTGCTCTCGGCCTATCCCGACTCGCCACGCGTCGCGGACGCGCAGCGCGAGATCGCGCGGCTGCACGACTGGCTCGCCCAGAAGGACTTCGAGACGGGCGAGTACTACCGGCGCCGGCGGGCCTACGACTCGGCGATCATCTACTATCGCGACGTCGTCGATCAGTATCCGGAGACGCCGACCGCGAAGCGTGCCTGGTTCGCCCTGCTCGACGTCTACCACGAGCTGAAGTACCAGGAGGAGGCGGAGGAGGTCTGCGCCGGCCTGCGCGCCCGCTACGCGGACGACGCGGCGGTGCTGCAGGCGTGCGGGCCGGCGCCGGCCGCGGCGCCCCGGGCGCCGCCCGCCGACACGACCGGCGCGGCCGCGCGCTGAGCGATGCGGGTCGGGCTGCTGGGTGGCACCTTCGACCCGCCGCACCTGGGGCACTGGCTCGCCGCCGTCGACGCGTACGAGGCGCTTGGCCTGGACCGGCTCGTCTTCGTGCCGGCGGGCCGCCAGCCGCTGAAGCAGCATCGCGCCTCGGCCCCCGCCGGCGACCGCCTGGCGATGGTGCGCGCGATGGTGGCGGACGACGCGCGCTTCGCCGTCGACCCCATCGAAATCGAGCGGCCGGGGTTATCTTACACGGTTGACACTCTGGAAGCCTACCGCCGGCGCACCGACGTGACGGCGCTCTACTTCCTGGTCGGGGCCGACGCGCTCGCGTCGTTCGCCGCCTGGCGGGAGCCCGAGCGGGTGCAGGCGCTGGCGCGGCTGGTGGTGCTGCGGCGCGACGCCGACGTGGTCACCCTGCCGGCCGGCGTGGAGGCGCGGATTCTGGAGTCCCGCCGTGTCGACGTCTCGTCTACGGAGATCCGGGCGCGCGTGCGCGCGGGATCGTCCATCCGGGGATTCGTGCCCGCGCCCGTGGAGGCCTACATCGCCGCGGCGGGCCTGTACCGCTAGAGGACCGCATGCTACAGGGGATCATCAACCGCGTCTTCGGCACGCGACACGAGCGCGAGCTCAAGCGTGTCCGGCCGATCGTCGACGCGATCAACGAGCACTACGCCCGGCTGCAGCAGGTCTCCGAGGAGGAGCTGCGCGGGCAGACGGCGAAGTTCCGCGGCATCATCGCCGAGCGGACGAGCGCGCTCGAGGCGCGCATCGCCGAGCTCAAGGAGGCCAAGCGTACCGCTGCCGATGCGGCCGAGCGCGAGCGGCTGGACAACGAGCTGAGCGGCGCCGACGGGCGCGGCGGCGTCGAGGGTGAGCTCCGCAAGGCGACGGCGGACGTGCTGGACGAGCTGCTGCCGGAGGCGTTCGCGACGGTGCGCGCCGCCGCGCACCGGCTGGTGGGAACCACGGTGCAGGTCACCGGGCACGAGCTCGAGTGGAACATGGTCCACTACGACGTGCAGCTCATCGGTGGCATCCAGCTCCACCTCGGGCGCATCGCCGAGATGGCCACCGGCGAGGGCAAGACGCTCGTCGCCACGCTGCCGCTGTACCTGAATGCGCTGCCCGGCAAGGGGGCGCACCTGGTGACGGTGAACTCCTACCTCGCCCGCCGCGACTCGCAGTGGATGGGGCACCTCTATCGCTACCTGGGGCTCACCGTCGCCTGCATCGACGACAGCGAGCCGGGCACGGCCGAGCGGCGCGCCGCCTACGAGGCGGACATCACCTACGGCACGAACAACGAGTTCGGCTTCGACTACCTGCGCGACAACATGGTCGTCTCGCTCGACCAGCGCGTGCAGCGGCGGCACGTCTACGCCATCGTCGACGAGGTGGACTCGGTGCTCATCGACGAGGCGCGCACGCCGCTCATCATCTCGGGCCCGGTGGGGAACGAGAACGACGGCCGCTACGCCGAGTTCAACGCGCAGGTCGCCCGGCTCGTGCGACGGCAGACCGACCACGTCAACGCGCTCGTCGCCGAGGCCGAGCGGCTGCTCGAGGCCGGCGACATGCAGGCGGCGGCGGTGCCGCTCTACAAGGCGCGGCTGGGCGGGCCCAAGAACCGACGGCTGATGAAGCTGCTGCAGGAGCAGGGCGTCGCCCAGCTCGTGCAGAAGGTGGAGCTGGACCACATCGCCGACCGCAAGCTCCCCGCCTCCAAGCAGCAGTTCCGCGACGTGGAGGAGGACCTGCTCTTCGTCCTCGACGAGAAGGGGCACACGGTCCACCTCACCGACCGCGGCGTGGACGCCCTCTCGCCGGACCAGCACGACCGCTTCGAGCTGCCGGACATCTCGCAGGAGGTGCACCGGATCGACCACGATCCCGAGCTCAGCGCGCAGGAGAAGGTGGAGGCCCGGCGCGCGCTGGACGCGCACTACGCCCAGACGAGCGAGCGGCTCAACATCGTCCACCAGCTCCTGCGCGCCTACGCCCTCTTCGAGCGCGACGTGAACTACGTCGTGCAGGAGGGGCAGGTGCTGATCGTGGACGAGTTCACCGGCCGCACGATGCCGGGGCGGCGGTGGTCGGAGGGGCTGCACCAGGCCGTGGAGGCCAAGGAAGGGGTGCAGGTGCGCGGCGAGACGCAGACGCTCGCCACGATCACCATCCAGAACTACTTCCGCATGTACGACAAGCTGGCCGGCATGACCGGCACGGCGGAGACGGAAGAGGGGGAGTTCTTCGAGATCTACGGGCTGGAGGTGTCGGTCATCCCGACGAACAAGCCCATCGCCCGCGACGACCGGCACGACCTCGTCTACAAGACGCGGCGCGAGAAGTACAACGCCATCGTCAACGAGGTCAAGCGGCTGCACGGCCTCGGCTTCCCGGTGCTGGTCGGCACGGTGAACGTCGAGGTGTCGGAGACGCTGTCGCGCATGTTCCAGCGCGCCGGCATCAAGCACAACGTGCTGAACGCCAAGTACCACCAGCGCGAGGCGGAGATCGTGGCCGAGGCCGGGCAGCCGGGCGCGGTCACGATCGCGACCAACATGGCCGGCCGCGGTACCGACATCAAGCTCGGTCCGGGCGTCACCGCATCCAAGCCGTCGGTCGTCAAGGACCCGGACGGCAACGACGTCGAGATCGAGGAGATCGGCGGCCTGCACATCATCGGCTCGGAGCGCCACGAGAGCCGCCGCATCGACCGCCAGCTGCGCGGCCGCGCCGGCCGCCAGGGCGACCCGGGGGCGTCGCAGTTCTTCCTCTCCCTCGAGGACGACCTGATGCGCCTCTTCGGTTCGGAGCGCATCGCCAAGCTGATGGACCGGATGGGCGCGCAGGAGGGCGAGGTGCTCACGCACCCGCTCATCACGCGCAGCATCGGGCAGGCACAGAAGCGCGTCGAGCTGCAGAACTTCCAGGCGCGCAAGCGGCTGCTGGACTACGACGACGTGATGAACCAGCAGCGCGAGGTGGTCTACAGCCTCCGCGCCTTCGCCCTCGAGGGCGGGGAGGAGCTGAAGGGCGAGGCGCGCAAGATGGTGGAGCGCGCGGTGGCCCGCCGCATCGAGACGACGGCCGCCACCTTCGACACGCCCGAGGAGTGGGACTGGGCGCTCCTGCAGCAGGAGCTGCTCATGCACTACATGCTGCAGGTGCCCGAGTTCGCACCCGACGCCGAGCACCCGACGCCCGACGCGGCCGCCGCCGCGGCGGTGGCGAGCGCGGCGGCGGTGGCGATGTTCGAGCGCAAGTTCGACGAGCTGCACGCCTTCGAGGCGCAGTACCGGGACGTGCTCGCCTTCCGCGCCGACCAGGTGCTCTCGCACGTCATGCTCGGCGTGCTGGACGAGAAGTGGAAGGACCACCTGTACGACCTGGACCAGCTGCGCGGCGCGATCCACTACCGCGGCTGGGGACAGAAGGACCCGCTGCTCGAGTACAAGCAGGAAGCGTTCACGATGTTCGAGGACCTGATGGGCGACATCGCGAACACCTTCACCGAGCGCTTCCTGCGCGTGCAGCTGGTGGTCGAGGGCGGACCGCCGGCGCCGCCCCCACCGGCCACGCGGGCGGCGCCGGCGCGCCCGGCGCGCCGCTACAACGCCCTCGGCATCCTCGAGGAGATCCCCGCCGAGGCCGCCGCCGGCGACGGCGACGGGGCGGCCGCCGCGAGCGCGACGAACGGCACCGGGGTGGGCACCGACGAGGTGCTCGACGTGGGACCGGACGAGCCGCCGAGTGACGAGGTCGCCGTGCGCGACGAGCCGGTGGCGGCGGCCGAGCCGCCCCGGCCCCGGCCGAAGGAGCCTGTCGTCACCGGCGTGAAGGCGCCCAAGCCGCTGCACATGCAGGGCCCGCGGGCCGACTGGTCCAGCGTCGGGCGCAACGATCCCTGCCCGTGCGGATCGGGGAAGAAGTTCAAGAAGTGCCACGGGCAGGCCGTGTAACGAGGCGCATGACGCGAAGCATGAGGCGCGGGGAGCTCCGGTCGAGCTCCTCGCGCCTCGCTCGTTCCTACCCGCGCGCCTGAGGCCTGGGGTCCGGTGCCCCGGGCCTGCCCGGCCGCCTGGCCCCCTGCGGGCCGCGGCTGCGGCCGGCGTCCGCACGGTACCGGCGGGACGGCGGGAGGGGGGCATCCTCTGGCATTCCCTCGCCCGGAGAGACTACCGATGTGCCCGTCCGCTCCCCCGACGACGTCGAAAGTGTATAGTATTCGAGAGTTGCCGCTCTCCGAGCGGCCGCGCGAACGGCTGCGGGGCCTCGGCTCGGCCAGCCTCACCACGGCCGAGCTGCTGGCGATCGTACTGGGCTCGGGGGGAAGCGGGGGGTCGGCGCTGGCGACGGCGCAGGCGTTGCTGGCTCACGTGGATGGATCGCTGCGGCGATTGGCGATGCAGCCCATCGCGGCACTGACCGCGGTCCATGGCGTGGGCGGGGCGCGGGCCGCCTGCGTCCACGCCGTGCTCGAGATCGGCCGGCGGCTGGCCGCGGAGGCGCGGGACGAGGGGGCGCCGCTGCGGTCCCCCCGGGACGTCTACCGCGCCTTCGCCCCTCGCCTGGAGGATCTGCCCGTGGAGGAGTTCCATGTCGCGGTACTCGACGCGCAGCACCGGCTCGAACGCGACGTGCTCGTGACGCGGGGGATCCTCAACTCCTCGCTCGTGCATCCGCGCGAGGTGTTCCGGGAGGCGATCGCCGAGCGGGCGGCGGCGATCATTCTCGTCCACAATCATCCCAGCGGCGATCCCACCCCCTCGGCGGACGACCGCATGGTCACGGAGCAGCTGGCCGCCGCCGGTCGCCTGCTCGACATCCCGGTGCACGATCACCTGATCGTCGGCCGGGGACGCTATACCAGCTTCGCGGAGACGGGTCTGCTGTGACGACGGTGACGAACGTGCCGGGCGACGCGCCGGAGGCGAGCGCCGCCACTGCCCCCGCCGGCGGCGCCAACGGCGCAGCCCCGGCGGTGGCCGCTGCTGTCCCGGCTTCCGCGAACGGTACGGCCGCTTCGAATGGCGCCCGGGCCGACGCCGGCGCCGGCCCGGGCGGCGCCGCCGACGCCGCGCCGGTCGCGGGCACCTCGCCAACGCCGGCCGACCTGCGCCGGCTCATCCCGGGCTGGGAGGTGGAGGAGCGCACCGCCGAGCGGCTGGACGCGACGCTCCTCGTGCGCGCGTACCGCTTCAGCGACCGGGCGCACGAGGGGCAGACGCGGCGCTCGGGCGAGCGCTACGTGACGCACTGCGTCGAGGTGGCGCGGATCCTGGCGGACCTCGGCCTCGACTCGGTGACCGTCGCCAGCGGGCTCATTCACGACGTCGTGGAGGACACGGCGATCACCGTGGCCGACGTCGAGCGGGAGTTCGGCCGCGAGATCGCGCAGATCGTCGACGGCCTGACGAAGATCGGCACGCTCTCCTTCACGTCGGCGCAGGAGCGGCAGGTCGAGAACTACCGGAAGCTGCTGCTCTCGGTAGCCAAGGACGCGCGCGTCGTCATCATCAAGCTTGCCGACCGGCTGCACAACATGCGCACGCTGGACTGGCTGCCGGCCGAGAAGCAGCGGCGGATCGCGCAGGAGACGCGCGACCTCTACGCGCCGCTCGCCCACCGCTTCGGCATGGCGCGGGTCCGGTGGGAGCTGGAGGACCTGTCGTTCAAGTACCTGGAGCCGGACGAGTACCGGTCGCTGGCGCGGCAGGTGGTGCAGAAGCGTGCCGAGCGCGAGTCGCTGATCGCCCAGCTCCGCGACCCGATCGCGGCGCAGCTGCGCGAGGCCGGCATCGACAGCGCCGACGTCACCGGGCGGCCCAAGCATCTCTGGTCGATCTACAAGAAGATGCGGCAGCGTGACAAGCCGTACGACGAGATCTACGACCTGCTGGCCATCCGCGTGCTCGTCAACACGGTGCCCGAGTGCTACCACGCGCTGGGCGTCATCCACGCCGAGTGGACGCCGCTGCAGGAGCGGATCAAGGATTACATCGCGCAGCCGAAGTCGAACGGCTACCAGAGCCTGCACACGACCGTGTTCGGGCCGAAGCGGCAGCTGTTCGAGATCCAGATCCGCACGCGCGACATGCATCGCACAGCGGAGTTCGGCATCGCCGCGCACTGGCGCTACAAGGAGGGCGAGCCGGGGGGCGACGACCTGGATCGCAAGCTCGCCTGGTTCCGTCAGGTGCTCGAGCTGCAACTCGACGCGAAGACGCCGGACGAGTTCCTGGAGTTCCTGAAGCTCGACCTGTACCAGGACGAGATCTTCGTCTTCACCCCCACGGGCGACGTCATCCAGCTCCCCAAGGGGGCGACGCCGATCGACTTCGCCTTCGCCGTGCACACCGAGGTCGGCTCGCACTGCCAGGGAGCGAAGGTGAACGGGCGCATCGCGCCGCTCAGCCGCGAGCTGAAGAACTCGGACACGGTCGAGATCCTCACCTCCCCGCTGGCCCGGCCGAGCCGCGACTGGCTGTCGCACGTGCGCACCGGGCGAGCGCGGCACAAGATCCGGCAGTGGCTCCGACACGAGGAGCAGGCGACGTCGGCCAAGATCGGCCGCGAGATCCTGGACCGCGAGATCCGCCGCCGCCGGCTGGCCAAGCCGGACGACGCGCGCCTGCTCGCCGCGGCGAAGTCGCTCTCGCTGGCCGACGCCAACCAGTTCATCGCCTCGGTGGGGCAGGGGGACGTGCACGTCGTGCAGGCGCTCCGCGCGCTGTACCCGGACGAGCAGATCGTTCCCGAGACGGAGAAGAAGCCGAGCGCCTTCGAGCGCCTGGTGGACCGGATGCGCGGCAGCAACCGCGGCGTGCGGATCCAGGGCGCCGACGGGCTGATGGTACGCTACGCGCAGTGCTGCCAGCCGGTGCCGGGCGATCCGGTGGTGGGCTACGTGACGCGCGGGCGTGGCGTGAGCATCCACCGCGCCGACTGCCCGAACCTGCTCTTCCTGACGCACGAGCCGGAGCGCCGGCTGGAGATCGACTGGCAGGAGCAGGAGGGCGAGCGCTTCACCGTGCGGCTGGCGATGGAGGGGTTCGACCGCCGCGGGCTCTACGCCGACGTGGCCGCGGCGGTGAGCTCGACGGGGACCGACATCCGCTCCATGGAGCTGCGCACCACCGACGGCCGCGTGACCGGGGCGGTGCTGGTGGAGGTGGAGAACCTCGCGCACCTGCAGAAGATCATGAAGGCCACGCGTCGGGTGAAGGGGATCACCGAGGTGGCCCGTCGCGAGCGCTTGACGGAGCACTGACCCCGGGCCGACATTCGCGGCAGCACCGCTGCCCGGCCGGACGCACGGCCGGGGGCGGGTGCCGGGGCCAGCCCCGGCACCGACCATCCACTGCCAGCAGGGGAGGGAGCCGTGCCGACCATGCAGCTCTCACCGCTCCTCGGCCGCAGCCGTCGAGACCGACGCGTCCGGCGCGCCCAGCGTGCGCTCGGCGCACTGGCCCTGTCCGGCGGCCTGCCCCTCGCCACCGCCGCCCAGCCACCCGCGCCGCGCGCGCCGGCCGACTCGGGATCGCAGGTCACCGTGCTCGCCTCCGCCCTGGACGGGCTCGTCACCGATGCCACCAACCGCCCGCTGCTCGGCGCGGTGGTCGTGGCGACCGACCACCCCGGCTACGTGCTCTCGACCGAGAAGGGCACGTTCCACCTGGGTGGCCTGCCGCCGGGGCGACGGCAGTTCGAGGTGCGGCGCGTCGGCTACCTGCCGGCGGTGTTCGAGCTCGACGTCCCCCCGGCGACCGTGGTGCACATCCACGCCCGGCTGGAGCCGTCGCCCATCACCCTCCGCACCATGCTCATCGAGGGGCGGTCGCGCCCCCTCGGCCTCTGGCACGCCGGCTTCTACGACCGCGCGGCGTCCGAGGCCATGGGCTATTTCTACCCGCCCGAGGAGATCGTGCGTCGCAACCTGACGTCGATGACCGACCTGCTCGCGGAGATTCCGAGCCTCGTGATCGAGTCGCGGAACGGGCACGTCATCCCGTACGGTCGGGGGACGGGCACGGGGCGCTGCAAGCTCAACGTGTGGGTGGACAACATGCTCACGGCCGCCGCCGACGACGGGCTGGACGCCATTGCCCCCGGCTGGATCGTCCGGGCCGTGGAGATCTACCCCACGGTCACCGCCACGCCGAAGCGCTACGTGCGGCCGAACAACCTGTGCGGCGCGATCCTCATCTGGACGAAAGGGATCGTGTACTAGGCGTTCCGCGGCGCCACCCCGAACAAACGCCGGAGCGGGTATTATATTCCGGCCATGTCCCGAGCCGCCTTCGACCTGCAGGCCCCCTTCGCTCCCGCCGGCGACCAGCCGCGCGCCATCGCCGAGCTCACCGCGGGGCTCGAGCGGGGGGACCGCCACCAGACCCTGCTCGGCGTCACCGGCTCGGGCAAGACGATGACGATGGCCAACGTCATCGCCCGCGAGGGACTGCCGACGCTCGTCCTGTCGCACAACAAGACGCTGGCCGCGCAGCTGTACGGGGAGCTGAAGAGCTTCTTCCCGCACAACGCCGTCGAGTACTTCATCTCGTACTACGACTACTACCAGCCCGAGGCGTACGTGCCGACGACCGACACGTACATCGAGAAGGACGCGTCGATCAACGAGGACATCGACCGCCTGCGGCTGCGCGCCACGTCGAGCCTCATGGAGCGATCCGACGTCGTCATCGTCTCCACGGTGAGCGCCATCTACGGCCTCGGCGACCCGGAGAGCTACCGCGCGGCGATGGTGACGCTCGAGCGCGGCCAGCGCATCGCGCGCGACGACATCCTGCGGGCGCTGGTGCGCATCCAGTACAACCGCAACGACGTCGCCTTCGAGCGCGGCACCTTCCGCGTGCGCGGCGACACGGTGGAGATCTTCCCCGCGTACGAGGAGCAGGGCGTGCGCGTGGAGCTGTGGGGCGACGAGGTCGAGCGGATCTCCAAGATCAACGTCCTCACCGGCGAGACGATCGCCACGCTGGACCGCGCCGCCATCTACCCGGCCAAGCACTTCATCACCGAGCGCCCCAAGCTGGTGCGCGCCGTCGACGCCATCCGCGCCGAGCTGGCCGAGCGGCTCGCCGTGCTGCGCGGCGAGGGGAAGCTGCTCGAGGCGCAGCGGCTCGAGTCGCGCACGAACTTCGACATCGAGATGATGCTGGAGATCGGCACCTGCGCCGGCGTCGAGAACTACTCGCGGCACCTCTCCGGGCGCCAGGCGGGGGAGCGGCCGGCCTGCCTCCTCGACTACTTCCCCGAGGACTTCCTCGTCTTCGTGGACGAGTCGCACGTCACGCTGCCGCAGGTGCGTGGCATGTTCAACGGCGACCGGGCGCGCAAGCTCACCCTCGTCGACTACGGCTTCCGCCTGCCGAGCGCGCTCGACAACCGCCCGCTCATGTTCGACGAGTTCCTCTCGCTGGTGCCGCGGATGATCAACGTGTCGGCCACGCCGAGCGAGCTGGAGCTGCAGCTGTCGCAGGGCGTGGTGGTGGAGCAGGTGATCCGGCCCACCGGGCTGCTCGACCCGGAGATCGAGGTCCGCCCGGTGCGCGGCCAGGTGGACGACCTGCTGCACGAGATCCGGCTGCGCGAGCGCAAGGGCGAGCGCGTGCTCGTCACCACGCTCACCAAGCGGATGTCCGAGGACCTCACCGACTACCTGCAGCAGGTGGGGGTGCGCGTGCGCTACATGCACTCCGACATCGACGCCATCGAGCGGATGGAGATCGTGCGCGGGCTGCGACTGGGCGAGTTCGACGTGCTGGTGGGCATCAACCTGCTGCGTGAAGGGCTCGACATGCCCGAGGTGTCGCTGGTGGCGATCCTCGACGCCGACCAGGAGGGCTTCCTGCGCAGCGACCGCTCGCTCATCCAGACCGTCGGGCGGGCGGCGCGCAACGTGAACGGCCGCGCCATCTTCTACGCCGACCGCATCACGGGCTCCATGCAGCGCTGCATCGAGGAGACGGCGCGCCGCCGCGAGATCCAGCGCAAGCACAACGAGGAGCACGGCATCACCCCGCGCGGCGTGGCGAAGAGCGCCGATCAGGTGCGCTTCATCACCCGTGTGGCCGATGCGCGCGTGGAGAAGGAGGAGCGGGCACCGGCGCGGGGCCGCGGCGTGGGCGAGCCGGCGGCGCGCTACTCGGCCGAGGACCTGGCGGCGATGATCACCCGCCTGGAGCAGGAGATGCGCGAGGCGGCGGCGGCGCTCGACTTCGAGGCGGCGGCGCGGCTGCGCGACGAGCTGTTCGAGTTGAAGGCGTCGCAGGACGGCGGCCGGCCGCGCCGAGGCGGGCCGGCCGGCGCGTCGGGCGCCGCCCCGGCCGCGGCGCGCGCGGAGCGCTGAGGGCGTGGCCACGTCGCCGCGCGTGCCGCCGTTGGCCCCGCAGGGGCACCTGTCGCTGGCCGAGCCGGAGCTGCGCGCCTGGGGCGAGGCGTTCGGCCGCGCCGTGGAGGCGCCGCTCGTCGTCGCACTGAGCGGCGACCTCGGCACCGGCAAGACGACGCTGGTGCAGGCCATCTGCCGCGGTTACGGCGTGGGGGAGCCGGTGACCAGCCCCACCTTCGCGCTCATCCACGAGTACGCCGGTGCGCGGTCGCCCGTCTACCACCTGGATCTCTATCGGCTGCGCGCGCCCGACGAGCTGCTCGGCCTCGGCTGGCACGACGTCGTCGGCGCACACGCGCTGGTACTGGTGGAATGGCCGGAGCGCGCCGGGGCGCTGCTGCCGGCCGACCACGTCCCGATCGCGCTCGCCCACGATCCGGCGCACGACGACCGCCGACTGCTCCTGGCCGGATGACGGACGTACGGGCGGGCGGCGACAGCTTCGCCCTGCACGGGCTGACGCTCGCGCTCGACGCCTCCACGGCGCGCGGCAGTGTGGCCGTGCTGCGCGATGGCGCGGTGGCGGCGCGGACGAGCGCGACCATGCGCGGCGCCACTGAAGAGCGGCTGATGCCGGCCGTGGCGGCGGCGCTCGACGCAGCGGACGTGCGGCCGGGCGAGCTGACGCGCGTCGTGTGCGGGGGAGGGCCTGGGGGCTTCACCGGCCTGCGCATCGCGGCCGGAATCGCCAAGGGGATCGCCCTGGCGTCGGGCGTGCCGCTGTATGCCGTCAGCTCGCTGGCTCTCGTCGTCGCCGGGGAGGCGCCGTCGCTGCCTCCGGGCCGCTACGCCGCGGTGACCGACGCGATGCGCGGCGAACGGTTCGTGCAGCCCGCCGAGCTCCGGGCCGACGGCCAGGTGGTGCCGTCGGGGCCGGCGCGGCTGGTCGCCGTGGCCGAGCTGGGCGGGCTGGCGCAGGCGGAGGGGTGGCACTGCCTCGGGCCGCAGGAGCCCGGGCACGTGGCGTGGCCCGAGGCCGCCGGTATCGTCCGGCTCGCCGGCTCGCTGGCCGGCGTGCCGCCGGTCTCGCTGGGCGCGTGGGAGCCCGACTACGGCCGCCTCGCGGAGGCGCAGGTGAAGTGGGAGGCGGCGCACGGGCGGGCGCTGCCGGCGCGCTGAGCGCTCACCCCCAGCCGGCGCGTCGGCCCGGCGCGCCGGTCGTCCGGCCGGCGGCCGTTGCCGACCTGGCCGCGATCGCCGCGATCGAGCGGGCGAGCTTCGCCGACGCCTGGTCGAGGCCAGCGTTCGCGGCGTTGCTGGGGCGCCGTGAGGTCTACTTCGTCGTCGCCGTACCCCCGGCGAGCGACGGATCGCCGGGGGCGGCGGAGCCGGTGCTGGGTTACGCCGTGGCCTGGTTCGTCGTCGGGGAGGGCGAGGTGGCCAACATCGCGGTTCATCCGGAGTGGCGGGGGCAGGGGATCGGGGCGGCGTTGCTCGACGACGTCCTGGCTGCTGCCGCGCTCCACGATGTGACGGCGGTGTTCCTGGAGGTGCGGGAGTCGAACGAGCCCGCACGCTCCCTGTACACCTCGCGCGGCTTCCGACAGGTGGGGCGGCGGCGGAACTACTACCGCGCGCCCCGGGAAGACGCACTCCTCCTGCGGTGGGACGTCCCCCCGGCGGGCGCGTGAGCGCCCCGCCGGCCGGCGTCCGGGTGTGCGCGGCGTTGCCGTGGTGCCGCGTGCGCGCTTTCGTTTGCACGTCTCCGTCGGCGCACCGTATCATGCGCGCCGACGCAACGACTCTCGCCAGGAGGCAACTGTGAGCCGCAGTCTGAACAAGGTGATGTTGATCGGCAACGTCGGGGCCGATCCGGAGGTGCGCTCGACGTCCGGCGGCAACCGCGTGGCGACCTTCTCGCTCGCCACCAGCCGCACGTGGAACGGCCCGAGTGGCGACCGGCAGGAGAAGACGGAGTGGCACCGCTGCGTGGTCTGGAACGCCAAGACGTCGGCGCTCGCGGACATCGTCGAGCGGTACGTGAAGAAGGGCGACAAGCTCTACATCGAGGGCCGGATCGAGTACCGGCAGTGGCAGGACAAGGACAACCAGACGCGGTACAGCACGGAGATCAACGTCCGCGAGCTGATCATGCTCGGAGGCGGCCGCGGCGGCGGCGACTCGTTCGACGACGGCGGCTCGGCGGCGCGCAGCCGCCCGCAGCCGGCCGAACGGGCACGCACCGCCACCGGCTCCTCCGACGACTTCGAGGACTTCCCGGGGGCGCTGGAAGATGAGGAAGACGATCTGCCGTTCTAGCCGGCTCACGCTGGTCGTCGCGGGGGCCGCCCTGGCCCCCGCGACCCTCGCGGCCCAGGTGGACACCACCGCGCGCGCCGACACCACCACGCGCGCCGAGCACGTCGTGAAGCGCGGCGACACGCTCTG
>DASTRO010000224.1:0-5887 GCA_035761165.1 Gemmatimonadaceae bacterium | reverse complement strand
CGTCCAGCGCCGCGCGCACCGCCTTCTCCGCCTCGGCCGCGCTGTAGCCCAGCGAGACCAGAGCGCGGATCGCGTCCTCGGCCGGCGCTCCCTCCGGGCGCCGCGTGCCCGGCGCCCCGGACGTCTGCAGCTCGTCGAGCTTGTCGGCCAGGTCGAGGATGAGCTGCTCGGCCTTCTTCCGCCCCACCCGCGGCACGCTCTGCAGCGTCGCCACGTCCTTCTCACGGATGGCGCGCACCAGCCGCTCCGCGGTGAGGGTGGAGAGCATCCCGAGGGCGAGCGCGGGACCCACCCCCTTGGCCGCCAGCACGCGCTGGAAGACGCGCCGTTCGTACGTGCTGGCGAATCCGTAGAGCTGCCAGCCGTCCTCCTTGACGACGAGGTGCGTATGCAGCAGCACCGTTTCGCCGACCTTCGGCAGCGCCTCGTACACGGCGAGCGGGATGAGGAGCTCGTAGCCCACGCCGCCGGGCGTGAGCAGCTCGACGCGGTCCAGCTCCTTGAGCGTGAGCGTGCCGGAGATCTGCGAGATCATGCGGGTGAATCCACGGGGCGTCAGCGATGCTTGAGGCGCAGCGCGCGGGCGCGCAGGTCGGCGCTCGCGGTGCCGGAGAGGCGCGGCAGCCGCGCGCCGATGACGTAGGTGAGCGCGGCCGCGACACCATCGGCGGCGTCGGAGGGGGAGGGCACGCTCTTCAGCCGCAGCAGCCGCGTGAGCATGAACTGCACCTGCTCCTTGCTCGCCGCCCCCGTGCCGACCACCGCCTTCTTGATCTCCGCGGGCGGGAACTCGTGCACCTCCACGCCGGCCTGCACGGCCGCCAGCATGATGACGCCACGCGCGTGCCCGAGGACGACGGTGGTGCGCACGTTCCGCGAGTAGAAGACGTCCTCCAGCGAGAGGACGTCCGGGCGGTGGCGGGCGATCAGCTCGCGCACGCCGTCGTGGATCTCGGCCAGCCGCGCCGGCAGCGGGTCGCGTGCACGCGTGCGGATGACGCCGCACTCCACGAGCGCCGGCAGCCCCGGCCGGTCCGCGCGCACCACGCCGTAGCCGGTGACCGCTGTGCCAGGGTCGATGCCGAGGACGAGCATCAGCGCTCAGCGCTCAGCGATGAGCGTTCAGGGGAACCCCCCCGCGCGGGCCAGGACTGGCATCCCGAGCGGCCGTTGCGCTGACCGCTGCTCGCTGTGCGCTGATCGCTCACGCCCCCGCCATCTCCGACACGTCCATGTCGAAGTTGGCGTCCACCTTCTGCACGTCGTCCAGCTCGTCCAGCGCGTCGAGG
The DNA here is from genome assembly GCA_035761165.1 of Gemmatimonadaceae bacterium. Classification (GTDB taxonomy): domain Bacteria; phylum Gemmatimonadota; class Gemmatimonadetes; order Gemmatimonadales; family Gemmatimonadaceae; genus CALCHX01. The sequence goes on along the minus strand of DASTRO010000224.1, from coordinate 4,598 downwards.
AGCTTCACCAGCTGGTGCGCCGTCTCCCCCTCCACGTGCACGGTGCTCTGCGGCACCCAGGCCAGCTCCGACTCGCGGATGGCGATGCCGCGCTGCTCGAGCGCCTCGCGCACCGCGTGCAGGTCGGTGGCGGCGGTGGTGACGACGTACTGCTCGTCCTCGCGGCGCAGGTCCTCGGCGCCGGCCTCGAGCGCCGCCTCGAGCGCCGTCTCCTCGTCGTACTGGGCCGCGTCGAGATAGATCTGCCCCTTCCGGTCGAACATGAAGGCCACCGAGTTGGTGGAGCCCAGGTTGCCGCCGTTGCGCGAGAGCTTGTGGCGGATGTCGGCCACGGTGCGGTTCGCGTTGTCGGTGACGGCCTGGATCATGAGCGCCACGCCGCCCGGCCCGTACGCCTCGTACAGCACCTCCTGGTAGTCCACCCCCTCCAGCTCGCCCGTGCCCTTCTTGATGGCACGGTCGATGTTGTCCTTCGGCATCGAGTTCGCCTTGGCGTTGTCGATGGCCGTGCGGAGGCGCGCGTTCCCGGCCGGGTCACCGCCGCCCTGCTTGGCGGCCATCGTGATCTCGCGGATGAGACGCGTGAAGAGGGCCCCGCGCTTGGCGTCGGTGGCCGCCTTGTAGTGCTTGATCTGCTTCCACTTGCTGTGACCAGCCATGCCGGACCCGCCGTGCTCTGGTTCGAGATTCGGTTGCGATGGCAGAAAGATAGGCCGCGCAACGGCTTCCCGGCAGCCGGGGCCGGTGGCTCAGCGCGGCAGGCCGGTCACCGAGAGATAGACGTGGAGGTTCTGCCGGTCGCCGGCGAAGTTGCGGTTGAACTCGTACGAGCCGGTCACGCCGGCCGCGACGTCCCAGGGGCCGAGGAAGAGCAACCGTTCGACGCCGAGCGAGTGGATCACGTCCATGGCGTCGGGGTTGGCGCCGCCGTCCGGGCCACGGGCGTTCTGCCGGCCCCGCAGGACGCGCGTCCAGCGCGCCGTCCAGCGGCCGTCGGGGCGGTACCAGTCCAGTGCCGCGATGGCCCCGGCACCGCTCCCCGGGCCGGCGTTGGCGCCGAGCATCTGACCACGCTGCGTGTGTCCTTGGTTGGAGCCCGAGCTGTGCGTGTAGATGGCGCCCGGCGCGCGGTTCCTGCCGGGCGCGTTGATCTCGTAGTTCAGCGACTCCAGGCGGAGCGCGACCAGCTCGTCCCCGTCGTGCCGCCACGTCTTCTGCATCCCCCACAGCATGCTGGCCTGGTGGTCGGGCTCCAGCAGCAGGTCGCGCGTCTGCCAGTTGTGGTCGTCGCGGCCGTACTCGAAGTACACCTCCAGCCCGCCCCGCGGCAGCACCCAGCGGCCGAAGACCGACGCGAGCTGGTTCTCACCGTCGCTGCTGCGGTCGTCGCCCGGGATCGGGTTCCCCACCGGGTCGAGGTGCTTCTTGACGAAGGTCTGGAACGGCCGACCGATGTAGCGCCCGGGGAGCCCGTGGTCGGGCCAGGGGGCGTGGAAGAAGCGCGCACCGCCCAGCTCGAGTCCCGGGATGCCGCGCGGCTGAAAGGTGCCCACCAGCCCGGCCGCGAAACGGCGCGCCCGCGTCAGCCCGGCGGGGTCCGTGGCCGGATCGAAGTAGGCGCTCTGCTCCAGTCGCCCCCACATCACGCGGGCATGAACGCGGCCGATCCAGATGTCGGCCGGCCGTTGCGTGCCGACGAAGACGTGCGGGAAGCCGGCCGCATTGTTGCCGAGCACGAACGGGTACTCCGAGGCGGGCCCCCACCACATGTTGGCCGTGGACGCGCCGACGACGACGCCGGACAGATCCAGGCGCAGCGTGCTCTGACCGGGATCCACGCGCTGATACGCGTCGTCGCCGAAGCGCTGCGGCAGGTCGATGGTGGTGGGGTACTGCCCGTCGGCGTAGGCCAGCGTGCCCGCGCGGCCGTTGGCGAGCAGGGGGAAGTCGGCGTTCTCCGCGCGGAAGGCGATCGGTGCGACGGTGAGGGAGAGCGGTCCCCAGCGGGCGGCCGCGCCGGCGCGCAGCGCGCTGGTCAGCCCGCGGCCGGCCCACACGGCGCCGTCGTTGCCGCCGAAGGGGAAGGCGCTGTTGTAGCGCAGCGCCAGGGAGGGACGGATGACCCGCATCCGGAGCCCACCGCGCGCCGTCGCGGTGTCGTCGTGGGTGAGGTCGTAGCGCGCCGCCCATGGATGCGTCGCACGCCGCGGCAGCAGACTGTCCACCTCGCCGGGCGAGAAGGCGCGGATGGCCCACGGGTAGAGCGGTGCCTGACCGCTCACCTGCAGCACGCGGAGGTAGCGCTCCAGCTCGGAGCCGGCGAACGCTTCGGCGCGCACGCGCAGTGGCGCGTCGGCCGGCGCATCGCGACGTGCGGGCTGCGCGCCGGCCGTGCTGGCGAGACCGGCGAGCAGCAGCGTCACGGCCGCTGGTGGCCGACGGGGTCGTCGAGGGGTCATGCGAGACGGGATGAGGCGTGCGTTACGGCAGACAGCTTGACGCGCCTCGCGACGCTCCCGAGCTTCCGACGTGGTCCGTTGCGTCCTAACACCGGCAGTGAAGATGATCGAAGCGCCCCGCGCGAACAACCGACGCCGCGCCCTACTCACGGCCGCGGCCGCCCTGCTCGCGCTCCCCGTGGGCGCGCGTGCCCAACAGACGACCCCGCGTGCGGCCTCCGCGCCACCGCCGTCTCGTGGTGTCGTCGAGGCGGCGGCCGACCGCACGGTCGAGCGGGATGCCGACCCGTGGCCGGTGTGGGGCTGGCTCTACCGCATCGGGAGCGACTCGGCGGACCAGTTGTCGCTCGGCGCGCTGCGCGACTCGACGCGCAGCGCGCCCTCGCTCCTGCGCTCGGCCTCGTCCGAGACGCCGCGCGTCACCCCGGAGGACCGCACCGGGCGGCTCGGCGCCGCCGACTGGCGGTGGCTCGCCCCGTCGGCAACCGTCGTCCTGAGCACGGCCATCCCGTACTCGCTGAACGACGGCGCACTCTGGGCCGGTCGCGGCCTGAGCCTGCACGTGGACGGTGGCTGGGAGAGCGCGCTCGGGCGCGTGCGCCTGATCCTCGCCCCCGAGCTGCTCTGGATCGGCAACGCGCACTACCGGCTGGCGGACACGGGCACGATGATCGCCCCGTCCATCCCCGACGGGCGGAGCCCCTACTCGTCGCCCTGGAACGGTCCGCCGAACTCGATCGATCAGCCGCTCCGCTTCGGCGACGCGCGCATCGCGCGCCTCGACCCCGGCCAGAGCTCCGTCACCGTCGCCCTCGGCGCGCTCGACGCTGGCTTCGCGACGGAGAACGAGTGGTGGGGGCCGGGCGTGCGCAACGCGCTCATTCTCAGCAACAACGCCGGCGGCTTCCCCCACCTCTTCCTGCGCAGCGCCCGCCCGATCGCCACCCCGCTCGGCGCCCTCGAGTTCCGCTACCTGCTCGGCGGTCTCTCGGAGTCCGCCTTCTTCGACACCGTCACGACCAACGACCTGCGGTCGTACTCGGCCGCCGCGCTCACGCTCCAGCCGCGCGGCGTGGCCGGCCTCACGGTGGGGGCCGCGCGGGCCGTCTACGCGGTGGCCGACGGCGCCACCGGCATCGCCGCGCACGCCCTGGACGTGCTCGCATCCGTACCCGAGCCGGACTACGCGGCGGCGGCCGACTCCGTGCTCGGCGGCCGCGACCAGTTGCTCTCCCTGTTCACGCGGTGGGTGCTGCCGGCGGCGGGCTTCGAGTTCCACGCCGAGGTGGCGCGCGCGGCCTTCCCACGCAGCCTGCGCGACCTGCTCGTCTCGCCGGGCCACTCGCGCGGCCACACGGTGGGGCTGCAGTGGGCGAGCGACGTGCTGCTGCGGGGCGGCACGGTGCGGCTCCAGGCCGAGTACACCAACGTGGAGCAGGACCCCAGCCGCTACTACCGTCCGGTGGGCAGCTTCTACACCAGCGCCCGCGTGCCGCAGGGGTACACGCACCGCGGTCAGGTGCTCGGCGCCGCCATCGGGCCGGGCGCGTCGAGCCAGTGGCTGGCGGTGGACTACTTCACGCCCGAGTGGAGCGCCGGCGTCTCGCTCGCCCGCATCCGCTGGAACAACGACGCGCACAACACGCGGCCGTGGCGGCCGCAGCAGGGCAACTGCGAGCACGACGTCTCGTTCCTGCCCACCATCCGCGCCAGCGCCCGCGGTCCGCTCGGCACGATCTCGGCACGCCTGGTCACGGGCAAGCGCATGAACGCCTACTTCGACAACGGCGGCTGGTGTCCCTCCACGCCGCACCCGCGCGACGAGGGGAACATCGTGCTCGGCGTGACGATCGAGCCGCGCTTCTGAGCGCGGCGCGCCGCATCGTGCGTGGAGGCGCGGCTCAGTAGCGGACGGCCAGCGACAGTTGCCAGCCGTGCACCGGCGCACCGGCCTCGCCGGCGCCGGGCGGCGCGGCCAGCCGACCGGTGGCGACGCCGGCGCTCGGGAAGAGCTGCGCGCCGAGCGGCAGCGGCACGCGCCCGCGCACGCCGAGCACGGCCAGGTGCCCGGTGCCGCTGCGGTCGCGCATCCAGTCGCGCAGCTCCAGGTTGGGCTCCACCGAGCCATCACCCACGCGC